>NZ_JADCKU010000003.1:0-381534 GCF_014982165.1 Enterobacter cloacae complex sp. P24RS
GCGGGGTGGAGCAGCCTGGTAGCTCGTCGGGCTCATAACCCGAAGGTCGTCGGTTCAAATCCGGCCCCCGCAACCAACACTTCTAAAACAATAAACACCCTTAAGGGTGTTTTTTTGTATCTGCCGTTTGTGAAAATGCCGGGCAAGATACCCGGCCTGATGCCCTACCCTCGCCGCGCCAGCGTTTCTCCGTCTGAGAAATAGGCCCGGATACCTGCCAGAATCGACTCCGCCACTTCCTGCTGGAATTTAGCCGTCTTGAGCTTGCGTTCCTCTTCCACGTTACTGATAAACGCGGTTTCGACCAGTATGGACGGAATATCCGGCGCTTTCAGTACCGCAAATCCGGCCTGCTCGACGCTGTTTTTGTGCAGCTTATTGACCCGGCCCAGCTTGCCCAGCACCGCTTTACCAAACTTCAGGCTGTCGGTAATGGTCAGCGACTGCACCATATCGAACATCGTATGGTCGACGTAACGATCGCCGCTTTTGCTCACCCCACCGATTAAATCCGAGGCGTTCTGCGTATCCGCCAGGTATCTCGCGGCGGTACTGGTCGCCCCTTTTGTTGACAGGGCAAATACCGACGAGCCGCTCGGCTGGCGGCTGGTGAAGGCATCAGCGTGAATAGAGACAAACAGATCCGCGCGCTGCTTCTGCGCTTTCGCCACGCGGACCTTCAGCGGGATAAAGACATCTTCGTTGCGCGTCATGTAGGCGCGCATATTGCCCTCTTTGTCGATTAACGCCTTCAGACGACGGGCAATTTGCAGCACCACATCTTTTTCGCGGGTGCGATACTTCCCGACGGCGCCGGAATCTTCCCCGCCGTGGCCAGGATCGAGCATGATCACAATCGGTCGGTCGCGCCCCGCCCTGCCCGGCTTCGGCCCGCTTTGCGCTGGTGGAACCTGCCTGTCGAGATCGCCTTTGTTGTAATCCTCAAGGAGTGCCAGGAGCGGATCCTGAATATCCGTGGCATTCGCCGGATAGAGATCCATTACCAGACGCTCCTTAAAGGCGGCAACAGGCGCAAGGGCAAAGAGCTGCGGCTTCACGTTCTGCTTCAGCTCAAACACCATGCGCACGGTTTGCGGATCGAACTGTCCGACGCGCGCCGATTTGATAAACGGATCGTCGCCGCGGATCTGAGCCGCCATGCCTTTCAGCACGGAGTTGAGGTTCACACCTTCGAGATCAACCACCACACGTTCAGGATTGCTGAGGGCGAATTGCTTATATTTCAGCACGCGGTTGGACTCAACCGTCACGCGCGTATAGGTCGACGACGGCCAGACGCGCACCGCGACTACCTGGCTTGTGGCGGCAAGACCCACCTGGCTGACGCTAAGCAACCACATCGCCCCGGCCCCTTTTAACAGGCGGCGGCGGCTTATTGCTGAATTGGATCCCGACATGCTTCTCCCGAGCAATAAAACTGATTAATGAATAAAACGTCTGAATTGACCGAAAACTTTAACGAATGACGCATAAACTGTCATCTATAAAAGGGTAAACAATCATACGCTAACGCACGGATTACTTATCATTTTCTGTGGGTCGCAGAAAATTTAGGCTTGCACGGACGGCCACAATCGAATAAAAATACATAAATTACGAATAAACATTCATTAAGGGTTGTGTCATGGTTAAGGAACGCAGAACCGAACTGGTCCAGGGATTCCGCCATTCTGTTCCCTATATCAACACCCATCGGGGAAAAACGTTTGTCATCATGCTTGGCGGCGAAGCCATTGAGCATGAAAACTTTTCCAGCATCGTCAATGATATTGGCCTGCTGCACAGCCTCGGCATCCGTCTGGTGGTGGTGTATGGCGCCCGTCCGCAAATCGAAGCCAACCTCGCCGCGCATCACCATGAGCCGATTTATCACAAACATACCCGCGTGACGGATGCGAAAACCCTTGAGCTGGTCAAACAGGCGGCGGGCCTGTTGCAGCTCGATATTACCGCCCGCCTGTCGATGAGCCTGAATAATACGCCGTTGCAGGGCGCGCATATCAACGTGGTGAGCGGCAATTTTATCATTGCTCAGCCGCTCGGCGTGGACGATGGCGTGGACTACTGCCACAGCGGCCGCATCCGCCGTATTGATGAAGAAGCCATTCACCGTCAGTTAGACAATGGCGCGATCGTTCTGATGGGCCCTGTTGCCGTCTCCGTAACGGGTGAAAGTTTTAATCTGACCTCGGAAGAGATTGCCACCCAGCTGGCCATCAAGCTGAAAGCCGAGAAAATGATTGGGTTTTGCTCTTCACAGGGCGTCGTGAATGATGAGGGCGTAATTGTGCCAGAACTTTTTCCGAATGAAGCTCAGGCACGCGTCGAAGCGCTGGAAGCACAAGGCGATTACTATTCCGGTACGGTGCGTTTTCTGCGCGGTGCCGTCAAAGCGTGCCGCAGCGGCGTGCGCCGCAGCCACCTGATCAGCTATCAGGAAGACGGCGCGCTGTTGCAGGAGCTATTCTCCCGGGACGGTATTGGTACGCAGATCGTGATGGAGAGCGCCGAGCAGATCCGCCGCGCCACCATCAACGACATCGGCGGCATTCTGGAGCTGATCCGGCCGCTGGAGCAGCAGGGCATTCTGGTTCGCCGCTCCCGCGAGCAGCTGGAGATGGAGATCGACAAGTTCACCATCATCCAGCGCGATAACCTGACCATTGCCTGTGCGGCGCTTTATCCGTTCCCGGAAGAGCAGATTGGAGAAATGGCGTGCGTTGCGGTGCACCCGGATTACCGTAGCTCTTCCCGGGGCGAACTGCTGCTTGAACGCGTGGCGGCACAGGCGCGCCAGATGGGTCTGAGCAAGCTGTTCGTGCTCACCACCCGCAGCATTCACTGGTTCCAGGAACGCGGCTTCACGCCGGTGGATATTGATTCACTGCCGGAAAGCAAGAAAGAGATGTACAACTATCAGCGCCGCTCGAAGGTATTAATGGCGGACCTGGGGTGACAGGTAGCCCTCTCCTGTTGGAAAGGGCGTGCATTCAGGCAGATTCAAATATCGCGCTTAATCCGCTCCTGCGCTCGGTGCGGGTGGCAATCGCCTGTCCCAGCACGCGTTCATCCGCATACAGCGACAGACGCTGACGCGCACGGGTAATGGCGGTGTAGACCAGCTCACGGGTTACGACCGGTGAAAGCTGTGTCGGCAGGATCAGCGCCGCATGGTTGAACTCGGAGCCCTGAGATTTGTGTACCGTCATCGCCCATGCCGTTTCATGCTCCGGCAGGCGGCTGGGCTGAACGGACTTCACGCTGCCGTCCGGCAGCTGGAACCACACGCGCAGACCGTTGCCGCGATCGAGCGCAATGCCGATATCCCCGTTGAACAGCCCCAGCGCACTGTCGTTGCGGGAGATCATCACTGGCCTGCCCTCGTACCATCGCGAATGCAGCTGGCGGTTAATTTTGCGTTTCTGCACAAGCAGCTGCTCCAGCCTGTCGTTCAGACCCGCGACGCCAAACGGCCCTTCGCGCAGTGCGCACAGAAGCTGGTATTCGCCAAATGCGGCGATGGCCTGCTCGGGCTGACTGCGCTGCTGCACGCAGCTCAGAAAAAGCTGGTATCCCTGGAGAGCCTCCTCAAGCATTGCCTGATACTCTTCCCCGCTTTGCAGCGATTTCTTTTCTATGTCAGTGAAGGAACCGTCAAACACCGTGCGCGTGGCATGCCGATCCCCACGGTTTACCGCCGCCGCCAGCTGGCCGATGCCGGAGTCGCTGCCAAAGCGGTAGCTTTTTTGCAGCAGGCACAGGCTGTCGCGCAGCGCGCCCGCGACGGGTGAGCGATCGGGCTCAAGCGAGCAGCCGGTCAGGCGGGCAAGCTCCTGCGCCCGCGCGGCGGTATAACCATAGCTGGCGTAGGTACAGATATCTCCCAGTACCGCCCCGGCTTCAACGGAGGCGAGCTGGTCGCGATCGCCGAGGAAAACCACGCGCGCATGCGGCGGCAGAGCATCGATCAGGCGCGACATCATGGTCAGGTCGATCATAGAGGCTTCATCCACCACCAGCACGTCCAGATGCAGCGGATTGCCCGCATGGTAGCGCAGACGCTGGCTACCCGGCTGAGCGCCGAGCAGACGGTGCAGCGTACTTGCTTCACCCGGGAAAAGCGCAAGCTGTTCCTGCGTCAGCGGCAGCCGTTGCATCGCGCCGCCCAGAGATTCGGTCAGACGCGCCGCGGCCTTTCCGGTGGGCGCCGCCAGACGAATACGGCATCGCTGCTCGCCTGAAAGCTGGATCAGGGCGGCCAGCAGTTTTGCTACGGTCGTTGTTTTCCCGGTCCCCGGGCCGCCGGAAATCACCGAAATCCGTCGCGTCAGGGCGACAGCCGCCGCCACTTTCTGCCAGTCCGTGGCTTCACCAGAGTCAAACAGACTGTCCAGCGTCTGGCGAAGCTGCGCTTCATCGCAGGGAAGCGGCGCGTTGGTCTCACTAAAGAAACGCGCTACCGTCAGCTCGTTTCGCCACAGGCGGTTCAGGTACAAGCGCTCACCCGAGAGGATCAGCGGTGCCTGGTTTTCTCCCGGCCCGACGGCCGATGATTCGCACAAAATTTTCGGCCAGTCCACCGTCTCACCCAGCAGCGCAAAGCAAGACTGGAGGACTGGGGGCATTTTTTCGTCAATCACCAGACGCGAGAGCGGCAGACACACATGCCCCTCTCCGGCGTCTTTACTCAAAAGGGCAGCGGCCAGCATCACGGCGGGCTGGTCAGCGGCAATCATCATGGCAAACTGCACGTCCAGCTGACGCAGCACGCGTTGCTCTACCGCATCCAGCAATAAATCCTGCATCGTCATGCCATCTCCTCCGCGTTTGCTGCAAACAGGTTATCCATTTTATCAATCAGTTCGGCGTCCGGACGAGTACTGAAGATCCCGGAGTGCGGATCGGCAGCGTCGACCCCGCGTAAGAACAGGTAGATGACGCCACCAAAATGGTCGTCGTAGCGATAATCCGCAATACGGTGGCGCAAATAGCGGTGCAGCGCCAGGCTATAGAGCTGATATTGCAGATCGTAGCGATGCATTTGCATGGCTGCCGCCATCGCCTGTTGGGTATAGGCTTCGCTGCTCTCGCCCAGCCAGTTGGATTTGTAGTCCAGCAGGTAGTAACGCCCGTCGTGACGGAAGACCAGGTCGATAAACCCTTTCAGCATGCCCTGTACCTGACGGAAGTTCAGCGGCGGGCAGCCGGCTGATAGCGGATCGTACTGACGGATGAGCGCATCGAGCGCGTCGGCCTTAAGCGGACCTTCGACAGGCAGATAAAACTCCATCTCAACCTGCTTATTTTTGGCCGTTAACTGGCGAAGCGAGAAGCCCTGCTCCGTCAGCGGCGCCTGCAAAATGGCGTTGATCCAGTCTGTGAGAACGGGCTGCCAGTGCGCGTCATAGCCTCCGCTCTGTAGCATCCTCAGCACCCACTCCTCACTGACAGGCTGGGTAAAATCCAGCTCCTCAAAGAGGCTGTGTAAAAAGGTGCCCGGCGACGCGCCGCGCGGGAACTGATGCGGGGTTAACGTTGGCTCAACCGGCACCTCTCCCACCCCTGCGGCATCCACGTCCAGCTTCGGCATGAGATCCTGCGCAATACTTTGCCCGTGCTGTTGCAGGCCAGAATAGCTGGTGACTCGCCAGTC
Organism: Enterobacter cloacae complex sp. P24RS; assembly: GCF_014982165.1. Classification (NCBI taxonomy): domain Bacteria; kingdom Pseudomonadati; phylum Pseudomonadota; class Gammaproteobacteria; order Enterobacterales; family Enterobacteriaceae; genus Enterobacter; species Enterobacter cloacae complex sp. P24RS. Next base: position 5,675 of record NZ_JADCKU010000003.1, read on the forward strand.
GTCGGCAAGCACCCGCGTGATCTGGCGCGCGTTAAGATCGGTGGCGGTCTCTTGCGCCATTTGCCAGCGGCTATTGTCTGGCAGAGTGGGGATATGTAGCGCGATATCGTCACCGCAAAGCGACTCAATGCAGTGGCGTAGCCCCGCCGCATCTTTCGGCTCGCCACGCTGAATAAGCCGCCCTAACGCGCTTAAATGGAAATCGCTCTCCCCCGTTTTTTCTCCGCGACGGCGAAATACGGGCGCGACGCCCAGGCTGCAATGCCAGACAGAACGGGTCAGCGCAACGTATAGCAGGCGCAAATCCTCCGCCAGACGCTCCGCTTCCGCCAGCTCAACGCTGGTTTCTGCTTTGCTGAGATCGAGCACCGCATCGAAAGTCTCGCGGTCATGGTAAAAAGCCTGATCCTGAACGCGGTAGTTCGCGATGAAGGGCAGCCAGACCAGCGGATACTCAAGACCTTTCGATTTGTGAATGGTGACGATTTGCACCAGATGCTTATCGCTCTCAAGACGCATTTGCTGGCTTGAGGCGTTACTGTTGGGATCGGCAATTTGCTGCGCCAGCCAGCGCACAAGGGCATGTTCACTTTCAAGCTGGGTACCCGCTTCCTGCAACAGTTCGCTGATGTGTAAAATATCGGTCAGACGCCTTTCACCGCCGGATGTCGCCAGCATATTTTCGGCAATCTGACGCCGCGTCATCAGCTCGCGAAGCATCGCCATGACGCCGCGTTTTTGCCAGCGCTCACGGTAATGGACAAACTCTTCCACTACCGTATCCCATGCGTTTTCGTCATGGTTAAGCACGTCGATATCCCGCGCGTTCAACCCCAGCATTGAACTGGCCAGCGCGCTTCGAAGCGTATTTTCGCGCTCCGGCGCCAGCACCGCCTGAAGCAGCCAGAGCATTTCCTGGGCTTCCAGCGTGTCGAACACGCTGTCGCGGTTAGAAAGATACACGGAGGGAATATCAAGCAGCGTAAGCGCATCGCGGATCAACGCCGCTTCCTGACGGCTGCGCACCAGCACGGTGATATCAGAGGCTTTAACAGGATTTGCCTGTTCCCCCTTCCACAGCAGCGCCTCGCCGCGAGCGCCTGCGCTCAGCCAGTCACGGATTTGCGCGGCGCAGTGCTGGGCCATCGCCGCCTGATAGTCGGCAACACCATAGCCTTCCCCCTCAAGCAGCCAGAAGGTCATGGCGGGTTGCACCGCACCGCTGACGTCAAAGCGTAAGGTCGCGTTATTTGGGGCAGATTTCACCGGCAGGAAAGGAATTTCATTGAACATGAACGCCGACTCCATGCGGCTGAACAGCGCATTGACGCTCTCAACCATCCCCGGCGCGGAGCGCCAGTTCGTGTCTAACGTGTAGTGCGCGACGACCTCGCTGCGGGCTTTCATATAGGTAAAGATATCGGCCCCGCGGAAGGCATAAATTGCTTGTTTAGGATCGCCTATCAACAGCAGGGCAGTGTCGGGCTGCTGTCGCCAGATGCGGCGAAAAATGCGGTACTGCTGGGGGTCGGTGTCCTGAAATTCGTCAATCATCGCCACCGGGAATCGGGTACGGATCGCGCTGGCGAGCGCTTCACCATTCTCGCTGGACAGCGCCTCGTCCAGGCGGCTCAGCATGTCATCGAATCCCAGCTCGCCCCGGCGACGTTTTTCCCGCGCGACGGCCAGGCGGATCTCCGTCATGGCGCGGGTGATCATCAGATCGTTGAGCGTTAATGGCTCAGCAAGCAGCGCTTCAATCGCCACAAACAGGGGGTGCTCGGGCACAATGCCGTCGGCTTTAGTCCGCTCGGTCAAAAAGCGCTGCGAAAATTTTTCCAGTGCGTCCGGAAGCTGGTAGCCTCGCGTCTCCTCCTGGGCCCAGGCGCTGATCTTTTCGATCCACTTCCCCTGGTTCCCTCGGTTGAACTTGCGTCTGTCGATGCCTGAGTTTTCGATGAGCGCATCAATTTCACCGACCGACTCATTCCACTTCTGCTTAAGCGCGGTAATTTTGGCGACAATCTTTTCATGGCGCGAGGCCAGCGTTTCATCGGCAGGCGGCGGGGATTTGATGACCGGCGCTTCGCCTTGCAGGTAACGGTCGATGGCGCGAAGAAGATCTTCCGGACCTTTCCACAGGGCGTGAACCGCTTCGGCAATGTCGCGCTGCAACGGATAGCAGTGACGACGCCAGAAATCCGCGCAGGCCTGATAGCGAAGCTCGGATTCATCTTCAATAAGCTGTTGCTCAAAGAGCATGCCGGATTCAAACGCATTCAGGCTCAGCATGCGCTGACAAAAACCGTGAATGGTGAAGACGGACGCCTCGTCCATTTGCCGTTCGGCCAGCAGCAGCCAGTGCGCAGCCTGTTGCTTATCGGCGATCTCGTCCAGCAGGCTCGTGTAGAGGGGGTTATCCGTGGTCTGACGCAGACAGGCGATGCGCAGTTCATGAATGTTACTGCGAATACGGCCACGCAGCTCGGCAGTGGCCGCTTCGGTGAAGGTGACCACCAGCAGCTCCTCCACGCTTAACGGGCGTGAAAAAGCGGCGCTGCCGCCGAGCCCTAACAGCAGACGCAGATAGAGCGCGGCGATGGTATAGGTTTTTCCCGTTCCCGCTGAGGCTTCAATCAATCGCTCGCCCTGAAGAGGTAAACTTAGGGGATCAAGCGGCTCAGCGGTATGGGTCATTCTTTTTTACTCCAGGGCATAGACTGCTGTAGTGCGCTGACGCTCTTCCAGACGGTCCACTCTTTCGATTTTACGTAGTCCGTTTTCCCGTTCTGGCTACCAGAGACCTGAGACAGGATGGCCATACCCTGCGGTTTTACCACCGCCTGGTGGAAGAAATCGGCAACCTTCTGTGGCGTCAGCTGTTTTATTTCGGCCACTATTTTATCACGCGAATCAAATTTCATATTACCGCGATCGAAATCTTTGCTCAGCTGCGAGGCTTCTTCGCCCAGCGTCTGCGGCGGCTGCATCACCTGCGCGATAACGGCCTGCTGGATCTGGGCAAACTCCTCCGGCTTCATAGCCCGCAGTTTTGCTTCCGCCTGCGGGAAGAACGCCTGATAGCGCTGCCACAGGTAAGCGGGCTGCTTGTCGCTGCTTTGCAGAAGGAAGCCCAGCCCCCACTGGCGGCCCACGTTCATGGAGAAGGCGAACACCGCGTAGCCCAGTTGCTCCTCGGTGCGCAACTGGTTGTAGAACCACGGCTGAATAATTTGTCCAAGCACGGCGCTCTGGGCAGAGCTGGTAAATTCATCATAACCGGTAGGTACAAACACCGCGGCCAGCGCGGAATCGGTGCTGCTCCCCGCTTTTTCGAAGATCGCGTTTTGCTTTTTCTCTACCAGCACGTCCTGGTTACGGCACCACTCATCGCCTTTTGAACCAAGCTGCGTACGGACGTTTTGCGCCAGCGTTTTTGCCTGCTCCTCGCTCATATTGCCCACAACCAGGAACTCCGGACGGGTATTGGTTTTCAGCGCATCACGGTAAGCCAGAACCTCTTTCAAGGTCACAGAGGGCAGTAACGCGCGGCGATCTTCGCGCTGGAAATAAGGAATTTGCGACAGCATCTGCGCCGGCATAATCGCCTGATCGTAGGCTTTCCCCTTCTCCGCAGAATCCATCATCTGCGCATACCAGGACTTAGCCTGCTCAAGCTGTTCTTCCGTAGGCGTGTAGCTGAAATAGCCCTCCAGCAGCGCCTGGAACAGCTGCGGCAAACGCTGGGTATAGCCGTTGGCATTCACCATCAGGCCGTTATTGGCGTTGGTCGAGAAGCTGATGCCGCCAACGGCAGCCTGGTTGCTGAGCTGATCGAGGGCAATACCGGCCAGATAATCGTTCAGCGCAAACAGTACCTGGTTTCTGGCGCTATCCATTGCTTTCGGGTTGCGCAGCACCACGCTTACATCCGCTTTTGGCTCGTCGGCGAAATAGCGGCTTGGGGTGTAGACTACCCGCAGCGTCGGCTCATCAACAATCAGCTCCGGGTGCGGATACGCCTTTGCGGGTTTGATCAGCGTGAAATCATCCGGGATGTAGGGGTTAAGCTCCGGCAACTTCAGCGCAATCTCACCCGCCTTTTTCTGCCAGCCCGCGAAGGTCTGTTCGCTGATTTTTTCAACCTGATACGGGGCATCCACGAAGTAGGCCATTTTGTTGTGCGGTTCGTTCGGGCTGATATACCAGACACGGGCATTCTGTGGGGTCATCATCGCCAGACGCGCTTTGAGCGCACCGGCGTCATACTGGTCGGCAATATTTACCGCATCCAGCGTATGTTCCACGGGCACGCGGATCATGGTATCTGCCAGCCACTCAACGTAGTCCATGTCACGCGTGATAGAGGGATAGCGGAAATCGAGATCCAGCACGTGCGCCAGCTCGTCAAAGTAGCGTTTATCGACGCCTTTCTCGCGCAGCAGAGAGAGATAGCTAAAAATGGCCGCAACGACATCGTCCCGGTGAGCCAGCCCTTTATCGGTCAGCGTCGCGGAGATTGCCAGCACGCCGCTGTTACCGTTTACGACGGGATCGGAGTCAGCGCGAATACCTTCCACCAGCCCCTGCTTTTGCAGCCAGTCAGAGAGCGTGCCCGGGCTGCGGTTGCCGATAAGATAGGTCACCAGCTCGTCGGTTTTGCTGCGGAACTGCGCCGTGTTGTTATCAATACGGAATTCAACGCGTAAGACCTTGCGGGGCAAGGCCGGGACATAGTGAATAACGATGCCTTTTTGCGCGTCCGTGACAACCGGCACGTTAATCTGCGGCCGCTCGATATTTTTATTTGGCACCCGGCCATAGGTTTGCGCCGCCATATTTGCCAGCGCTGGCAACGGTTTATTACTGTAGATCACCGCTTTCATCAGGTTGGCGGAGTAGTATTTGTCGCGAAACGCATGCAGCGCATCGAGCACCGGGCTACCCGGTTTGTCGCTCAGCGTTTCAAGATTGCCGCCTGAGAAGCGCGAACCCGGGTGCGCCGGGTTGATGGTTTCTGCGCTGACCTGCGCCATGCGCATACCGTCTCGCGTGCGCGCCATGGTCAGTTCGGCGTTCACGGCGTTGCGTTCCCGGTCGGCATATTTTTTATCCAGCAGCGGTGCGGCGATGGCATCCGCCAGACGGTCGACCGCGCCATCAAGCGCATCATTTTCCACTTCCAGGTAAAACGCGGTGCGATACGGCGCGGTACTGGCGTTGTGGCTGCCGCCATGCATTTTCAGAAATTCAGACAGGCTGTCCGGCTGCGGGTATTTTTTAGAGCCCATCAGCGTCATGTGCTCAAGGTAGTGCGCCAGTCCCGGATGGGCTTCAGGATCTTCCAGCGAACCCACCGGCACAACCAGCGCGGAGAGCGATTTCACCGCCTGAGGGTCGGAAACCAGCAGCACGGTCATCCCGTTATCAAGACGAATAGCCTGATACTGACGGGTGTCCTTTTCGCTCTTACGGATTGTTTCCTGGACGGGTTGCCAACCGGAATCGGCCTGAGTGACGGGAGCCCAAAGGGCGATAAACAAAACAAACGCTTTTAACAAGGTGCTGCCTGGCATTACGACCTCTTTATCACGGCTACATCATTAACAACGTGCGTGCTGGACACGCCAGCATCTCTTTCTCTGGGTACATCAGTCCGTGATAAGAGGTGCATCATAAATGAACACCTCATGCTGCGCAATTTTTATACAGCACTCAGGACTGATTAAATTTGTACAACGGTAACAGGTAGCGTTGCGCCTCTTCCGTGATAATGTCGAAGTATTCTGGCTCCAGCGTTCGCCATAAACGTTGATACCAGACATCGTCGCCCTCGCCACGTACCATCATGTTCCCTTCGTAGGCCTGCAAAAACTTGCTGCGCGCTTTCTGGAGCGAAGCCTCATCCGTTAACATGGCATCATTCTGCGCGTCGTAACAGGCTTTTATCCACGCCCCCCCACTTTCAGGCAGTAAAAGCAGTGGTTTGTTCATGCCCTGACGGTAGCCTTCAATATAAAGCGACAGATACGTCAACGCCTGATCAGGCTTCATGGGCGGGAAGCGCCACTCGCCGTCCTTACGGACAAACAACCGGCTTTCGCCTTCGTGACCATTCGCACAGTAGACAAGATGTTCGAGCCAGAGTTGCAGGCCATGTGAAACGCTGAGCATGGAGGGGCGCCAGCGCAGCAGCCCGTCAGACTGCACGTGCGTGAGCCAGCCGCTGAGGTGGATACCGTTACAATCGAGATCGATTTCAATGCTGCTCGCCGGCTGCCGACACGCGATAACCCGGTCAGCAAGGGCTTGCATCTCTTCGCACTGGGCATCCCAGACGATTTCGCCGAACGCGCCATACGGAAGTAATCCCGACGCCCTGAAACGTCTGAACAGTTTGCTGGCATCTTCTTCGTCAACCAGCGCATTCAGAAGCTGGGAATTGAGCTTAAACCGCTCCAGCCCATCAAGAATAAACGGTTCCGCATCGGGGATTTCGCTCTCTTCCGAGCGGAAGTTAACCTGCAAGCGTTGCTGGAAAAAAGCCCGAACCGGATGCGCCCAAAAGCGCTGTAGCTGCTCAAACGTGAGGGTGTCTATGGCGAGCGGTTCGAGCGTCTGAATAAAATCGGTTTGCGGTGTCCCCTCGTTCTTCGCGGCAGGAAGCCACTCACGGGCGTAGCTTTGCAGTTCATCAGGAACGTAATTGACAGGATCAAACGGCATTCGGCTATGGTGACAGGTGATATGCGCTTTCACCCGACGTTCGCTTTCGTCGCAGTTACAGGCTTCATCGCCCGGCAGATAGTGACTCTGTCCGATGTAGTCCACCAGCTCCTGCACCAGCACCGACGGGAAACGCTCGCTGTTATCCTGAATTGAACGCCCGATATAGCTGATATAGAGCCTGCTTTGCGCGGACATCAGCGCCTCAAGGAAAAGATAACGGTCATCATCGCGGCGGCTGCGGTCGCCCCGCTTCGGCTGTGCGCTCATGAGATCAAAGCCCAGAGGGGGCAGCGCGCGTGGATAAATACCGTCGTTCATGCCAAGCAGACAAACCACTTTGAACGGGATTGAACGCATCGGCATCAGGGTGCAGATATTCACCGGCCCTGCAAGGAAGCGCTGGCTGATGCGCTCCTGGTCAAGGCGTTGCGTCAGCTCATCGCGCAGAAGCGAAAGGGGAACCGCCTCGTGATAGTGCGAATTTACCCCCTCATCCACAATGGCCTGCCACTGCTTCTCGATAAGCGCCATGGCAGCCTCTGTTTCGCTGTCGGGCAGGAAGAAATCATTCAGCATGTCGCGGCAAACCGGCAGCCACTCTTCAAGCGGGCGGGGCTGCATCAGCGCGCGGCGCCAGCGGTTGAGCTGCATCAGCAGCGAGGCCAGGTGACCTACCAGTTCCGCGATTAACCCGCTGGACTCATCGTACGGCAGCACGTCATTCCATTCGCCGTGGATGCTCTCCATCGCATACCCCAGCAGCATGCGGGTAAGGCCAAACTGCCAGGTGTGCTGGCCGGTTGGTGGAAGCTCGAACTCCTGAACGTTGTCATCGTCAATTCCCCAGCGGACGCCGGATTCGTTGACCCACTGACGCAGGTAGCGCAATCCCTCTTCGTTAATGTCGAAACGTGCGGCCAGAACAGGCACATCCAGCAATGCCAGCACATCCTCAGAGATGAACCGGCTATCGGGCAGCGAAAGCAGGCTGATAAAGGCCTGAAGCGCCGGGTGTGACTGACGAGCGCGGCGGTCTGAGATGGCGTAGGGCAGATAGCGGTCACCCGTTGCGCTGCCAAATACCGCCTGAATAAATGGGCTATAGCTGTCGATATCCGCCACCATTACCACGATATCGCGCGGTGTCAGGGTTGGATCGTCCTGCAACATGGCAAGCAGGCGGTCATGTAGAACTTCAACTTCACGCTGTGGACTATGGCAAACGTGGATCGCAATACTACGATCGTCAGGATCCAGTTTTCGCTTCTTATCACTTCGCGCAAACTCCTCGGCAGTGATCCCGGCAACGGCACGGTCCTCTAAATCCAGAATATCGAGCTGAATATTGTGCAGCAGGCTGTCGGGCGTAATATCCGCAAACGCATCCACGTCCCCCTCTCCCGAGGAGGTGATATCTGAAAGCAGATAAATATAGTCGCGCCCCAGCTTGCCCCACGAGGCAAGCAGCGGGTTCGGCAGGTTCTGAATCCCCTCTTCATCGAAAAGCTGCGCCGCGTTTTCAGTGTCCTTAAACAGCGGCACGGCACGTTCCTCAAAGAGGCGTTTTCGCTGGCGGGTGACCAGCCGTGAAAGCCAGCGCGGATCCTGAATGTCTCCCCAGTAGTGTCGACACGGGTTGGTAAAAAGGATATGGATATCAGTGTGCTTACCGAGCGCTTTGAGCGCGTTCAGGTAAACCGGCGGCAGCGCGGAGATACCGCAAATGAACACGCGTGACGGCAAACGGGCTGGCCGTTCTGCGGTGTTCTCAAGTGTTGAGATAAAGCGATCGTACAGGTTAGCACGGTGCCATTTAGGCTGACCGAGCTGCTCGGTATGTTCGACCAGCGCTTTCCAGAGCGGCGCCTGCCAGATTTGCGCTTCCGGCAACCCATCGACTAATTCTCCCGCTTCCCAGCGAATCAGCCATTCTGCACGGTAAACCAGATACTGGTCGTAGAGGTCGGCGGTGCGTGAGGCCAGTTGAAACAGTTTGCGCTTGTCGGTGTCATCATTCAGGTAGTGGCGCAGCATGGCGAACTCTTCATGCTCCAGCATGTCCGGCAGCAGCGTCATCAGTTTCCAGGCCATGCTTTGTTTGTTGAAAGCGCTCTGCTCGGGAATATCCGGCAGGACGCGAACAAACATCTCCCAGATAAAGCTCGCGGGCAGCGGAAAATCGATGTTCGCCGCAATGCCAAACTTCTGCGAAAGGGACATTTGCAGCCACTGCGCCATACCGGTGCTCTGCACCAGCACCATTTCTGGCTCAAACGGATCGTCGAGACGCTCTTGCTCAACGATGTACTCCATCAGTGCTTCCAGCACATCCAGACGATTTGAGTGGTAAACCCTTAGCATAAACGCTCCCGACTACCGGCTAACCGGGCAATGCAGACGCGTCAACGCGCCCTGCCGCCCCATAGGAGAAATAAGTGTGACCGTGATGCTGACACATCCGGTCTGTGTTGTCTGCCCCCGGCTGACCTGCCAGCCCGGCGGGAGCATCGACGTTGAGATCTGCGACTGATTCCACGCATGATGCCATAGCTGACGATACTGGCTAAGCGCCGCATACCGGGCTGCCAGCGCGCGATGATATCCGGATAACGCCGTCACAACCACAACCAGCAACATCATTGCCAGCAAAACCTCAACCATGCTAAATCCTTTTTGTCTGCTCAGGGTAACTGACATAGCGCTTTTTCCTTAAGGGGGCAGAAATCGCTCCAGCCGTGGGCAGAAAAGCGTATTTGTCCTTCCGTGATTTCTCCGCCCTGCCAAAGCAACAGATCGTCAATTCCGGCAATAAGCAAAGCCCGATCCCTGAGCAGCCTTAAACAGACCCGCCAACGCTGCGTCTGCTTGCACTGAACCTCTGGCCGTAAAGCCCAGCGCTGAATGCGCCCCCACTCCAGCGCAGACTGCACGGCAGCCTGCTGGCGAACGGACAGACTCTCATTACTCACCAGCGCATTAAAAGTTTGCAGCTGCTGGTTTAATCCGGTGAGGATCAGCGTGCCGAGCACCAGCAACAGCAGGACCAGCGCCAGCGATGACATGCCCCGCTGACGATTCACAGATTAAACCCCGTTACGGTGTGGCGGGCTGAAAAGGGTGTGGTCAGTTCACCTTTGCGCCGGGCGCGCAGCTCGACATTGATTACCGGTGCAAAACCAGCATGGTCGGTTTTGATGATCATGAACTGCTCGATCAGGATCCGATCGGGGTCGGTGAGTTTATCCCACCCCTTACCTTCACAGGACGTCGCGCCCCGCAGCGTTTCAAGCGCGCCGGCTTCAAGCCGAAATCCCGTGCTGTCATTTTCTGACGCGGAGGTATCCCACTGACCGTTGCTGTTTGCATCCCACTGGACAATTGCACATCGCCCTTGCCTGCCAATGATTAACCCTTGCCCCTGACATTGCCCTGCACAGTATCCTGCTCGCTGGAGCTGTTTACCGATCGCAAGCAGGCGTTGCCACACCTCATCTTCCAGCTCCCGTTGCCCGGATTGCAGTAAAACACCCCGCTGGAGCCCCGGTAAAAAACGTGACGTGCTGAGTAACAGAATGCTGCTTATCGTCATCGCAATCAGGATCTCCAGAAGGGAGAATCCTTTTTGTTTTACTGGCATAGACTTTCTCCTGCGGCATTACACAGCCTGATACGCCCACCATTTGAGACAATAACCCACCACGCACCGGCGCGGCTCTGCACGCGAATATGTCCGGCCCATGCGGTATCCCTTAAGCCGTAAAATCCCAGCGCAGGCGTGACGTCGCTCAGCGTGACCTCCGGCCATAACGGTTTCATCACGAACGGGCCGCCGCTGTCGCAGCCCGGGCCCACAGCGCTGATAAGGCAGGCCTGATTCCCGTCAGCGTGAAGTGCGATCCTGTGCTCGCTGTTGTGACGATTTGCGTCGTTTCGCAAAAACACCAGGTAATCCCGCACCTGACAGGCTGTCTGCCAGAGCCGCTGCCGCTGTTGCCAGCTGTCCCAGCCATAAAGTCCCGTCGCGCTGAGGATCACGACCAGCGAGATGGCGACAAGGGTTTCGATAAGCGTAAAGCCATGTTCGTTTTTCATGGCGGGAGTGTCGCGGAAAGGCAGAAAAGGCGCGAGCGTCAAACCAGAACATTACGAGCTGCTTTCAGGAGAATGTCGTCTGTTGCAACGCATTGCATCCTCTCTGGAAACAGGCTCGAAAAACAAAACGAGCGCGAAAAAAAACCGGCGCTCAAGAGCACCGGTTGTGTCAGGATCCGCCGTATCAGATGGCAACAGGCGCTTTAATGCCGGGATGTGGGTCGTAGCCCTCAATCTCGAAGTCATCAAAACGGTAATCGAAAATCGAATCCGGCTTACGTTTGATCACCAGTTTCGGCAGCGCGCGCGGTTCACGCGTCAGCTGGAGATGCGTCTGTTCCATATGATTGCTGTAGAGATGGGTATCACCGCCCGTCCAGACAAAATCGCCCACTTCAAGATCGCACTGCTGCGCCATCATGTGCACTAACAGCGCGTAGCTGGCGATGTTAAACGGCAGGCCGAGGAACACGTCGCAGGAGCGCTGATAGAGCTGGCAGGAGAGCTTGCCGTCCGCCACGTAGAACTGGAAGAAGGCATGGCACGGTGCCAGCGCCATTTTGTCCAGCTCACCCACGTTCCAGGCAGAAACAATGATACGACGCGAGTCCGGGTCATTCTTCAGCTGGTTCATAACGGTTGTGATCTGGTCGATATGGCGACCGTCCGGGGTTGGCCACGCGCGCCATTGCTTGCCGTAGACCGGCCCCAGGTCGCCGTTTTCGTCTGCCCACTCGTCCCATATGGAGACATTGTTTTCATGCAGATAAGCAACGTTGGTATCGCCTTGCAGGAACCAGAGCAGTTCATGAATGATCGAGCGCAGATGGCAGCGCTTCGTCGTCACCAGAGGAAAGCCTTCTTGCAGATTGAAGCGCATCTGGTGGCCAAAAATGGAGAGCGTACCGGTACCGGTACGGTCGTTTTTCGGCGTGCCCTCGTCGAGCACTTTTTTCATCAATTCAAGATACTGTTTCATGGTTCCTCAGGAAAGTTGTTGCTGTGGACGACGACGATACGCCCAAATCATCATAATGGCACCCGCGACAATCATCGGGATGGAGAGGATCTGCCCCATGCTGATGTACTGTACCCATTCGCCGGTAAACTGCGCATCCGGCTGGCGGAAGAACTCGACGATGATACGGAATGCGCCATAGCCAATCAGGAACAGACCAGAGACAGCCCCCATTGGGCGCGGTTTGCGGATGTACAGATTCAGGATGATAAACAGCACCACGCCTTCCAGCGCCAGCTCGTAAAGCTGAGACATATGGCGCGGCAGAACGCCGTAGGTATCGAAAACAGACTGCCACTCAGGGTGCGAAGGCAGCAGCGCGATATCCTCTGCGCGCGAGCCAGGGAAGAGCATGGTAAACGGCACGCTCGGATCGACACGCCCCCACAGCTCACCGTTGATGAAGTTGCCCAGACGCCCTGCGCCCAGCCCAAACGGGATTAACGGCGCGATAAAATCAGCCACCTGGAAGAAGTTACGTTTGGTGCGTTTGGCGAAGATCACCATGACCAGAATCACGCCAATCAGCCCGCCGTGGAAGGACATGCCGCCGTCCCAGACGCGGAACAGATAAAGCGGATCGTTCAGGAATACCGGGAAGTTGTAGAACAGGACATAACCTATACGACCGCCCAGGAACACGCCGAGGAATCCAGCATAAAGCAGGTTTTCCACTTCGTTCTTCGTCCAGCCGCTGCCGGGACGACTGGCGCGACGGCCAGCAAGCCACATGGCAAATACGAAGCCCACCAGGTACATCAAACCGTACCAGTGAAGCGCTACGGGTCCTATTGAGAAAATTACCGGATCAAATTCCGGAAAATGCAGATAACCACTGTTCATCTGTCACCACAAGATGTTGTTATTCCGCTGAAAGTGGACAGCGGCTGAATTGCATTCCCGCCGTTGGCAGGTGCTCCAAAGTTGCGAATCATAGCATAAGGCAGGCGCGGAGGATGCGCCTGAGATGTAAAAGATGTGTATAGGGTTTGATGCGCGCAGGTCCCTTCACCCTGGCCCTCTCCCCAAACGGGCGAGGGGATTGTTAGCTGCTCGCATTCATTTGTAGGGTTCCCTCCGCCCTGAGGAAGAGGGGAAAGGCGTTAGCGACCACCGCGGATCAGGCCGCCCATACCGCGTCGTTCCATAAATGCCGCCACCTGGTGACGAACCTCAGCTGCCAGCTGCGCGTCAAGGCTGCGCTCAGCCAGCTCGCAGGCATCATTGACGTCAATATGACGCAACAAATACTTCACGCGCGCTACCGCGCGGCCGTTCATCGACAGATGGCGATACCCCAGACCAATCAGGATCGCGACGCACATAGAGTCTCCGGCCATTTCACCGCACAGGCGTAGATCAATACCGTACTGTTCAGCCTCACGGGCGATCATCGCCAGGGCACGAAGCATCGCCGGATGCAGGCTGTCGTAGATGCTGGCAACGCGGGTGTTGTTGCGATCGACCGCCAGAATGTATTGCGTTAAGTCGTTGGTGCCGACGGAGATAAAATCGACGCGGGTCGCCAGCTGCGGCAGCATAAAGACCATTGAGGGCACTTCGAGCATCACGCCGATACGCGGTTTCGGGATCGCATAGCCGATCATCTCTTCCACTTCGCGCCCGGCGCGTTCTATCAACCGCCGTGCTTCGTCGATCTCGTCAATACTGGTGACCATCGGCAGCAAAATGCTGAGATTCCCCGTGGCCGCGTTGGCGCGCAGCATCGCACGAACCTGAATAAGGAAGATTTCCGGCTGATCGAGGGTAATGCGGATCCCGCGCCAGCCGAGGCAGGGGTTCTCCTCGCTGATGGGCATATAGGGCAGCTGTTTATCCGCGCCGACGTCCAGGGTGCGCAACGTTACGGGTTTGTCGTTGAACATCTGCAACATGCCCTGATACTGCGCAACCTGCTCCTCTTCTGAAGGGAAGCCGCTTTGCAGCATGAACGGGATTTCGGTGCGGTAAAGGCCAATGCCGTCGATACGGCTGCCGAGCTTTTCTTCGTGCTCGGGGCTTAAGCCAGCGTTGAGCATCACCTTTACCCGCTCACCGCTTTTGAGCTGTGCGGGCAGGTTGACGTCATCTTCCGCCAGCTTGCTTAATTCATTCTCTTCGCTGATGAGGCGCTGGTACTCCTGGAGGAGAACCGGCTCAGGATCAACCAGCAGCTCACCGCGATACCCGTCCACCACCAGCGTGCGGCGATGCAGCACGGAGGGCTGAATATCCGCGCCCATAACGGTCGGGATACCGAGTGCGCGCACCATGATAGCGGCATGGGAGTTAGCAGCGCCATCGCGCACCACCACGCCCGCCAGCCTGTCCTGCGGTAATTCCGCCAGCGTCGTCGCCGAGAGTTCATCGGCCACCAGCACAAACCGGCTTGGCCAGGCATTCGCCCCCTGAATGGTATCATCGAGGTGGAAAAGCAGACGTTGCCCAAGCGCGCGTAAATCACCGGCTCGCTCTTTCAGATAACCGTCTGTCAGCACCGCAAACTGTTCGGCAAATTTTTCGATGACCTTTTTAACCGCCCACTCTGCTACCGAACCTTTATCGACCTCGGCAAACAGCTCACGGCGCAAGCGCGCATCGGAAAGCAGGTGTGAGTAAAGATCGAAAATGGCCGCAGTCTCTTTTTGCGCACCAGCGGCAAAGCGTTTGCTGTAGCGTCGAAACTCATTCGCTGCCTCTTCCAGCGCGGCGGTGAGCCGTTCGCGCTCAAGCGCTTCATCCAGCGTAGAGGCTTCGTAGACCTGCTCCATCAACGGCAGCGTGGCATCCATCCAGCCTTCGGCGATAGCGACGCCCGGCGAGGCTGGAAGCGCGCGGATACGCGTATGACGATACTGGCCAAAAAGGGCGGCCAGCTGGGACTGGGAGAGGATCGCCGCCATCTGCGTTGCCAGCGTGACGAGGAAGGACTCCTCGCTTTCATCGTACTGGCGCAACTCTCGCTGCTGAACAACAAGCACGCCAAGCAGCTGACGGCGCTGAATAATCGGCACGCCAAGAAAAGCGCGGAAACGCTCCTCTTTTACGGAAGGGATATATTTAAAGCTGGGGTGTTTTTGCGCATCGGCAAGGTTGATTGGCTCCGCCAGTCGCCCGACCAGGCCAACAATACCTTCATCAAACGCGAGCGTGACGGTGCGTCCCCGTGGTTTTTTTAAACCGCGGGTTGCCATCAGGTAGTAGCAACGTCGGTCATGGTCGGCCAGATAGACCGAACAGACTTCGGTTTCCATCGCAAGACAGATGTCCGTCACCAGAATATTCAGCGCCTCGTTGAGGCGAGGCGCACTGGCAACCTTTTCAACTATTTCTCGCAAGCGGGTGAGCATGATTTGCGTAGCTTAACCTCTTTTACGTCGCCAGGCAGGTGCGCTCTGTGGCTTCGGAGGCGTCTCCTGAAGCTGCATAACGGCACTTGCGAACTCTTTCATCACCCTACGGTAAACATCGCGCTTAAAAGACACGACCTGACGAACCGGATACCAGTAGCTTACCCAGCGCCAGCCATCAAACTCCGGCGTGCTGCTGGTTTGCATATTGATATCTGAATCGTTGCCCACCAACTGCAAAAGAAACCACTTCTGTTTCTGGCCGATACAAACCGGCTTTGTGTCCCAACGCACCAAACGTTTCGGTAACTTGTAACGCAACCAGTTGCGGGTCGAAGCCAGGATGCGAACATCTTTGCGGCTTAAACCAACCTCTTCAAACAGCTCCCGGTACATCGCTTGTTCTGGGGACTCTCCAGGATTGATCCCGCCTTGCGGGAACTGCCAGGAGTGCTGACCATATCGCCGGGCCCACATCACCTGACCCTGACGATTACAAATTACTATTCCTACGTTTGGGCGGTAGCCATCGTCATCAATCACCGGACTACCCCAAACTAAATCTGATATATGAATGATTGTTTCACACTACAGGGAGGCGGTAAACCACTCTCTTACAGGCCTGCAACCTAATAACATTTGAATAACTCACAAATTTGTGAGGAGTTATAAACAGATGAGGGCGACTGAGACCATTTTTATTCACCTTTTCTGTGGATATAGTTGTGAAGAAGTACGGAATTACCGATGAACAACCTTGTAGACCGACGAAACGCCCGTTTACGCCCTTCATAATAAACTTTTTAAATTCAGAGCATTATAGTTAAAAACAGGGCATTAAAGGCGATTAACGTGACGATCGTCACATCAAAGATCCTCCTGCTGATGAAAGATCGAACAGCGTCGGTTTTATCCACAGATTGTGCCAATAAGTTAGGCACAATTTGTGTGAAAATTCGATTTTCATCGCACGTCAAGGCTGTAAATTGAAACAGTAGTGGTGGTTATACCCAGTTATCCCATTTTTCTGTGGATAACATGGTGTAAGATCCTGTTTATTGTCAGTGACCAGAATTGCACAACCTGTTTTTTAGCCATGCCACGCTGCTTTTTATCCTAAAAAACCTGATAAAAACCAACCACATGGAATATGTACTCAGAAAAAGGTAAACTCTATCCACAAGGGATAAAATATCAGCTCATTTTTTAACCAAAAGGTTGTTAGCATGCATTCTCTCGCCCCACTGCTCTCCCCTCCCGTCAGTGAAGCTCAGCTGCTCCAGCAGGCACAGCGTCTGGCAGGCTATTCGCTGGGTGAGCTGGCCGTGATGGCGGGGTTAACGATACCTAACGATTTGAAGCGCGATAAAGGCTGGATCGGCGTGTTGCTTGAACGCTGGCTGGGCGCAAGCGCGGGCAGCAAACCCGAGCAAGATTTTGCGGCGCTGGGCGTTGAGCTGAAAACGATCCCTGTCGATAGCCAGGGGCGGCCGCTGGAAACGACCTTTGTCTGCGTGGCGCCGCTGACGGGGAACAGCGGAGTGACATGGGAAACCAGCCACGTCAGGCATAAGCTGAAGCGGGTGTTGTGGGTACCCGTTGAGGGCGACAGGCAGATCCCGCTGGCAGAACGTCGCGTTGGCGCCCCGCTGCTCTGGAGTCCGGATGAAGAAGAGGAAAGGCAGCTTTCCGAGGACTGGGAAGAGCTGATGGATATGATTGTGCTGGGACAGGTTGAGCGGATCACCGCCCGGCATGGCGAAGTGCTGCAACTCCGTCCAAAAGCCGCCAACAGCAAAGCGCTCACTGAAGCGGTAGGCGCACGGGGCGAACCGATCCTGACGCTGCCGCGCGGTTTCTATCTTAAAAAGAATTTCACCGGGGCGCTGCTGGCACGCCACTTCCTGTTGAAAACATAGTTTTTTACCAATTTTGCGCTCCGGCTAACATAATCTCCTCCTTTTTAAGATTTCCCCCCTTTCACCTGTCGTAATATCAGGTTATTACTACACTATGATTTGATACGAGCCAGGTGAGGATGAGAACGATGAAAAAATGGGCAGTAATTATCTCAGCAGTCGGTTTAGCGTTTGCGGTATCGGGTTGTAGCAGCGACTATGTCATGTCAACGAAAGATGGTCGTATGATCCTGACCGATGGCAAACCCGAAGTCGACGACGATACCGGTCTGGTGAGTTACCGCGATCGCGAAGGCAACCAAATGCAAATTAATCGCGACGAAGTATCCCAGATCATCGAGCGATAAACAGATAAAGGTCAGTAGCTTGCTGGCCTTTTTGATTTTTTCCTTCCCCTTTTGCCTTCCCTCTGCCATGTTTATATTCCTTTGTCGGGAGGTTCCTGACGCAGTCTGTATGTCTAAAAAGGAAACCGGCTATGCATTATCACCGTATCCCCCACAGCGCTCTGGAGATCAGCCAACTGGGGTTGGGCACCATGACATTTGGTGAACAAAACAGCGAAGCCGATGCCCATGCACAACTCGATTACGCCGTCAGCCAGGGCATTAACCTGATTGACGTGGCGGAGATGTACCCTGTTCCTCCACGCCCGGAAACACAAGGCCTTACCGAAACGTACGTCGGCAACTGGCTGGCGAAACGTGGCAATCGCGAAAAGCTGGTTCTCGCCTCTAAGGTTAGCGGCCCTTCCCGTAATAACGATGCCGGGATCCGCCCTAACCAGATCCTCGATCGCAAGAATATCCGTGCCGCGCTGGATGCCAGCCTCAAGCGCCTGCAAACAGACTATCTCGATCTTTATCAGGTGCACTGGCCGCAGCGTCCGACAAACTGCTTCGGCAAGCTCGGCTACCCCTGGAACGAGAGTGCTCCGGCCGTTACCCTGCTGGAAACGCTGGAAGCGCTCACGGAATGTCAGCGCGCGGGCAAGATCCGCTACATCGGCGTTTCCAACGAGACGGCGTTTGGCGTGATGCGCTATCTGCATCTGGCCGATAAACACGACCTGCCGCGCATCGTGACCATACAGAACCCGTACAGCCTGTTAAACCGCAGTTATGAAGTGGGTCTGGCGGAAGTGACGCAGTACGAAGAGGTGGAGCTGCTCGCCTACTCTTGCCTGGGCTTCGGTACCCTGACGGGCAAATACCTGAACGGCGCGAAACCGGCTGGCGCGCGTAACACGCTTTTCAGCCGCTTCACCCGCTATAGCGGTGAGCAGACGCAAAAAGCCGTTGCGGCGTATGTGGATATCGCGAAGCATCACGGGCTCGATCCGGCGCAGATGGCGCTGGCCTTCGTGCGTCGTCAGCCGTTCGTCGCCAGTACCCTGCTGGGCGCGACGACAATGGCGCAGCTGAAAACCAATATTGAGAGTTTCCACCTGACCCTCAGCGAAGAGGTGTTAGCGGAGATTGAAGCGGTGCATCAGGTTTATACTTACCCGGCACCTTAAGTTGACGTTTTGCCCGGTGGCGGCATTGCCTTACCGGGCCTACAAAATCTGCCAACATCACGAAACGTAGGCCGGGTCAGGCGGAGCCGCCACCCGGCAAAGATATCACCGCCGACGCTGCCAGACCCACAGCCCGGTAATCGCCAGCGCAAACAGTGCGCCAAACCCCACTCCGATTGCCACGACCGGCGCGCCCGCTTTTACCGCCAGCGAGTAGATCCCCAGCATCAGCAACATCGCCATGTTTTCGCCAAGGTTTTGCACCGCAATGGCGTTGCCAGCCCCGACGGTCTGCTTGCCGCGCTCCTGCAAAAGCGCATTGAGCGGCACCACAAAGAAACCGCCTAACACGCCAATCAGTAACAACAGGGCATAGGCAGGCAATATGGCATGTTGCAGGGAGAAGAACAGAACGCCGACGCCGATCAGGATCCCCGCAGGCATGCAGCGTGCAACGGTTTCAAGCGTTACCAGTTTGGCCGCCGCACCGGCCCCGACAACAATCCCGACGGCAACCATGGCATTCAGGTAGGTCGGCGTGGCGTTATCTGTTATCCCCAGTGCCACCGGTACCCACAGCACCAGCAGGAAACGCAGCGTGACGCCGGCACCCCAGAACAGGCTGGTCCCCATCAGCGAGAAGCGCGTTTCACCGTTGCGCCACAGCACGCGGCAGGCATTAAAGAAGCTGCCGGTCATTGGCCCAAAGCGCCAGGATTGTCCCGGACGCGCCACTGCCAGTTTAGGAATAAACAGGTTGGCGATCACCGCGCCGCCGTACATCAGGGCACAGATGCCAAGCGCGGCGAGCACGTGCCAGTCTGCCAGTACGCCGCCCGCCACCGAACCCAGCAGAATCGCCGCAATGGTGGAGGACTCCATCAGGCCGTTGGCCTTTACCAGCTTATCACCGGTGGTAAGCTCCCCCAGAATGCCGTACTTCGCCGGAGAGTAAGCGGCCGCACCTATGCCCACCAGCGTGTAGCCGACAAACGGGTTGATACCAAAGCAGATGCTTGCCGCGCCCAGAAGCTTAAGGCTGTTGGCAAACATCATGACCCGACCTTTCGGGAAGCTGTCCGCCACCTGGCCGACAAACGGCGCAAATACAATGTAAGCACCCACAAACACCATCTGTAGGATCGGCTGGCTCCAGTCGGGATAAAACTCAGTTTTCAGCAATGCCAGCGTGGCAAACAGCAACGCGTTATCGCCGAACGCGGAAAGAAACTGAGCGGCGATAACCGCCATCATGCCTTTCGACCAGATTGAAGTGTTAGTGTGTACTGACTCACGCATTTTGCTATTCCGCCTCTTCAACCATGCCCTTCAGGGTCACGAAATCGGGTTTACCGCTGCCCAGCACCGGTAACTGTTTGAGGTAACGAATATCGCGGGGCACCGCCAGCTCGGGAATGCCGTGTTCGCGCGCATACCTGAGCAGCGCGTCACGCTTCAGTTCAGCGTCGGTGGTAAAGAGCACCAGCGCCTCGCCTTTACTGGCATCACTTTTCACCACGGTCGCATGCATTTTCTCCGCAGAGACCGCAGTCGCCAGCGTCTCCACCATTTCAAGAGAGACCATTTCACCGGCGATTTTGGCGAAGCGTTTTGCCCGTCCCTGGATCTGCACGAAGCCCTGATCGTCGAAGCGCACGATGTCGCCCGTGTCGTACCAGCCCGTTTCAACCTCGCCATTGACGTTCTCGGCCGTCGGCGCTTCGAGCACGCCCGGATTTTCCACGCGCAGATAGCCGTTCATGACGTTCGGCCCTTTAAGCTGAAGGCGTCCGCCGTCTTCAATGCCCGGCACCGCCAGCAGCCGCGCATCCAGCCCCGGCAGAATGCGGCCCACCGTTCCCGGTTTTGCCGCCATCGGGACGTTGATGGATACCACCGGCGCACACTCCGTCACGCCATAGCCTTCCAGAATGCGCAGGCCAAATTTGTCCTGCCAAATCTGGCGCGTGCTGTCCTGGAGTTTTTCCGCCCCCGCCACCACGTAGCGCACGCGGAAGAAATCATACGGGTTGGCGAAACGCGCGTAGTTACCGAGGAAAGTGGACGTGCCGAACAGCACGGTGCAGTTACGGTCATAAACCAGTTCCGGCACAATGCGGTAGTGCAGCGGGCTTGGGTAGAGGAACACTTCGGCACCGGTCAGCAGCGGCGTGAAGAGCCCCACGGTCAGGCCAAAGGAGTGGAACAGCGGCAGCGCCGACATAAAGCGATCGTTGGCGGTAAAGTCGGCGATAGTTTTGATCTGTTCGACGTTCGCCAGGATGCTTTTATGGCTGTGAACCACGCCTTTCGGGTTGCCTTCAGAGCCGGAGGTAAAGAGGATGATGGCATCGTCTTCCGGCTGCTGCTTGACCTGCGCCAGGTGCGGCATCAGCAGGTGGGCAAAAATCCACAGCTTATCGGCCGTCGTGACGTCTGCTTTCAGATCTTCCAGGAACACCCAGCGCACCTGGGTCAGCTGTTCCGGCAGGTGCCACAGCTTGCCTTTATCCAGGAACTGGCGCGAGGTAAAGACGGTGTTGATTTGTGCCGCGGTAATCGCGCTGGAGAGCCCCTTCACGCCCGCCGTGTAGTTCATCATTGCCGGAATGCGGCCCCGGGAGACGGCACCAAAGATCACCGCCGCGCTGATACCCGCGTTCGGCAGCATCAGGCCAATCTTTTCGCCCCGTTTGCTGTACTTCTCGAGGATGCGCCCGACAAACAGCGTTTTGGTCAACAGCTTACGGTAGGTATCCGGCGTAAAGTTGATGTCTTCAATGCAGTTTTTCTTCGCGCCGTAACGATACTGCGCCGACAGCAACGATTCATACAGCGTTTCGCGCGGGCGAACGGCCATGCGCGCTTCCATCATAATCTGGTGCAGCATCTCCCCGGCGATTTTACGGCGGTCACGCGCTCGCGGCGCCTCGGGCATCGGCAGAGACGTTGGCGGTAAAATGTGCAGCGTGATTTTCGGGAACAGGCGCTGCTTCACCAGCCCTTTCAGGCGGCTGAAAAAGGTCAGTTCAGCCCCCTCAATGCGCAACGGCACGACGGTGGCGCGTGACTTCGCCGCGACAAAACCGGCCCCGTCATAAATTTTCATCAGGGAGCCCGTCACGGAAATACGCCCCTCCGGGAAGATGACGACCGGGCGTCCCTGCTCAACCAGACGCACCAGATGTTTAATCATCATCGGTTTGGTTGGGTCGAGCGGCACAAAATCAATCAGCGGCCTGAGCCAGCGCATGTACCATTTTTCACTGATGGAGCTGTACACCGCGAAGACGGGACGGACGGGCAAAAACAGCGCCAGCAATACGCCATCAAGAAAGGAGACGTGATTCGGAGTGATGAGAACACGCTCGCCATAGAGCGCCTGCGTATCGCCCGTTACGCGGATGCGAAACAGGACGCTGAACAGTGTGCGGAAGAACCCAAAAAGCATTTCAACTCCCTTTGCCAGCCAGTGTGAAAGGTATAAATGGTGGCAGATTACACGAGAAGTAGTGAGGGAGCGATAGCAAATACAGAGGCGAAAAAAAACCTGCGCATCCGCGCAGGTTGGTGCAAGAGAAGAGTACGAAAACTTACTAAGAATTCTCACCAATCAATACCTCTGGGATCTTGATTGTGGTCTCTGGCGGTACGCTTCGCCAGCGGGAAAACGCAAGGGAATGAGCCGAAGTGCAACCAGGTGTGAATATTCTCTGTTGCTGTTACAGGTTGAACTTACAGGCAAAAAAAAACCTGCGTAAAACGCAGGTTGGTGTAAATCGTGTTAATCAACCGAAGCTGATTCCACCTATCAATACCTCTGGGATCTCGACTCTAGCAATTCACGGCGCATCGTTGCTAACGGACAATCGCAACAGCCTGAGGCAAAGTGTAACTAAAGGTTCAGATTGACATTATTCAGACATGACTGGCCGTGTAACGATTACACCGCGAGGGATGTTCTGCATCACGTTTGCAGAGGACGCCCACCCGGTCCCCTTGAATGCGCGCCGCTTTTCCGCAACACTAGTTAGTGTGTAAACGCTTACCCCTATAAGAAGGTATTGAATGGCGACAATTAAGGATGTGGCTCGTCTGGCGGGTGTTTCCGTCGCGACCGTCTCCCGCGTGATCAACAACTCCCCTAAAGCCAGTGATGCATCGCGCCAGGCCGTGCAGGACGCCATGGAAAACCTGAATTATCACCCTAACGCCAACGCGCGTGCCCTTGCCCAGCAGTCAACAGAAACCATCGGGCTGGTGGTCGGGGATGTGTCCGATCCGTTTTTCGGCGCGATGGTCAAAGCCGTAGAACAGGTCTCTTATCACACCGGTAATTTTCTGCTGATTGGTAATGGCTACCACAATGAACAAAAAGAGCGCCAGGCCATTGAGCAACTGATTCGTCATCGCTGTGCGGCGCTGGTGGTACACGCCAAAATGATCCCCGATGCCGAGCTGATTCACCTGATGAAACAAATGCCGGGGATGGTGATGATCAACCGTATTATTCCCGGTTTTGAAACCCGCTGCGTGGCGCTTGACGACCGTTACGGCGCATGGCTGGCAACCCGTCATCTGATCCAGCAGGGCCATACCCGTATCGGCTATCTGTGCTCCAACCACCCGATTTCCGATGCGGAAGATCGCCTTCAGGGCTATTACGACGCGCTGCGCGAAGCCGGTCTGCCCTGCAACGATCGCCTTGTGGCGTACGGTGAACCCGATGAGAGCGGCGGCGAGCAGGCGATGACCGAGCTGCTGGGACGCGGGCGGAATTTCACCGCCGTGGCCAGCTATAATGATTCCATGGCCGCAGGCGCAATGGGCGTGTTAAACGATAACGGGATTGACGTGCCGGCAGAAATTTCGCTGATTGGCTTTGATGATGTGCTGGTGTCGCGCTACGTGCGCCCTCGCCTGACCACCGTGCGTTACCCGATTGTAACCATGGCCACGCAGGCGGCAGAACTGGCGTTAGCGCTGGCCGAGCATCGCCCGCCGCCGGAAATTACTCACCTGTTCAGCCCAACCTTAGTGCGCCGTCACTCGGTGGTTTCGCCCGCTGAAGCCGCGAGCGAACAGCGATAGAGATGGACGGTTTTATCCGGGTATTCCAGCGCATCGCCGATGTAGTGCCAGCCGTAACGTTCGTAGAAGTCGCGGCAGGCAGACCAGAGATGCAGCTCGTGATACCCGGCGCGTCGCGCATAGCCCTTCACATGCTCCTGAAGTTTTCCCGCCAGCCCTTTTCCCCGGGCGGCTTCATCGACATACAGCGCAGCCAGCCATGGATGAAGATCCTGCCGGGTAATCAAATCGCAGCGCCACAGCCCAACGGTGCCCAGCAGCCGATCGTTCTCAACGGCAATAAAGGTGAGCGGTAACGCGCCCGGCGTCAGGCTGTGCTCGACGATGCTCTGGAAAAAAGCGCGCGGCACTCCTTCACCAAACGCTGCCCAGATCCAGTCGATTACCTGCTCTGTAAACTGCGGCGCAGTGTAAAGCGGCAGGATCTTCACACCAGCTTCCCCTGGAAAAGGGGAACCGATTCGAAGAGATAGCCGTCAAAATCTGGCGCGTCTTCGTCTGACAGCTCAAGCAGGCTCTTTTTAACGTTCTCAAGATGCTGGAACATGGCCTGCCAGGCCCCCATCACGTCGCGGCGGCGGAGCGCAGCGAGAATGGTTTGCCTGTCGCCGAGCCACTTCAGGCGCCAGGCGCGGCTGGCGATATGGCCGTTAAACTGCTGCCACAGCGGGCTGCTGTCCATGTGATGCCAGACGCTCTCAACCGTCGCCAGCAGCATCTGGTTTTGGGTGGCCCCCGCCAGCACCAGGTGGAACATTTTATTGTTGTCCTGGCTGCGATCGTCGATGGCAATCGCCCGCTGCTCCTGCTCGATGATGCGGCGCAGGTTGTCGATGTCCGCGCGGGTTGCCATTTTTGCGGCAAAGGCAGCAATGTTGCTTTCAAGCAGCTGACGCGCCTGGAGTATTTCAAACGGGCCAACGTCACTGTTCAGAAAGCGCTCTTCCTCGTTTTCATGCTCCTCCGGAATGCGCATCACGTAAACGCCAGACCCCTGGCGAATATCCACCGTCCCCTGAAGCTCAAGCATCAGTAGCGCCTCGCGCACGATGGTGCGGCTCACGCCATACGTCTCGGCGATATTGCGCTCAGGCGGCAGGCGCGATCCCACGGGATAATGCCCCTGGATAATTTGCGCGCGTAAATCCTCGCCAATTTCCTGGTACTGTTTTTTTTCCGGCAGGATGACAGCCTTATCCACGTTTTCACCTGTGTTTTTCAGTTAATGCGCGGGCCGGACGTCCTTCCGGCCAGTTTGTGCACTATTTTACCAGAAGGCTTACTTCCATTCATCGTCAACGCTCAGCGTGAGCACGCGCGTCTCGCGCAGCTGACGGAACCAGGAGGCCGACGCTTTTGCCCGCCGGGCGCGATGGTTCTCAAGGTCGATTTCAATGAGCCCGTAGCGGTTTTTAAACGCGTTCATCGGCGAGACGTTGTCGGTGAAGGCCCACAGCATATAGCCGTGGCAGTTCGCGCCTTCCTCGCGCGCCAGCAGCGTGTAGTAGAGATGTTCGCCGATAAACGCGATGCGGTACGCGTCATCAATAATGCCGTCGCGGTTGCGAAACTGCGCTTCGTTCTCCACGCCCATCCCGCTCTCCGCCACGAACCAGTCGATATTGCGGTAATCCTGTTTGATCCGCATCGCCATGTCGTAGATGATGCGCGGATAAATTTCCCAGCCGCGGGAGGGGTTCATTCTGCGCCCGGGCAGTTCGAACGGCTCGTAGTAGTACGCCGGGTGGAACGGCGTCTCCGGGTGCCAGGCGCGGGACGGGGCTTTTACCCGGTGCGGGTAATAGAGGTTGATCCCCAGCTCGTCAACGGTGTTGTCGGCAATCAGCGCCAGCTCATCAGCCGTGTAGTCCCACTGCACCTGATGCTGCGCCAGCAGGGTAAAGAGCGCCTGCGGATAGCGCCCGTGTACCAGCGGATCGAGAAAAACGCGGTTATAGAACAGATCGTACATCTCCGCCGCCCGCACGTCATGCGGCGCGCGCGAGCGCGGGTAGGTCACCTCCGGGTTGAGAATACAGCCCACCGTGCCGTCATAGCCCTTCTCACGGAACAGTTTGACCACTTTTGCCGTCGCCAGAATCTTATGGTGGTTCCACTGCATCCAGATACTGGTGTTCTGCTCATAGGGCCAGCGCAGCGCGTCGAGGTAGACGCGCGTCTGGACCACAATCGGTTCGTTGAAGGTAAACCAGCGGGTAACGTTGCCGTGAAAACGCTCAAACACCTTTTCCGCGTAGCGCACAAACAGCTCGACGACGTGCTTCGACGCCCAGCCGCCGTAGGTCTCCAGCAGCACGCCCGGCAGCTCGTAGTGTTCCAGGCAAATCATCGGCTCAATGCCCTGACGGTGCATTTCATCGAACAGCGCGTCGTAGTACGCGGCGTACTCCTCGTCTACCGTCGCATTTTCATAGTCGGTTAAAAAGCGTGACCAGTTGATGGAGGTACGATAGTGCGTCAGGCCCGCCTGCTTCATCAGCGCCACGTCTTCGCGGAAGCGATTGATAAAATCGGTGGCCACCGCCGGGCCATAGCCGTTGTGCCAGACGTGACGATCGTTCTTGTACCAGAGATCGAGCCACGAATCCTGCCCCGGCTTTTTGCCGCTCCAGCCCTCGGTCTGCCAGGCCGATGCCGCCGCGCCCAGAATAAAGTCCTGCGGTATGGCTATCTGTTTTGTGCTCATCATATCCTCATGCGTTATCGGTGGCTTGTTGCAGCGCGGCCTGCTCTGCGCGGCGCGAGGCAATTTTCACAAACGGCAGATAGATAATCACCGCGGTCACGATGCAGATAAACTGGGTGATCACCGCCCCCATGGAGCCTGCGGTGGACAGCCAGGCGTTGATTAGCGGCGGCGTGGTCCAGGGCACCATCACCACGGCTTTACCGGCAAACCCGGTCACGGTGGCAAAGTAGCCAATGGAGCCCGTCACCAGCGGCGTGATGATGAACGGGATAGCAAGGATCGGGTTGAGCATGATTGGCATACCGAAGATCACCGGCTCGTTGATGTTAAAAATGCCAGGCCCGATGGACAGCTTGGCGATCTCCTTCATCTCTTTACGTTTGGTGGCAATCATCACCGCGATCAGCAGGCCGATGGTCAGGCCGGAACCGCCGATGCTCATATAAACATCCCAGAACGGCATGGTGATGATGTTCGGTACCTCTTTACCCTGCTCGAACGCGCTCATGTTGACGGTGATCGCCCCCAGCAGCAGAGGCTCGCGGATCGGCTTGATCATCTGGTTGCCGTGGATCCCAATCACCCAGAACAGCTGGGCGACAAACATCAGCAGCAGGATCCCCGGCAGGCTTTGCACCACCCGCTCCAGCGGCTGTTGCACCACCTGGTAAACCGCGTCGTAGAGATACATACCGGTAACCTGATGAAACACGAAGCCAAAGGTCGCAATGGCGGTGGTGGTGATAATGGCCGGGATCAGCGCGGAGAACGACGCGGCGACGTTTGGCGGCACCGTGTCCGGCATCCTGATTTTCAGTCCCTTTCGGTTTTCCAGCCAGCAGTAGATCTCCACCGACAGGATGGCGATAAACATGCCGAGGAACAGGCTGCGGGTATCGGAGAACTGGCGCAGGAGCACGTCTTTCACTACGTGCATCTCGCCGTCCACCAGCATTTCCACCGTCGTCGGCGTCACGCAGATAAAGCAGATCACCGCCAGCAGGCCGGGGAAAAGGGACTTTATGCCGTTAATACGCCCCAGCTCAATGCCGATTAAAAACACCGCGCCGATGTTAAGGAAGTTCAGCGTGGCATAGTTAAGCGCGCTGGTGATCGGCTTTAACGCCGCGAGAAACGCCAGCGACTGAAAGCTCGCCAGGCCGTTTTTCGGATCCAGCACCATATTGGAGATCAGTACCGAAAACGCCCCCACAATGATGACCGGCATTAAGGTAATAAATGCAGACTTGATCGCCTGGATATAGCGATAGCTGTTGAAGGTGGTGGCAAAACTGCCCAGAGCGTCGATCAGTTTTTCCTGAAATGCCATAGGGTAATACCTCAGTAAAAGGGCTTTTATTGAATAAGGTGTACAGCCGGATACTATTGGTATGCCAAAAATAGCGTCAGCAGCCGATTTGTTCTGTGATTAAGCTCTCAACGACGCCAGAGGTATTCCAGATAGCGATTTATCACCATTTTGGTATACCAATGGCAGGTGTTTATTCCGCGAGTGAAGATCGTTACCGAAAAGCGTGATCGTTATGGGGTTTTGCCCTCCCCACGTCGCTTATGCGCCGGATGGTCTGTGTTAAACTGCAAACCATTACGTGGAAACAGGAATTTCGAATGGCAACAATGCTGGATGTCTCACTGCGTGCGGGCGTGTCGAAGGCCACCGTTTCGCGCGTGCTGAACGGCACAGGTCAGGTTAAAGAGAGCACGCGTCAGCAGGTATTTCGCGCGATGGAGGAGCTGGGCTATCGTCCGAACTTTCTCGCGCGTTCGCTGGCTAACCAGACCAGCAACAGCATTGGTCTGGTCGTCTCGACCTTCGACGGTTTTTACTTCGGACGTTTGCTACAGCAGGCGTCGCGGCAGACCGAAACGCACGGTAAACAGCTGATTGTCACCGACGGCCACGATGCACCCGAACAGGAAGAACAGGCGGTGCAGATGCTCGCTGACCGCAAGTGCGACGCCATCGTGCTGTACACGCGTTACATGAGCGAAAAGACGATCCTGAAGCTGATCAACAGCGTGCAGACGCCGCTGGTGATCATTAACCGTGAAGTGAGCCAGGCGGCGGATCGCTGCGTTTTCTTTGAACAGCAGGACGCGGCCTTCAAAGCGGTGGATTACCTGATAAGCCAGGGCCATCGGGAGATCGCCTGTATCACCGTCCCGATCCACACGCCAACGGGTAAAGCGCGGCTGATGGGCTACCGTAAGGCGCTGGAGAAGCACGGTATTCGTCTCGACGAGCGGCGGATTAAATACGGCGATGCGGGCATGACGCGGGGTTACGAACTGTGCAAAGAGCTGATTGCGGAAAAGACGCCGTTCAGCGCCCTGTTTGCCTGTAACGATGATATGGCCCTGGGCGCCTCCAAAGCATTACACGAGGCCGGGCTGAAGATCCCGCAGGATATTTCGCTGTTTGGTTTTGATGATGCCCCCAGCGCAAAGTGGCTGGAGCCTGCCCTGTCGTCGGTGTATCTGCCGATCGATAACATGATCGTCACGGCCATCGACCAGGCGATCCGGCTGGCAAAAAACCAGCCGGTTGAGGCGATCCCGCCGTTCACCGGCACGCTGGTTTTACGCGATTCGGTGACAACGGGACCCTGGTTTAATCAGACCAGCTCTAACGCCAGCAGCTCCTGAATGGTCTGGCGACGGCGAATCAGCCGCGCCACGCCGTTATCGAACAGCACTTCCGGCAGCAGCGGGCGGCTGTTGTAGTTTGAAGACATCGACGCCCCGTACGCACCGGTATCATGCAGCACCAGATAATCTCCCGATTTTACCTCTGGCAGCGAACGGGTTTCGACTTTCCCGCCTTCCTGCTGAGTAAAGACGTCGCCGGATTCGCACAGCGGGCCGGCAACCACGGTGTCGATGCGCGGCGCGTTGACCAGATCGCGGCCATCGGCGGCCAGCGCCGTGATGTGGTGATAGCTACCGTACATGGACGGACGCATCAGGTCGTTAAAGCCAGCATCAATCAGCACAAAATGACGGCTTCCCATCTCCTTCACGCTACGCACCTGCGCCACCAGCACGCCGGCTTCGGCGACCAGGAAACGACCCGGCTCAATTTCCAGCTTCACCGCGTGGCCCAGATGGGCGGCGATGCTGTCGCGCGCGGCGCTCCATAGCCCGTAGTAATGATCCGTGTCGATCGCCTCTTCCCCTTCACGATAGGGAATGGACAACCCGCCGCCGGCGGAGATCGCCTCCAGATCCTGACCAAAATCGATCACCTGACGCACCATGGCGCCACAGACCTGCTCAAGGTGGCCGTAATCCACGCCGGAGCCAATGTGCATGTGAATACCCACCAGCTTAAGATCGTAGCGTTGTAACACCTCCAGCGCCGCGGGCATATCGGCATACCAGATCCCGTGCTTGCTGTTTTCGCCCCCGGTGTTGGTTTTCTGGCTGTGACCGTGTCCAAAGCCCGGGTTGATGCGCAGCCAGACGCGATGGCCAGGAGAGACCTGCCCAAGCTGCTCCAGCATATCCACCGAACCGGCATTGACCGGGATTTGCAGCTCGTGCACGCGCGCCAGCGTGGCGTCGTCAATCAGGTCGGCGGTAAAGACAATCGCGTCGCTATCGGCTTTGGGATCAAACCCCGCCGCCAGCGCACGTTCGATTTCACCCAGCGATACGGAGTCAACCTTTACGCCCTGCTCGCGCATCAGGCGCAGGATGTGAATATTGGAGCAGGCCTTCTGCGCGAAACGCACCACGTCAAACTGATGCAGCGCGGCGATCTTCTCGCGGACAATCTGCGCATCGTAGACCCACACCGGACAGCCGAATTCGGCAGGCAGGCGCAGCAGGTTATCGGCGTTCAAATCGGTTTCGGTCTGGTTGAGCGGGCGTGGCATGGTCGTCTCCGGAAATCTGTTTTTTATTATTACGCCATAGCCTGAAGAGAATAAAAAATATCGTTTTATGGTGAGTCTATGCAAAAATGATATGGATAACGCTCAGACACCAGGTGCCCTATGCCCGCCGTTAACCTACGCCATATCGAGATTTTTCATGCGGTGATGACCACCGGCAATCTCACTGAAGCCGCGCAGATGCTGCACACCTCGCAGCCCACGGTCAGCCGCGAGCTGGCGCGCTTTGAGAAGGTGCTGGGGCTGAAGCTGTTTGAACGCGCGCGCGGCAGACTGCATCCGACGGTGCAGGGGTTACGTCTGTTTGAGGAGGTTCAGCGCTCCTGGTACGGCCTGGACAGGATCGTGAGCGCGGCGGAGAGCCTGAGGGAGTTTCGCCAGGGCGAGCTGTCTATCGTCTGCCTGCCGGTCTTTTCCCAGTCATTTCTGCCGGTGCTGTTACAGCCGTTTCTGGCCCGCTATCCGGAGGTCAGCCTGACCATCGTGCCGCAGGAGTCGCCGCTGCTGGAGGAGTGGCTTTCGGCCCAGCGCCACGATTTGGGTCTGACCGAAACCCTCGTGACGCCCGCGGGCACGGAGCGCACGGAGCTGCTCTCGCTGGATGAGGTCTGCGTGTTGCCTGTCGGCCATCCGCTTAGCCACAAAGCGGTGCTGACGCCGGCGGATTTCCACGGCGAAAACTATATCAGCCTGTCGCAGACCGACAGCTACCGGCAGCTTCTGGACGGCCTGTTTGCCGAACATCAGGTGAAGCGGCGGCTGGTGGTGGAAACGCACAGCGCGGCATCGATTTGCGCGATGGTGCGCGCGGGCGTGGGTATTTCGGTGGTGAACCCGCTCACGGCGATGGATTACGCCAGCAGCGGAGTGGTCCTGCGCCGGTTTAGCGTTTCCGTTCCCTTTACCGTGAGCCTGATCCGCCCCCTGCACCGCCCCGCCTCAGCGCTGGTGGATGCCTTCAGTGAACACCTGATTGCGCACGCGCGTCAGGTGGCGCTTCGCTTACCTGACCTGCAAAAACCCTTATGACAGCATAAACTCCACCGCATCGGCGGCGTGAAGCGCGGCGGTATCAAATACCGGTATCGGGCTTTGGTCCGCCGGCACCAGCAGGCCAATTTCGGTACAGCCGAAAATTACCCCTTCCGCCCCCTGCTGGGCCAGTTTCTCAATTACGCTGACGTACCAGGCGCGAGAAGATTCGCTGAAGGTACCGAGGCAGAGCTCATCAAAAATAATCTGATTAATGCGTGCCCGGTCAGCCTCCTCCGGGATCAGGCTTTCTATCCCGAACTGACTGCTCAGCCGCCCGCGGTAAAAGTCCTGCTCCATGGTGTATCGCGTCCCCAGCAGCGCCACGCGCGTCATGCCGGCAGCACGTAAGGCTCGCCCGGTGGCATCCGCGATATGTAAAAACGGCAGCGAGCAGCGGTCTTCAATATGCGACGCCACCTTATGCATGGTATTGGTACACAGCAGAATACCCTGCGCCCCCGCACGCTCCAGCCCAAGCGCGGCGTCCGCCAGCATCTGCCCGGCTTTATCCCACTCCCCGCTCGACTGGCAGGCTTCGATTTCATGAAAATCCACGCTGTGCAGCAGCAAGCTGGCCGAATGCAGACCGCCAAGACGCTGTTTGACGCCTTCATTAATCAGGCGGTAGTACGGGATCGTTGATTCCCAGCTCATGCCCCCTAACAGACCGATCGTTTTCATTTTTCCTCCTGTGCGTTTCACCCAGTGAAGCAAACTTGTGATCGCCTTTCCAGTTATTTGGCTAATCGTTTCCTTTTATGCGTGGGTGAGATAAGTTAAATGAAACATTGTTTCATTACATGACAGGGCGAAAATATGTTTATTTTCCATAAAGACACCACGCTTGACGATCTGGGTAATGGCGTGACGCGTCGTATTCTGGCGCATGACGGCAGGATGATGGCGGTGGAAGTGAATTTTGAGCAAGGGGCGATTGGCCCGATGCATAACCACCCGCATGAGCAGCTCACCTACGTTCTTTCGGGCGAATTTGAATTTACGATTGGGGAAGAGAAGCATGTAGTGACGGCGGGCGACACTCTCTACAAAGCGCCGCACGTGATGCACGGCTGCATCTGCCTGAAACCCGGTACGTTGCTGGATACGTTTACGCCGGTACGCGAAGATTTCCTGAAATAAAAAAAGGCGCTCATTTGAGCGCCTTTTTTGATGTTACTCCGTCACCGGCTCAGGAAGCTGTTCCGGCAGCGGGTTGCGGGAGCTCATCGCCTCGCGCAGCAGCACGCTGCCACAGGCAAACAGTCCGCCCAAAACACACGCCAGCAGCACGATCAGGGCTTTGCCCGGACCATCTTTTTTCACCGGCATAGAAGGAGAAAGCTGGTATTTGAATGGCTCCAGGCTCACATCTTCGAACGAGAGTTTTTGCAGCTGTGCCAGATAGTATTCGCGGTTCTGGAAATCGGCGTTCAGCTCAGAAACGTCCTTCAGATTTTTTTCAATCTGCAACTTCTGCGCAATCCCGTCCGCGCCGAGCGCAACGGAGTAATCCGGATCGTCTTTCACTGCCTGTCCATTGCTGTAGACCGGCTTTTTGATCCCTGCCGCGTTCGCCACTTCCAGCGAGTAGTTGAGGCGTTGCAGGTTGGTATTGTGGATATTGGTCAGACGAACCCGATCCAGATCCAGCTGCTGTTGAACCGTTTTGGTTCTCAGGATCAGCTGATCGCGGATGTTTTGCATGGTCTCCTGCTCGACGATGCGGGAGATGTACTGAATATACCCGTTCAGCACCTTCTGCGCGTCCTCTGCCGTTGGGGCCGTGAAGCTTAACGTCCAGGAGAGGTACGGTGCTTTATCGGCATTCTTTTCCTGGGTGTTATCAATGGCCTTCATCTTTTCGGCAATATTGACCACCGCGCGGTGCAGCTCCAGCGGGTCAACCTCGGCGCCATCGAGCTGAGCCATCACGTAAGGCGAGCTCTTCATGTACTCTTCAAGCAGGGACTGGGACTGAAACTTTTTGATAAACAGATTAAACACATCCGCACGGGTGACTTTCACATCCACATCAAGCACCTGTAGCGCCACCATCATCTGGCGCAGCGAGCTCCACTGCGTCTGTTCCGCTGGCGTAATGACCGCTTTACTGGTCCACTTTTGCGGTATCAGGAAGGCGATTGCCAGGCCGACCAGTGCAAATGCGAACACAATGGTGACGATGCGTTTTTTTGCTGCCAGCAGGACGTCCAGCAGACCCAGAAGATCTATTTCTTTAGCGCTGACCGCCGGGGGAGCATATTGAGGAAAGTTGAGATCCGTATGTTGTTTGAAATCCATCGCTGACATAACTGTTCTTCTTTTAGGGATGCAGTGAAATTCTGCCTGACTGGTTCCGGTGTAACAAATCATACAAGAATGTAAGAATTATCTGAATGCCGAATTGATACATCTGTAGAGCTGCTATCAGATCTGGTAGTTAGCCACGCTGCGTGACTATTGTTATTCCCGCTCCCGATTTTGCCTCCTATCCCCTCGTCAGTGCCCGCGGCGATCGTCCGTGAAAAGTCAAAAATGCCACCTCCCTCACTATATTGAAACAGCGTTTCGACGCCGATCACATTTCCACCATTAAGCGCATGACGCAGAAATAAATCGCAATAATATAAAATAAAACGATGTTTTAGTATCCAAGAACGCCGGTTCAGCTCTTTTAAAACCCAAAGCGTTCCCGGCAATAACGAAAAATAAAAAACGTTAAAAAACAATCTACTGTTTTGCCACCACCCGACATTGCACTCTGAATTTCCTCTCTCATGCCGCGCAGTGCGGGCCTGAGAAAATGTAACAAAGCAGATTCCGTATTAAACCATTGATTGCCAGGTAGGTATGTATGAATGAAAACAAGCTGCTGGGGCTCGCATGGATATCACCCTACATCATCGGGTTGATACTCTTTACGGCATTCCCCTTCGTCTCGTCGTTTTTCCTCAGCTTTACGGATTACGATTTGATGAGCCCGCCGGTGTTTAACGGCATCGAAAACTATCGCTATATGTTTACCGAAGACACGCTCTTCTGGAAATCCATGGGCGTGACCTTTGCCTACGTATTTCTGACCATCCCGTTGAAGCTCGCCTTTGCATTAGGGATTGCCTTTGTCCTGAACTTTAAATTACGCGGCATCGGATTTTTCCGTACGGCCTACTATATTCCGTCGATCCTCGGCAGCTCCGTCGCCATTGCCGTCTTGTGGCGCGCCTTATTTGCGATCGATGGCCTGCTGAACAGCTTTATCGGCGTATTGGGTTTTGACCCGGTGAACTGGCTGGGAGAACCGTCGCTGGCGCTGATGTCCGTTACCCTGCTGCGCGTCTGGCAGTTCGGTTCCGCGATGGTCATCTTCCTGGCCGCGCTGCAAAACGTACCGCAGTCCCAGTATGAAGCGGCGATGATCGACGGTGCGTCTAAATGGCAAATGTTCATGAAAGTGACCGTGCCGCTGATTACACCGGTGATCTTCTTCAACTTCATCATGCAGACCACGCAGGCGTTCCAGGAATTTACCGGGCCGTACGTGATCACCGGCGGCGGGCCGACCTACTCCACCTACCTGTTCTCGCTCTACATCTACGACACCGCGTTCAAGTACTTCGATATGGGCTACGGGGCGGCGCTGGCGTGGGTGCTATTCCTGGTGGTGGCCGTCTTCGCCGGCATCGCCTTTAAGTCGTCGAAATACTGGGTGTTCTACTCCGCCGATAAAGGGGGCAAAAATGGCTGATATTCAACAACTTTCCACGGCAAGAAGCGTTGCGGAGCGCGAAGTGGCCCGCACGCTGCGCAGAGAGAAAATCAACGCCACCGTTCGCTACGCGATCCTGCTGTTTGTCGGCCTGCTGATGCTTTACCCGCTGGTATGGATGTTCTCGGCGTCATTCAAACCGAACCACGAGATCTTCACCACACTGAGCCTGTGGCCCGCCCACGCCACCTGGGATGGCTTCGTCAACGGCTGGAAAACCGGCACCGAGTACACCTTCGGCCATTACATGCTGAATACCTTTAAGTACGTCATTCCGAAGGTGATCCTGACCATTATCTCCTCCACCATCGTGGCGTACGGCTTTGCCCGCTTCGAAATCCCGTGGAAGAAGTTCTGGTTCGCCACGCTCATCACCACCATGCTGCTGCCCAGCACCGTGCTGCTGATCCCGCAGTACCTGATGTTCCGTGAGATGGGCATGCTGAACAGCTATATGCCGCTGTATCTGCCGCTGGCCTTCGCCACGCAGGGGTTCTTTGTTTTCATGCTGATCCAGTTCCTGCGCGGCGTCCCGCGTGACATGGAAGAGGCGGCGCAAATCGACGGCTGTAACTCCATTCAGGTGCTGTGGTACGTGGTGGTGCCGATCCTGAAGCCGGCCATTATCTCCGTCGCCCTGTTCCAGTTTATGTGGTCCATGAACGACTTTATCGGGCCGCTGATTTACGTCTACAGCGTGGATAAATACCCCATCGCACTGGCGCTGAAAATGTCCATCGACGTTACCGAAGGCGCGCCGTGGAACGAAATTCTGGCAATGGCGAGCATCTCCATTCTGCCATCCATCATTGTCTTCTTCCTGGCACAGCGCTACTTCGTACAGGGCGTCACCAGCAGCGGAATTAAAGGTTAAGAGGGAAATACCATGGCTGAAGTCATTTTTAACAAGCTGGAAAAGGTCTACTCCAACGGTTTTAAAGCGGTACACGCTATCGATCTGAAAATCGCCGAAGGGGAATTCATGGTGATCGTCGGGCCATCCGGCTGCGCCAAATCCACTACCCTGCGCATGCTGGCGGGGCTGGAAACCATCAGCGGCGGCGAGGTGCGCATCGGCGACCGGATCGTGAACAACCTCGCGCCGAAGGAGCGCGGTATTGCAATGGTGTTCCAGAACTACGCCCTCTATCCGCACATGACGGTGCGCGAGAATCTGGCCTTTGGCCTCAAGCTGAGCAAGCTGCCGAAAGATCAGATTGAGTCTCAGGTGAATGAAGCCGCCAAAATTCTTGAGCTGGAAGAGCTGCTCGACCGTCTGCCGCGCCAGCTTTCCGGCGGCCAGGCGCAGCGCGTAGCGGTAGGCCGTGCGATTGTGAAAAAGCCGGACGTGTTCCTGTTCGATGAGCCGCTTTCAAACCTCGACGCCAAGCTGCGCGCCTCAATGCGCATTCGTATTTCCGACCTGCACAAGCAGCTGAAGAAGTCCGGAAAACCGGCCACCACCGTTTATGTGACCCACGACCAGACCGAAGCGATGACCATGGGCGACCGCATCTGCGTGATGAAGCTCGGTCACATCATGCAGGTGGATACGCCGGACAACCTCTACCACAAGCCGAAGAACATGTTCGTGGCGGGCTTTATCGGCGCGCCGGAGATGAATATTCGCAGGAGCGTGCTGATCGAAAAAGCGGGCCAGCTGCACATCGCCATCGGCAATGAAACCATGCCGCTGAACG
Source organism: Enterobacter cloacae complex sp. P24RS (assembly GCF_014982165.1). NCBI lineage: Bacteria > Pseudomonadati > Pseudomonadota > Gammaproteobacteria > Enterobacterales > Enterobacteriaceae > Enterobacter > Enterobacter cloacae complex sp. P24RS. The sequence continues at coordinate 42,521 of NZ_JADCKU010000003.1, forward strand.
CGGAGAAGCAGGAGAAAGTCGCCGCTTATGCAGGTCAGGAGATTTTTTACGGCGTGCGCCCGGAGTTTGTCTCGCTTTCAGACGCGCCATTCCCGAACGGCGGCTGTAGCGGGGAGATGGTGCGCGTTGAGAATATGGGCCACGAATTCTTTGTGTACCTGAAAGTCGCGGACTACGAACTGACCGCCAGGATCCCGTCCGATGAAGCTAAGCCAATGATTGATAAGGGGCTTCATCGTAAGGTGTATTTCACGTTTGATATGAACAAATGTCATATTTTTGACGCAAAAACCGAACAGAACCTCTCTCTCTGATGGAGTGATAAAAATGAAAAAAGTGCTTTTAAGCGCAGCAATCTCCGCGACCCTGGGCCTGACCGCTTTGCCATCGATGGCGCAGAATGTGGATTTACGGATGTCCTGGTGGGGCGGCAATGGCCGTCACCAGGTTACCCTGAAAGCGCTGGAAGAGTTCCATAAACAGAACCCGGACATCAACGTGAAGGCGGAATACACCGGCTGGGACGGTCACCTCTCCCGTCTGACCACCCAGATTGCGGGCGGCACCGAGCCGGACGTAATGCAGACGAACTGGAACTGGCTGCCGATCTTCTCCAAAACCGGTGACGGCTTCTACGATCTGAACAAGATGAAGGACGTGATCGACTTAACCCAGTTCGATCCTAAAGAGCTGCAAACCACCACCGTGGACGGCAAGCTGAACGGCATTCCGATTTCAGTGACGGCGCGCGTGTTCTACTTCAATGACGAGACCTGGAAAAAAGCGGGTATTGCCTACCCGAAAACCTGGGATGAGCTGATGGCGGCCGGTAAAACCTTCGAGAGCAAGCTCGGCAAGCAGTATTATCCGGTCATCCTGGAGCACCAGGATACGCTGGCGCTGCTGAACTCGTACATGATCCAGAAGTACAACGTTCCTGCGGTGGATGAGAAAACCAAAAAGTTCAGCTACACGAAAGAACAGTGGGTGGAGTTCTTCCAGACCTACAAAAAGCTGATCGACAGCCACGTCATGCCGGACACCAAATACTATGCCTCGTTCGGTAAGAGCAACATGTATGAGATGAAGCCGTGGATCCAGGGTGAATGGGGCGGCACCTACATGTGGAACTCCACTATTAACAAATATTCCGACAACCTGAAGCCTCCGGCAAAACTGGAGCTGGGCAGTTATCCGATGCTGCCGGGCGCCACCGACGCGGGCCTGTTCTTCAAGCCAGCCCAGATGCTGTCGATCGGTAAATCGACCAAAAACCCGGAAGCAGCGGCGAAGCTGATTAACTTCCTGCTCAACAGCAAGGAGGGGGTCGATACGCTGGGCCTGGAGCGCGGCGTGCCGCTGAGCAAAGTAGCGGTACAGTATCTGACCGAAGACGGCACCATAAAAGAGGACGACCCTTCCGTGGCGGGCCTGCGTCTGGCGCAGTCGCTGCCGGCGAAACTGACCGTCTCGCCATACTTTGACGATCCGCAGATTGTGGCGCAGTTCGGTACCTCTTTGCAGTATATCGACTACGGCCAGAAAACAGTGGAAGAGACGGCCGCCGACTTCCAGCGTCAGGCGGAGCGTATTTTGAGACGTGCGATGCGGTAAACACAAAGCCGGGTGGCGCTTCGCTTACCCGGCCTACACGGTATCGTAGGCCCGGTAAGCGAAGCGCCACCGGGCAATTATATTACACGCCGATATTACGTAATTTCTCCCCTTTCATCAGCTTGCGTTCAATATGTTCCAGGGTCACGCCTTTGGTTTCCGGGATCAGCCAGAAGGTCACACCGATAAACGCCACGTTCAGTACCGTATAAAGCCAGAAGGTACCTGCCGCGCCAATTGCATCCAGCAGCGTCAGGAAGGTCGCGCCAATGATCATGTTCGACACCCAGTTAGTGGTGGTGGAACAGGTGATCCCAAAGTCGCGGCATTTCAGCGGCTGAATTTCCGAGCACAGGATCCACACCACCGGCGCGGCGCTCATTGCGTAACCCGCGATGCACATCATGGTCATGCCCACGGAGAGCCAGGAGAGGCCGCTTGACGCCGTGCCGTTATCAAACTGCATCAGGCAGTAGCCGAGGATCAGGGTGCCGAGCGCCATCACGCTAAAGCCAATTTTCAGCGCCGGTTTACGTCCGGCCTTATCGACGGTGAACACCGCGATAAAGGTCGCGAACATAAAGGTCAGCCCCACCACCAGCGTGGCGATCATCTGCTGTTCGGTCGTGGTAAAACCGGCCATTTTGAAGATGCGCGGGGCGTAATACATGATGATGTTCATCCCCGTAAACTGCTGCATCGCCTGCAACAGCATGCCGAGGAACACCGCGCGGCGCACGTTGCGGTTAGCCTTAAAGAGGGACCAGCCGCCCTGCTTCAGCTTCAGGCTTTCGCGGATTTCGTTTAGCTCTTCACGCGCTTTTTCAGACGTGTCGCGCAGCATGCGCAGCACCTCTTCCGCCTCCACGTGGCGTCCTTTTTGCGCCAGCCAGCGCGGGCTGTTCGGCAGGAAAATGACTAACACAATCAGCAGCAACGCAGGCAGCGCCAGCACGCCAAGCATTGCCCGCCAGTTACCGCTGTAGCTGAAGTACGTATCCGACAGAAACGCCAGCACGATACCGAGCGTCACCATCAGCTGATACATGCTGATCATCTTCCCGCGCACGTTTTCGCTCGCCATTTCCGAGAGATAAAGCGGCGCGGTGTAGGAGGCAATACCCACCGCGACGCCCAGCAGCACGCGGGACAGCAGCAGCACTTCAACGTTGGTGGCGAACGCCGAGCCAATGGAGCCGGCAACGAACAGGATCGCCCCAACCATCAGGCTGTATTTGCGCCCGAGGCGGAATGACAGCCAGCCGTTAAAGAGCGCGCCGATGGCCGCGCCCAGCATCATGCTGCTCACCACCCACTCTTGCAGGCGATTACTTAACGTAAAGTGATCGGTAATAAAGGGCAGCGCGCCGGCGATAACGCCAATATCCAGGCCAAACAATAAACCGGCGACGGCAGCCGCAACAGAAACAAACTGGTTCATGCGTCGGGTATCGCGCAACGCAGCGGGCATAAGGGTAGAGTCATTTATTGATGTCATAGTTTCCTGCCTCAACAGCGAAATTCGTTAAGTGAAATTACGAGATACCGGAAGAAAGTGTCAGGTCGGAACTGGTGAAGATATGGATTTTTTCGCTACGACATACCGATCTGTGATGGACATTACAATTTCAAATCAGGGCGATTTATCCTTATTTTTTATTAATTAGTTAATATCTAAGCAATAAATGTGTGATACCCGTCATCCATTCCTTTTCAGTATGGATTTTTCATCTTTAAGGATATGGATAAAGGCAATTTTGGCGTAAAAAAAACCTCCACCCGAGGGCAGAGGTTCTTTATTCAGGATGAATTAACGTGCCAGCCAGCCGCCGTCGACGGCAACGGTGTAGCCGTTAATGTAATCCGATGCCGGGGACGCCAGGAACACAACCGGCCCCATCAGATCGCTCGGCAGACCCCAGCGACCCGCTGGAATACGCTCCAGGATTGCCGCGCTGCGCTCTTCATCCGCACGCAGCTGCTGGGTATTGTTGGTGGCCATGTAGCCCGGCGCAATCGCGTTGACGTTGATGTTGTGCTGCGCCCACTCGTTTGCCAGCAGACGGGTCACGCCCATCACCGCGCTCTTCGATGCGGTGTAAGACGGCACGCGAATGCCGCCCTGGAAGGAGAGCATCGACGCGATATTGATGATTTTGCCGCCTTTACCCTGCGCAATGAAGTGCTTCGCCGCCGCCTGGGACATAAAGAACACGCTCTTGATGTTCAGGTTCATGACGTCGTCCCAGTCCGTTTCGCTGAAGTTAATCGCGTCTTCACGACGGATCAAGCCCGCGTTGTTAACCAGAATATCGATATGACCAAACTCCGCCACCGCGCGATCCAGCAGCTCAGGGATCCCGTCGATTTTGCGCAGGTCAGCGGTCAGGCTCAGGAAACGACGGCCCAGCGCGGTGACGCGCTCGATGGTTTCCGTTGGCTCAACGATGTTAATCCCAACGATATCACAGCCCGCTTCCGCCAGGCCTAACGCCATACCCTGCCCCAGCCCGGTATCACAACCGGAAACGACAGCCACTTTACCTTGCAGAGAAAATGCATCCAGAATCATGTTTGTTCCTTAATCGTTCAGCGCCTGTCACCAACAGGCAGATTTATGCTTAACTGCCTGCGGCTAGCGCAGATCCTTAACAGCGACGTGGTCCATATCATCGAAGACCTGGTTTTCACCGACCATACCCCAGATGAAGGTATAGGCTTTCGTCCCCACGCCAGAGTGGATAGACCAGCTCGGCGAAATGACCGCCTGCTCGTTATGCATAACGATATGGCGCGTTTCCTGCGGCTGTCCCATCATGTGGAACACGCAGGCATCTTCATCCATGTTAAAATAGAAGTAGACTTCCATGCGGCGCTCGTGGGTATGGCACGGCATGGTGTTCCAGAGGTTGCCCGGCGCAAGCTCGGTCAGCCCCATGCTCAACTGGCAGGTTTCCAGCACGTCCGGAACGAAGTATTTGTTGATGGTGCGACGGTTGCTGGTGAGGTTATCGCCAAGGGTCACCGGGGAAACGTCCGCAGGCGTCACTTTTTTGGTTGGGTAGTGGGTGTGTGCCGGGGCGCAGTTGTAGTAGAACTTCGCCGGTTTGCTGGCGTCGACGCTGGCAAAGACCACTTCTTTTGCGCCTTTACCGACGTACAGTGCGTCGCGGTGGCCGATCTCGTAGCACTGACCATCGACGGTAATGGTGCCCGGCCCGCCGATGTTAATCACGCCCAGCTCGCGGCGTTCAAGGAAGTAGCTCACGCCCAGCTGTTTGCCCACTTCACCGCCCACAGAGACGGTGTTCGCCACCGGCATAATCCCGCCCACAATAATGCGGTCAATATGGCTGTAGACCATGGTGTACTTATCGGCTTCGAACACCTGCTCAACTAAAAACTCACCGCGCAGCCCCTGGGTATCCAGCGTTTTTGCGTGCGCGCTGTGGATGCTTTGTCTGACTTCCACATCAACCTCCAGAATGGATCGTGCCCGAAGGCAAAGATAATTAACGAAACAACGTTCCGTTTTCGTGATGAGCACATATTATCCCCTGCCACAGCGCTTTTCAATTGCATTTAAAACATCGTTTCATTTTTTCTGCATGTTTATGCCGGAAATGGTGTTTCGATCACGATAAATCTATCAGGACGGTCTTCTTATCCATGAAACTGATAAATTGCGCTGTCAGTCACACATAATGAAACATTGTTTTGATAATTTAACACCCAGTTTTCAACCCACAATTCGCGTTCAAAGGAGTGCATTATGGCTAAAGGTATGCGGGTCAAGCTGAACTACGAGGTCAGCCGCGATCCGGATACAGGCGTGGAAGTCACCCGCCTGACCCCACCGGAAGTAACCTGTCATCGCAACTACTTTTACCAGAAGTGCTTCTTTAACGATGGCAGCCATCTGCTGTTCGCCGGGGAGTTCGACGGTCACTGGAACTATTACCTGCTGGACCTGAAAAACGCCGAAGCGGTGCAGTTAACTGAAGGCGCGGGGGATAACACCTTTGGCGGCTTCCTCTCCCCGGACGATAAATCCTTCTACTATGTGAAGAACGATCGCACCCTGCTGGAGGTGGATTTACAGACGCTGGCGGAGCGTGAAGTGTACCGCGTCCCGGAAGAGTGGGTCGGCTACGGTACCTGGGTTGCGAACAGCGACTGCACCAGGCTGGTGGGCATTGAAATTGCAAAACGAGACTGGACCCCGCTCAACGACTGGAAAATTTTCCACGACTTTTTCCACAAAGGGCCGCACTGCCGCCTGCTGCGCGTTGATCTGAAAACGGGTGAAAGCACCACCATTCATGACGAGAAGATCTGGCTGGGGCATCCCATTTATCGTCCGTTCGATGACAATACCGTGGCCTTCTGTCATGAAGGGCCGCATGACCTGGTTGACGCCCGCATGTGGCTGGTCAACGAAGACGGCAGCAACGTGCGGAAAGTGAAGACGCACGCGGAAGGTGAAAGCTGTACGCATGAATTTTGGGTGCCGGACGGCTCCGCGCTGATCTACGTCTCTTATCTGAAGGGCCAGCAGGGCCGCACCATCTCCCGCTTCAACCCGGACACCGGCATTAATGAAGCGGTAATGAACATGCCCGCCTGCTCGCACCTGATGAGCAATTTTGACGGCACCCTGCTCGTCGGCGACGGTTCCGGCACGCCTGTCGATGTGAAAGACACCGGCGGCTACACCATTGATAACGATCCTTATCTGTATGCCTTTGACGTGGCGAAGAAAGCGTTTTTCCGCATCGCCCGTCATGACACCTCCTGGGCTACGGTGGCGAACAGCCGCCAGGTAACCCACCCGCATCCGTCCTTTACGCCGGACGAAAAAGCGGTGCTGTACAGTTCCGATAAAGACGGCAAACCGGCCCTCTATATCGCGAAACTCCCCGAGCAACCTGAAATGTTGCATGCCTGACTTGAGTAAGTGTTTCTGTAACTGGCCTTGCCCTCCGATTCGGAGGGCTTTTTGTTGCGAAGAAGGTGGATTATCAGAGTTGTAGGCCGGGTAAGCGTAAGCGCCACCCGGCGGTTTTTAGCGAAGAAGGTGGATTATCAGAAGGAATACGCCACGCCTGCACGGAAGCGGGTCTGTCGTTCGTCGGTCTCTTTAACCCCCACGTTACCCACCTCAACATACGGTGCCCAGTTTTTATCCCATTTATAGGCCAGCTTGGCGTTATATTCGTTGGAATAATCTTTATTGTTATTTCGGGCCATCCCTTCAGCGCTTTTCGCGTAAACATAATTCAGCTCGGTACGCCAGTCACCTAATACCCAACCGACCCACGCATCACCACGGTTAACTTTATCATCGTCCTTATTTGAGCTTGACGGGTAGCGGGTATATTCGTAACGGTAACGCGCGGCGACGTAGAAACCATTATCGAAGCTATATTGCACATGCAGATTCGGTTTATAAATGGTGCGGCTGTCTGTACTTTCAATCGTAAACGCAGGGGTCAGGGCGATATTGTCCGTCGCTTTCCAGCGCCAGCTAATCTGATCTTCATGACCGTTCCCCACCACGTCGGCAAAAGGCTGATCCGCCTTGTCACCGCCGGATTTCCACTTCGCTTCAACGGAAAAACCGAAGCCATTATCAAAGCGATGCGAGACGGCAACACGGTCGGCATTCGAGCCGCTGTCGATATATTCGTGACGTAGATCGACGGTCACAGCGTGGGCCGAAAACGTGCTGGAAATAAGAGAGGCAAGGACCAGAGATTTTTTAAACATGAATAAACCCTCAATTAAAATATTGTTTCGTTTTTATGAAACTTGAGTTTATTTTTTATGCACCGTTATTTTAGTGACAAAGATCGAAATTATTTGTTTCATTTTTTTTGGCAAAGATCGACGTGAACCCCATCAACAAAAAAGGCGTATTACGCGTAAATTCCAGGAGTGAGATCACACTAAACACTTCGCAATGCGAATAATTAACCGCGCAATGAATATTGCGGGCTTCAGAAAGAACGCAAAAGCGTTAAAAAAGGATTCAGCGGGATAAAAAAACCTCCCGTAGGGAGGCTTGTTGTGTGCAGAGAGGGAAATTACCGTTCGATAGCCAGCGCCACCCCTTGCCCTCCGCCAATGCAGAGGGTTGCAATTCCTTTTCGGGCGTTACGCTTTTTCATTTCGTGGACTAAAGACACCAGAATACGGCAGCCAGAAGCGCCAATGGGATGACCCAGTGCGATCGCCCCGCCGTTAACGTTGACCCGCAGCGGATCCCATTCCAGCATTTTCCCGACCGAGATTGCCTGTGCAGCAAAGGCTTCGTTGACTTCAATCAGATCCACGTCGCTCAGCTGCCAGCCCGCCCGCTCCAGACAGCGGCGCGTGGCATAGACCGGCGCAATCCCCATTAACGCCGGATCAACGCCCACGCTGGCAAACGCCTTGATGCGCGCCAGCACCGGCAGATCCAGCTCCTGGGCTTTGCTTTCACTCATCATCATCACCGCCGCCGCACCGTCGTTGATGGAAGAGGCGTTGCCTGCCGTCACAGAACCCAGCGTTTCGAAGGCGGGATCGAGTTTTGCCAGCCCTTCCGCGCTGGCATCGGTGCGCGGCTGCTCGTCGGTATCCACGATGAGCGCTTCGCCGTTCTGGCGCAGGGTGCTGACCGGGACAATTTCATCGCGAAAGCGCCCGGAATCGATCGCCGCGCGCGCTTTTTGCTGCGAGCTGAGGGCATACGCGTCCTGAAGCTCGCGGCTGATACCGTATTCCCGCGCCAGGTTCTCCGCCGTCACGCCCATGTGGTAATCGTTAAAGGCGTCCCACAGCCCGTCGTGAACCAGACTGTCGAGCAGCTGGCTGTTTCCGAGCTGCGCGCCGGTCCGGCTGTCGGTCAGCACGTGCGGAGCGCGGCTCATGTTCTCCTGCCCGCCGGCAATGACCACGTCCGCTTCACCGCACTGGATGGCCTGCGTCGCAAGATGGAGCGCCTTCAGACCTGATCCACAGACGTCGTTGATGGTGATCGCCGAAACGGTGTTAGGCAGGCCGCCCTTCAGCGCCGCCTGACGCGCAGGGTTTTGTCCCGCGCCCGCGGTCAGCACCTGGCCCAGGATCACCTCATCAATTTCATGTGCGGCAATCCCGCTGCGTTCTACCAGCGCTTTTACCACCACGCTGCCAAGATCAACCGCAGAGTGACGCGCAAGCGCTCCCTGAAAACAGCCGATAGCCGTACGTAACGCACCCACTATAACGACATCTTTCATCACGACCTCTGTGCAAAATGACATGACGATAGTAGAGGATTGTTATCAACAATTGACGCAAATGTTTAAAATTAGTGAGTTTAGTCACAGGATTAGCGTGCGTCCTGCAAGTACTGGCGCAGCCAGCTTCCGGCGACGCCGGGCGGGGTGCGTTTGTTCCATAACAGATCGATAGCAATCGACCTCGGCCAGCCCGGCACGTTCAGCTGAACCAGCGATTTCGATGCAGCAAATTCATCCACCAGCGCGCAGGGCAATGCGCACCAGCCAAAGCCCTGTACCGCCATGCTCAACAGTAACAGGTAATTCGGCGCGGACCAGACCGGCCCGCGCGCAAGGGTGGCTTCCCGTTCGAGATAGGTACTCAGCCGCAGCTCGCGCCAGCCGTGCAGCTCGTCCGCCTGCGTCTCATGCTGCGCAGCCAGCGGATGTCCGGCAGAGACGTAGATAGCCATCCGCGTTTGCACGGGCAGACGGGTCGCGCCAATATCGGTCGGGTAGCTGTCGCGCGCTTCCGTCAGGCCAATTTGCGCCCGCTCCTTTTGCAGCAGGTCAATCACGTCTTCCTCTTCCCCAATCAGACACTCGAATTCCGTGTGCGGGAAACGCCGGTCGAACTGGCTCATCATCTCTTCCAGCACGGCCGGGTTGAGCGTATCGGAGAGAACAAAGGTAAAACGCGCCTCCGTTTGCGCCGTTAAGGATACGGCCAGCTCGTCGAGGCGCGCGCTGGCAGCGAGGATCGACTGGACATAGCCCAGCACCTGTTCACCCTGGGCGGTTAACACCGGGTGACGCGCCGAACGGTCGAACAGCTCAAACCCCAGGTCAGCTTCAAGGTTGGCGATGGAGGTGCTGATGGTGGACTGGCTTTTGCGCAGCCGTCGGGCCGCAGCGGAAAACGAACCAGCGGCGACGGTTTCAACAAACGCGGTCAGGGCTTCGGGAGAATAACGCATGATGTATCTACTTTATCGATGGATACCATCTTTTATATATCACCTTAAGCGATAAAAATAGGCGCCATTCATGCCCCTGCTGGCGAATTCATGAGGTAACTATGCAACATCAGGATGCACTCCAACGTAAATTGCCGGAGCGGATCTTCCACGCCGTCTGTTTTGAAGGCATTGCTACGGCGATCCTCGCCCCGACGGCCGCGTGGCTCATGCAGCGCTCGGTGCTGGAAATGGGTGGGCTCACCATTATTCTGGCGACCACGGCAATGCTCTGGAACATTATCTACAACTTTGGCTTCGACCGTTTCTGGCCCGTACAGCGGGTGAAGCGCACGGCGAAAGTGCGCGCCCTGCATGCGCTGGGTTTTGAATGCGGCTTTATCGTGATTGGTGTGACCATCGTTGCCGCCGTGCTCGGAGTGACGCTGCTTCAGGCATTCACGCTGGAAATTGGTTTCTTCCTGTTCTTCCTGCCGTACACCATGTTCTACAACTGGGCGTACGACACTCTGCGGGAGAAAATCATCAAGCGCCGCCAGCAGCGACGCGCGCTGGCAAGCGAATGATCCTCGGGCCGGAGGCGTTCTCCGGCCCTTCACCTGCGAAGCAACGGCGACCTCAACGCATAATTATGGTAAATTGCACTCCTTTTTGTTCGTTTTATAGTTGATACGTTGCTCTAATGTCGAAAATTTGGTCAAAAGAAGAGACTCTCTGGAGTTTCGCCCTCTACGGCACTGCCGTGGGCGCAGGAACCCTGTTCTTGCCCATTCAGCTCGGCTCTGCTGGCGCGATTGTCCTGCTGATCACCGCCCTTGTGGCGTATCCCTTAACCTACTGGCCGCACAAGGCGCTGGCGCAGTTCATTCTGTCATCGAAAACGAAAGGCAGCGAAGGGATCACCGGTGCCGTGACCCACTACTACGGTAAAAAGATCGGCAACCTGATCACCACGCTCTATTTTGTGGCCTTCTTTGTGGTGGTGCTGATTTACGCGGTGGCGATAACCAACTCGCTCACTGAGCAGCTGGCGAAACGGATGACGGTGGATACCGGCGTGCGGATGCTGGTGAGCTTTGGCGTGGTGCTGATCCTGAACCTCATCTTCCTGATGGGGCGGCACATTACCATTAAGGTGATGGGATTCCTGGTCTTCCCGCTGATTGCCTATTTCCTGTTTGTCTCGCTGTACCTGACGGGCAGCTGGCAGCCGTCGCTGCTGACCAGCCAGATGGCCGTCGATCGGCACACGCTGCATCAGGTGTGGATTTCCATACCGGTGATGGTTTTCGCCTTTAGCCATACCCCGATTATCTCGACGTTTGCCGTAGACCGTCGCGAGAAATACGGTGAAGAGGCCATGGGTAAATGCAAAAAAATCATGAAAGTGGCGTACCTGATCATCTGCCTTAGCGTGCTGTTCTTTGTCTTCAGCTGCCTGCTTTCGATTCCACCGTCCTATATCGTGGCGGCAAAAGAGGAAGGAGTGACGATCCTGTCTGCGCTGTCGATGATGCCGTCGTCCCCGGCATGGCTGGGCATTTCCGGCATTATCGTGGCGATTATTGCGATGTCGAAATCGTTCCTCGGCACCTATTTTGGCGTGATTGAAGGGGCAACGGAGATTGTGAGGTCGTCGCTGAATCAGGTGGGGGTGAAGAAAAGCCGCGCCTTTAACCGCGCCGTTTCCATTCTTGGCGTGTCGTTGATTACCTTTGCGGTCTGCTGCATCAATCCGAACGCGATTTCGATGATTTACGCCATCAGCGGTCCGCTTATCGCCATGATCCTGTTCATCATGCCGACGCTGTCGACGTACCTGATCCCGTCGCTAAAACCGTACCGCTCCATCGGCAACCTGCTGACGCTGATTGTTGGCGTGCTGTGCGTGTCGGTGATGTTTGTCGGTTGAGTACGTAGTTTTTCCGTTCACCTTACGGTTAGTTGTTAATTTTAACCCCTCAACCTGTGAACGGGATAAGGGGGCCACCGCGGCCCCCTTATCAATCCCCGCGGCCCCGCGGAAAATCGGTGCTTCGCACTGCGCTCACCTCCCGACAGTCTGCCTGCGGTCGGCTCAACTCGACATCCTGTCTCGATTCGCCTCTGGTCGCCATCCATGGCGCCCAGCCCTTGTCATCCAGTCTCCGGCTCGCCGATTTTAGCGGGGACTCAACACCCCTGCCCCATTCAGGCAGTGAAGAAGCTGGAGGAGGCATTTGTCCGGCTGAAAATCGCCGAATCGTTTCCTGGAGGCCGGGGCGACGCGCATGGATGCGCGTCGAGGGCGGCTTTACATGGACGTTACCTCCGCCCGTCCCCGATAAGCCATAAGGAATAAGATGAGGGCACCGCGAAGCGGCGATTTTCCTGCCGGGAGCCGGGATTGTTAAGGGGGCGGCGGTAGCCCCCTTAACACGTTCACCGCAGCGGGCGTTTCAGATAGCAAAGATGCTGTAGTGAACGGAACAATTCTACTGCTATACCAAAGAGCATCTTAGCCAGAAAATCACGCCCGAATATCGTCATACTCCCGCGTGTTATCAAATTCATGCTTCGCAAACGGGCACAGCGGGATAATTTTACGGCTCTCACCGCGCATCTTCTCCACCACTTTTGCCACCAGCTGCTTACCCACACCCTGCCCTTTCAGGCTCGGATCCACATCGGTGTGCTCGATAATACTCAAATGCTCGCCGGTCGGGACAAAGACGATCTCCGCCACCTGATTGCCTTCGGCGTCGTTGACGTAAAACTTGTTATGGCCTTCAAGAATATCCATGGTTCCTCGCTTATTTTTGGCGGTACTTCAGCGCACCGCTCGGGCAGGTATCAATTACGCGTACGACAGTTTCTGCATCCACTTCATCCGGTGCGATCCACGGTTTACGCTTCAGGTCGAACAGCGCCGCGCTGCCGCGCACGCAGTTGCCCGAGTGTTTGCAGATCCCGGTGTTGAAGTAGACATCGATTTTCTCACCGGTGTAGGCCCGGTATCCCGCATCCAGTAGCTCCTGATCCATGACATTGCCTCTGTAATTATTGTGGTGACAAATGCAGCATACCCTCACCCGTTCCGGCTGACCACGTCAAAAACGTCGTTCGGACACGTTGTTTTCGACTCGTTATTTCGCTTCTCACTTAAGACTATTCCGAATAAAAAGACGCTGGTCAGCAAGATATATTTTTGCGCTACGTCAATTCTTGTAATAATTCTCGCCGCGTTCACATTAAGATTATTAGCTAAGCGGATTCCTAACGAGCCAAGTTATTTCCCTCTAAGCAATGGATTTACTTCCGATTTTCAAAAGCCATAACGAAGCGGTATTTTCCCCGCCCCTCTGGAAATAGCGCAAAACAACCCAGACAGGAAATTTGACTCTTCTCACATAACGACTAATGTTAATTCCTGAACGACAACTGATACGAATTACTTATCGTATCTCCTGACATAAACGCAACATGAGGGTTGATATATGGCAGAGCAACATCGTGGTGGTTCCGGTAATTTCGCTGAAGACCGTGAGAAAGCATCAGAAGCTGGACGTAAAGGCGGCCAGCACAGCGGCGGTAATTTCAAAAACGATCCGCAACGCGCATCTGAAGCGGGTAAGAAAGGGGGACAGAACAGTCACGGCGGAGGCCGTAAATCTGATAACTCCTGATCTTATTTAAAGCTCTTATAAATATACCGAGAGCATGCTGCGGGCCCGTCGGCTCGCAGTACCTTCCCTTTATTTCACTGGAGCGAATATATGAATATGAAAAGTGTTGAAGATGTATTTATACACCTGTTATCCGATACTTACAGCGCTGAGAAGCAGCTGACCCGCGCGTTAAGCAAATTAGCCCGCGCCGCATCCAGCGAGAAGCTGAGCGCCGCGTTCACGGCTCACCTCGAAGAGACGCAGGGACAGATCGAACGTATCGATCAGATTATTGAGCAGGAATCTGGCCTCAAGCTCAAGCGCATGAAATGCGTTGCGATGGAAGGCTTAATTGAAGAAGCCAACGAAGTGATTGAGAGCACAGAGAAAAATGAAGTTCGTGATGCCGCCTTAATTGCCGCTGCGCAGAAAGTCGAGCACTACGAAATTGCCAGCTACGGCACCCTGGCCACCCTGGCAGAACAATTAGGCTATAAAAAAGCCGTTAAACTTCTTGCCGAAACGCTGGAAGAAGAAAAAGAAACCGATCTCAAATTAACCGATCTGGCTGTCGGCAATATTAATCAAAAAGCCCAGAAAGGATAAATACTAATTTGATGAGCATCAGCACCAAAAATTAACCAGAATATAAACTACCAGGAGTTAATTATGAATCATGTAGAACACTACCATGATTGGCTACGCGATGCCCATGCGATGGAAAAGCAAGCCGAATCAATGCTGGAATCAATGGCCAGCCGTATCGATAATTATCCCGACTTACGTGCACGAATTGAACAACACGTTAATGAGACTAAACATCAAATTACCGTGCTGGAAGAAATTCTCGACCGCAACGATATTTCCCGCTCGGTCATCAAAGACTCTATGAGCAAAATGGCGGCACTCGGCCAGTCCATTGGCGGCATGTTCCCTTCCGATGAAATTGTTAAAGGCTCTATCAGCGGCTACGTTTTTGAGCAGTTTGAAATTGCCTGCTACACCTCCCTGCTGGCTGCGGCCAGGAAAGCGGGCGATACCGCCTCCATTCCTGCCATTGAGTCCATTCTGGAAGAAGAGCGCCAGATGGCGGACTGGCTGATTCAACATATCCCTCAGACGACGGAACAGTTCCTGCTGCGTTCCGACGCGGACGGCGTTGAAGCGAAAAAATAACGGAAGAGGGAGAACCTATGTTTCGACACGTAAAACAGCTGCAATACACGGTCCGCGTAGCCGAACCGAATCCGGGCCTGGCCAACCTGCTGCTTGAGCAGTTTGGCGGGCCACAGGGCGAACTTGCCGCGGCATGTCGTTACTTTACGCAGGGACTGAGCGACGACGATCCCGGTCGTAAAGATATGCTGATGGATATCGCGACCGAGGAGTTAAGCCACCTGGAAATTATCGGCACCCTGGTGGGTATGCTGAATAAGGGTGCGAAAGGTGAGCTGGCGGAAGGCGTTGAAAATGAAGCGGAGCTGTACCGGTCCATGACCGAGAACGGCAACGACAGTCATATCACCTCCCTGCTCTACGGTGGCGGCACGCCGCTGACCAACTCCGCGGGCGTGCCCTGGACGGCAGCCTATGTAGATACCATTGGCGAACCCACAGCCGACCTGCGCTCTAACATAGCGGCAGAGGCGCGCGCCAAGATTATCTACGAGCGGTTGATTAACGTAACGGACGATCCGGGTGTTAAAGATGCGCTGGCGTTTCTAATGACGCGTGAGGCAGCGCACCAGCTCTCATTTGAGAAGGCACTCCAGTCGATCCGTAACAATTTCCCACCGGGTAAACTGCCGCCAATCGAAGAGTACACCAACAAGTACTACAATATGTCTGAGGGGGGAGAAGTTCGCGGCAGCTGGAACAGCGATAAGCACTTCGACTACGTGGAATCTCCTCAGCCAGCGGTCGATGGTGGTGACGGTGGCGCAAGCGTGACGCTCACAACAGAGCAGGCCACGCTGGTCAAAGCGATGTGCGCGCGCACGAAATCCGATCCTGATGCCGATCCGCTTACCGGCGCCGAGCTTGGTGCGGGTAAGAAAAAACCGTAACCGGTTTTGCCAGGCCGCCTGAGGCTGCCTGGCAATACCATGTGCGCTATCAGTTCCAGAGGTACGGAGCATGTTCGAGCTCGATGCGTTTCATCTGGCCAGGATCCAGTTCGCCTTTACCGTCTCTTTTCATATTCTCTTCCCTGCGATCACCATCGGGCTTGCGAGCTATCTGGTGGTACTCGAAGGCATGTGGCTTCGCACAAAAAACGATGTCTGGCGCTCGCTATACCATTTCTGGCTAAAGATTTTCGCCGTGAACTTTGGCATGGGCGTGGTTTCCGGGCTGGTGATGGCTTACCAGTTTGGCACTAACTGGAGCGGCTTTTCCCAGTTCGCGGGCAGCATAACCGGCCCCCTTCTCACCTATGAAGTTTTAACTGCCTTCTTCCTGGAAGCCGGTTTCCTGGGCGTGATGCTGTTCGGCTGGAACAAGGTTGGCCCCGGCCTGCACTTCTTTGCCACCTGCATGGTGGCGCTGGGCACGCTGATGTCCACCTTCTGGATCCTCGCCTCCAACAGCTGGATGCACACCCCGCAGGGCTTCAGTATTCAGAACGGACAGGTTATTCCCGAAGACTGGCTGGCCATCATCTTTAACCCCTCTTTCCCTTACCGCCTGATCCATATGTCCATTGCCGCCTTCCTGTGCAGCGCCTTGTTTGTGGGCGCGTCCGGGGCATGGCATCTCCTGCGCGGTAACGATACGCCCGCGATCCGCAAGATGTTCTCCATGGCCATGTGGATGGCGCTGCTGGTCGCACCCATTCAGGCCGTGGTCGGGGATATGCACGGACTGAATACGCTTGAGCATCAGCCGGCCAAAATCGCCGCGATTGAAGGCCACTGGGAAAATCCGCCGGGCGAGGCCACCCCGCTGCTGCTGTTTGGCGTACCGGATATGGAAGAAGAGCGCACCAAATACGGGCTTGAAATTCCGGCCCTCGGCAGCCTGATCCTGACGCACAGCCTGGATAAACAGGTGCCTGCGCTAAAAGATTTCCCGAAAGAGGACCGTCCGAACTCGCTCATCGTCTTCTGGTCCTTCCGCATTATGGTCGGCATGGGCCTGCTGATGATTACGCTTGGCGTGCTGAGCGTCTGGCTGCGCTATCGCCGTCGGCTTTACCACTCCCGGCCATTCCACTGGTTTGCCCTCTGCATGGGGCCAGCCGGACTGCTCGCGCTGCTCGCCGGATGGGTCACCACCGAGGTAGGCCGTCAGCCGTGGGTCGTCTACGGCTATCTGCGCACGATAGACGCGGTGTCTCTGCACAGCACGTTGCAGATGAGCATCAGCCTGCTGGCCTTTATCGTGGTTTACTGTTCAGTGTTTGGCGTGGGCTATGTGTATCTCGCCCGGTTAATTAAGAAAGGGCCACAGCCTGTCGGCACGCTGACGTCTAACACGTCGGGCACCCCTGCCCGTCCGCTGTCCGCCGCCGAGTCCGTTCCGGAAGAGGAGAAGATCTGATGGGCGTCGATATCCCGGTCATCTGGTTTGCCATTATTGTCTTCGCCACGCTGATGTACATCATCATGGACGGCTTCGATCTCGGTATCGGCATGCTGTTCAGCTTTGTGGGCGATGCCAAAGAGCGCGACGTGATGGTGAACAGCGTCGCCCCGGTCTGGGACGGAAATGAAACCTGGCTGGTTCTCGGCGGCGCGGGGCTGTTCGGCGCGTTCCCGCTGGCCTACGCGGTGATTATCGATGCTCTGACCATCCCGCTGACGGCCATGCTGATCGGGCTGATTTTCCGCGGCGTCGCGTTTGAGTTTCGCTTCAAGGCAACCCCTTCCCACCGCAAGTTCTGGGATTACTCCTTTGCTGGCGGCTCCCTGCTCGCGACCTTCAGCCAGGGGATCGTGGTCGGCGCGATGATCAACGGCTTTGACGTCGAAGGGCGACGCTTTGTCGGTTCCTCGCTGGACTGGTTCACGCCGTTCAACCTGTTCTGCGGGCTGGGCTTAATTGTCGCCTATACCCTGCTGGCCACCACGTGGCTAATCATGAAAAGCGAAGGGGCGCTGCAAAACCGAATGCGCGAGCTGACCCGTCACGTGCTGCTGGCGCTGATCGCCGTCATTGCGGTGGTGAGCATCTGGACGCCACTCGGCTGGCAGTTTGTCGCCGAGCGCTGGTTCACTCTGCCCAACTTCTTCTGGTTCCTGCCGGTCCCTGTACTGGTGGCGGTATTCAGCCTGTGGATCTGGCGGCTGACGCGCAATCCCGACAGCCACGCCCGCCCGTTCCTGCTGACGCTGGGCTTAATCTTTCTCGGCTTTAGCGGGCTGGGCATCAGCCTGTGGCCACACATTATTCCGCCGCACATTACCCTGTGGGAAGCCTCCGCGCCGCCTGCCAGCCAGCTGTTTATGCTGATCGGCACGCTGCTCATCGTTCCGGTGATCCTGGTTTACACCGCCTGGAGCTACTACGTCTTCCGGGGCAAAGTGTCTGATACCGAAGGTTATCACTAAGGATTGCTATGGCAGGCTGGCATACACGCGCCATTATTTACCAGATTGATACCGCCCTGTTTTACGATCTTAACGGCGATGGCTGCGGCGACATCGCCGGGATCGCCGCGAAGCTGCGCTACATTCGCCGGATGGGCGCGACGGTTATCTGGATCACCCCGTTTTACCTCACGCCTTTTCTCGATGAAGGCTATGACGTGAGCGACCATTTGCAGGTCGATCCCCGCTTCGGCAAGCTCAACGATATTATCGCCTTCATTGAGCAGGCGCGGGAGCTGGGGATGAAGGTCATTATTGAACTGCTGATCCAGCATACCTCGGATGCGCATCCCTGGTTTCAGCAGGCCCGCCGCAACCCGCAGTCACCCTACCGGGACTATTACCTCTGGTCCGACACGGACGAGGACGATACGCCCCCAATGTTCCCTGGCGTGGAAAAGAGCGTCTGGACATGGGACGACGAGGCGGGGCAATTCTACCGGCATATGTTCTATCGCCACGAGCCGGATCTTAATCTGGCTTCCCCTGCGGTGCTGAAGGAAGTTGAGAACATCATCATCTTCTGGCTAAAGCTCGGGGTGTCGGGCTTTCGTCTGGATGCGGCATCGCACCTGACAAAACAGGCCGGGCGTGGGGATGAAAAACGCGGGCTGTGGATCCTGGAACACCTGCGGCGTCTTATCGAGCAGCGTAACCCGGACGCGATCCTGCTCGGCGAAGTCGACGTGGAGGTCGAAGCCTACAAAGCGTATTTTGGGCAGAACGATCGGCTGAATCTGGTGCTGAATTTCTGGCTCAATAAGTACTTCTACGTGAGCCTTGCGGAGAAAAGCGCGCGACCGCTGCGCAACGCGGTAAAGAAGATGATTGTGCCGCCAGACTCCTGCTGTTTCGCCAACTGGCTGCGCAATCATGATGAGCTGGACCTGGAAGGGATAGGGAAAAAAGCGAAGCAAACCGTCGTTGATGCCTTTGCCCCGGATGAAGAGATGAGCGTGTATCAGCGTGGGATCCGCCGCCGTCTGGCGCCGATGCTTAATGGCGATCGAAAGCGGCTGGCCTTTTGCCATGCGGTCTTATTTTCACTGCCGGGCGTACCGGTCATGCGCTACGGGGATGAGATTGGCATGGGGGATGATTTGGATCTGGAAGAGCGTTACGCCGTCCGCACTCCGATGCAGTGGGCCGGATCGCAAGGCGGCGGCTTCTCAGATGCCGACCCGGATACCTTTATCGCCCCGATCATTGACCACGGTCCGTACCGCTACCAGAAAATCAACGTGGCGGACTCCCTGTTGCACCGCAGCTCGCTTCTGCACCGCATTATCGACATCGCCAATACACGCTCCGAGTTTCCTGAAATCGGCGTCGCGCCGTTTCGCCTCATCACTATCGACAGCGATGCGGTGCTGGGGATCTATTACGAAACCGATACGCGCAGCATCCTGACCTTCGTTAACTTCAGCGATAAGTCCGTTAATTTTACCGCCAGAGGGATCCGACACGCCACCTGGACCGCCTGCCTGGCGGACAAACGCTACGACGACGCGCTGATTTGCGGTAAAACCGTTGAGCTTAACCTCAGCGGCTACGGCTACCGCTGGTTCTGGACCGATCGTACCGCGTTGCGCTGATTAGCGTCTCCGGGAGAGCAGCAGACGAGCCACGATCGCGCCCGTGACGGCAAGGGATCCGAGCAGCACTTTGCCCGGCATACCGGAGGTGACGCTGGTGGCGCGCTCTTTTGCTTCGTTGGTGAAGTGCCCGTGGATTTTATGCAGATCGTTAACCGGCCGATCCAGATAGTCCTGGCGATCCTCCGCATTCAGCGTATCGGTCATCTGCCCTTCCCAGGCTTTTTTGACCATCAGCCGGTCCAGAAAACCGGGGAAAAGGAATTGCCCGACAATCGACTGGATCGTGCTGCTGCCCACCCACAGCTCCCGCACCGGTTTTTGCGCTACCTTGTAAATCGCGCTGGCAGCCACTTCCGGCTGAAACACGGGGGGAACCGGTCGCATAGCCCAGGCAAATTTATTCCTCGCCCACTCGAACTGCGGCGTGTTGAGGCCCGGCATCTGAACCATGGCGATCTGCACCCGGCTGTTTTCATGCATCAGCTCGGTGCGCACAGCGTCGGTAAACCCGCGGATCGCGGCCTTCGCCCCACAGTAGGCTGACTGCAAGGGAATGGAGCGGTAGGCCAGCGCGGAGCCAACCTGAATAATCGTTCCCCGGTCACGAGGCGTCATTAACTCCAGCGCGGCGCGTGTGCCGTTAACATAGCCCAGATAGGTCACCTCGGTGACGCGGCGAAACTCCTCAGGGGACATGGTGCGAAACGGCGCCAGCATCCCGCCCATGGCGTTATTCACCCACACGTCAATGGCCCCTAGCCGGTATTCAATCTCGTTGGCAGCCTCGGTCACCGCCTTGCTGTCCGCCACGTCGGCCTGAACGGCACACGCGTTGATCCCGAAACGGCGTAACTCCTCTTCCGTGGAGCGCAGGCTCTGCTCATCGCGGGCAATAATGCCCACGTCGTAGCCCGCTTTAGCAAAGTGCAGCGCCGTGGCTTTCCCCACGCCCGCCGTACCGCCGGTAATTACGATGACAGCCATAGCCTTTCCCCTTGTTTCAGACGTTATCCCAGCCGGAAAGTATTTCGATCAGTTCAGACAGCGAATAACGCACCGCTTTTTCCACCACATCCTGACATTCCCCGGAGAACAGCACGGTGCGGGTTTCCGTCTGTCCGCAAATATTCCAGCCAAAGCAGACCGTACCGGCTGCGGTGCCATCGTCTCCGCCTTCCGGCCCCGCATAGCCGCTGATGGCAACGCCGATATCCGCCTCGGCAATATCGCGAATTTTCGCAGCCATCTCGGTCACCGTCTGCTCGCTGACGGCGGTGAACCGTTCAATCGTGTCGTGGTTAACGCCCAGGATCCGCTCCTTCGCTTCGTCGCTGAATACCACCATGCCCACGTCATAAAACTCTGCGGTGTTTTCTTCTGCACAGAGCGCCACCGCCAGATTACCGCCGGTACAGGACTCCGCCGTGGTCATACGCAGCCCTCTGTCTGTGAGCGTTGTGGCGAGCTTTTTCGTCAGCTCGCTGATGGTCGTGTTGTTATCGTGAATAAGGTTGCTCATGGATGTGCCCCTTAATTAATTTTCTTCAGGAATAATCGAAATATGGCCGTTACGCTCAAGGATTGCGTACTTAATATCTTTTAATTCCGTTATGCCGTGATTCTGGCGTGCTGAAACCAATATATCATCGCAGGATACATCGACTTTTTTCAGTTTATCCGCAATGGGAACACCATTCTCTACCAATATCACCGGCGTGCCATCAAGAACATTCTCAACGGAGGAAGAATATTTTTTCATCAGGCCAAAAATAATATCCACTACCACCAGCGTTGTTATTGTAATCATCGCCCCGGTAACGGAAAAATCTTCGCCCAGTAGCGCCTGCTGTGTCGCCTCACTGATAATTAAGAGCAAAATAAGGTCAAAACTGGTCATTTGCAGCAGGGCGCGCCGCCCGGCGACTTTAAACACGATAACCAGAAACAGGTATATTGCCAGGGCACGAAAAACCATGTCCATATTCGACTCCTAGGGGTAAATAAACTGCCAGAAGCGGATATCTGGCTCGTTGTTTACGCGGATACTGTTTGTCCATTTCCCTGCTTTTGTCGGCGTGATGAACAGCAAAACGGTGAACTTATCGCTCTGTTTTAAGTTATCGTAGACAAGAAACAGGGCATTCCCACGGCTATACATGCTGTCCGGCTGCGGCCAGACGCTGCCTGGCTCATACACGTCGCTGCTTTCGCTGGTCAGGCTGAGGGTGTATTTGCCCTCAGCTTTTACCGGGAAGGTGAGCGCCATCCGCGATTCGGTTTGGCGGCGGCCGAAGCGCTCATAGCTCAGATTCAGGGATTTTGCTTCGTTTGTTTTCTCCACGTCGCTGAGCACACCGCTGGAAAACAGGCCGGCGATCGCGGCCACGATAATAGCTAACAGGACAATAAAACCAACCTGACGAAATCCATACTCAAACGTCAGTAAACGATTACTCTCTTTTATCCCGGGCACTTTTTCATTTTCAGGTTCCATGGCTTTCGTCACCGTTTCGCTTAATTGCCGAAATTTATGATTTTTCTACGCAAATGCTTTTAAGACTTATCACATTTGCCACATAAAGGAATAGCAACAATACTTAATAAGTCAAGACATGCAAAATGAAGGATATCAGATGAAATTATCAGCCATTACAGCTTTGTTAATATTAATTATCCCTTCTGCATGGGCAGATAATAACGGCGGGTTACAAAAGGGTGAAGCGCCCCCACCACCGCATGCGCTGGACAGCGGTTATCGTGGTACTGATGATGCGCGCATTATGACGATAACTCAGGCGAAAGAGATGCATGACGGCGCCTCTATTTCACTGCGCGGCAACCTTATTGACGGGAAGGACGATAAATACGTATTTCAGGATAAAACCGGGAAAATAGATGTTGTTATTCCGAAAGCCGTATTTGATGACAGAACCGTGGAGCCTGACAACATGATCAGTATTAGCGGCTCGCTCGATAAAAAATCATCACCGCCCGTCGTGCGGGTCAGCCACCTGCAAAAATAATTCAGCGAAGCGTTAACGCTGTACCTATCCATCAAATCTCACCCCTAACAAGGAGTTAGCTATGAGTGATAATGAACAACGTACGAACGCTTACCCAACGCCCCCTTTCCCGGAACAGCCCCAGACGCCACCGGGCCTGGCCTCTGAAATGGACCCTGTTCCCGATCACGGCGAGACAAGCTACAAAGGGCATGGCCGGCTTACCGGTAAAAAAGCGCTTATCACCGGGGGTGACTCCGGCATCGGGCGCGCGGTAGCCATTGCCTATGCCCGCGAAGGGGCAGACGTGGCGATAAACTACCTGCCGGAAGAGGAAGAAGACGCAGCCGAGGTGATTGCCCTGATTAAAGCCGAAGGGCGCAACGCCGTCGCGCTGCCGGGCGACGTACGGGACGAAACCTTCTGTCAGAACCTCGTGGAGCAGGCCGTCAGCAAGCTGGGCGGGCTGGATATCCTGGTGAATAACGCTGGCCGCCAGCAGTACCGCGAGTCGCTCGAAGAGCTGACCACGGAAGATTTTGACGCGACCTTTAAAACCAACGTTTACGCGCCTTTCTGGATCACCAAGGCGGCGCTACGCCACCTGAAGGCCCCCGCGTCCATTATCAACACCTCATCCGTACAGGCGGTAAAACCAAGCGCCGTACTGCTTGACTATGCGCAGACCAAAGCCTGTCTCGCGGTGTTCACCAAAGCGCTGGCGAAGCAGCTGGGGCCGAAAGGGATACGCGTTAACGCGGTAGCGCCCGGACCTTACTGGACCGTGCTCCAGCCCAGCGGCGGTCAGCCGCAGGAAAAAGTGAAACACTTTGGCGAGAGCACCCCGCTGGGGCGTCCGGGTCAGCCCGTCGAAATCGCGCCGCTGTACGTCACGCTTGCCTCGGATGAGTGTTCATACACATCCGGCCAGGTATGGTGTTCAGACGGCGGGGATGGCGTCATTTAACGATCAAGGCGAAGCCGCCACGCGGCAAATTATTGCATGCGAATGCTAAAAGGCTGCGAAAGCAGCCTTTTTTACGTTCAAGGGGTAACGAGAGAAAACCAGAAACGGAAGCTTTCCATGCAGCGCAGCATGTCATCCACCTTCGCGGCATTGCCGACGATCGTCACCTCACCTGCCTGTTGCGCCTTTTTCAGCGTGGTTTCTTTAAGGATGATTTTGTTCAGCGTTCCCCGGCTGAGCGTTATGGTCGCATCCGGATCTTCTGCCTGAGCGTTGGCGCTATGGTTTAGCACGCCATTTTCCAGCTCCAGCTTATACCTGCCGCCCTCACGGCCTAAATCAACGTTAAAAATGCCGCTGATATTCGCGGCCCTGACGCCGTTAAGGTGAACGCCGAAATAATCGAAAATCATCTCCGTCGACATGGCGCGGACCGCATCCGGGCTGGCAGTTTTGGGCGTCGGCATTTTCTTCACGCCGTGACGCAGCTCCTGCGCACCGGTGAGGTAGGCGTTACGCCACGGCCCTGACTCGGCCTGGTATCCCAGCTGTTCAAGCGCGTCGGCTTCCAGTTCGCGCGCCGCTTTATTATCTGGATCGGCGAAGACGACTTTACTGACCACCTGTGCCACCCAGCGGTAATTCCCCCTGGCGTAATCAATACGGGCTTTCTCAAGGATCGCGCTGGCTCCCCCCATGTAATCGACATACTTTTTCGCCGCCTCGACCGGCGGCAGTTCATCGAGCGTCGCCGGATTGCCGTCGAACCAGCCAAGATAGTAGACATAGGTGGCTTTGACATTGTTGCTTACCGAGCCGTAGTAGCCGCGGCCTGCCCAGGATTTTGCCAGCCCGTAAGGCAGGGCGAAATTAGCGGCTATTTCATCCCGCGTCAGCCCTTTATTCGCCAGCCTTAGCGTCTGGTCGTTAATATAGCGGTAGATATCACGCTGGCTCTTCATCAGCTTCACCACTTTTTTGTTACCCCACGTGGGCCAGTGGTGCTGCGCGATGATGATTTCCGCTTTATCACCCCAACGATCGATGGCGTTATTGATGTACTTTGACCATGCCAGCGGATCGTGTATTTTCGCCCCGCGCAGCGAGTAAGTATTGTGCAACGTGTGGGTGACGTTCTCTGCGGCTTCAATCAGCTTTTTCTCTTCTATATACCAGAGCATTTCCGCAGGCGCTTCCGAGCCCGGGGCCAGCATAAAGTCATAGGTGAGACCGTCGATAACCTCTTTCTGCCCGTCTTCGACAATAGTGCGAGTGGGCGCGATGAGCGTCACCGTGCCTGCTGAGGTGGTGGTCCCCAGACCCGCCCCCACCTGCCCCTTCACGCCGGGCTTCAGCAGGTTTCCGTGGATATAGCTGGCACGCCGGCTCATGGCATTCCCGGCCATGATATTTTCCGATACCGCCTCTTCCATAAAACCGGCTGGGGCATAGACTTTCACCTTGCCGGACGTCACCTCGGCTTCATCCACTACGCCACGCACACCGCCATAGTGATCGACGTGGCTATGGGTATAAATAACGGCAACAACCGGACGTTTGCCGCGATTATTGGCGTAAAGATCCATGCCCGCTTTGGCAGTTTCAGCAGACACCAGCGGATCGATAACCGTGATCCCCTCTTTACCCTCTACGATCGTCATATTCGACAGATCGAGGTTGCGGATCTGGTAGACGCCTTCTGTGACCTCAAACAGACCACCGATATTATTCAGCTGCGCCTGACGCCACAGGCTCGGGTTGACGGTATCAGGTGCTTTTTGCCCTTCTTTGATAAAAGCATATTGCCGGGGATTCCAGATAACAGCGCCTTTTTCATCTTTAATCACCGCAGGCGGCAGCGGGGCGATGAAGCCTTTATGCGCATTGCGGAAATCGGTTTTATCAAAGAAGGGCAACTGCCCATAAAGTGCATCATTCATTTCTTTCGTACGGGGAGTTGCCTCCTTTACGTCCTTTTGTGCCAGGACGGGCAATGAGATCAACGAGGCCAGGAGCAGACCAGCAACGGCCATCGCACTAACGAGAGTTTTAAATTTCATACTTCCTCGAGGAGACATATTCACGCTGGCGGTACAGGGGGGAAAGGAGGCTATCACCGGACTTTTCTTTTACCTAAGGAAATAACGTTTATAAATAAACAAGGTTAACCTTTCGTCGCTGTAGCCTTCAGGGATAATGCTGAGTCCCATTATTTTTCCGGAGTGATTCGATGAAGAGCCTGCCGTTCTTTTTCGCTGTCTTAAGCCTGAGCACATTAACAGCATGTCGTTCTTCCCCACCCGATAACGTTGAAAAGATTAATCATCTGCAAATTCCGCTGGTATTGCTGGGAGAGAAACCGCCGCAGGCACAGATTTCTCACATCGCGTCTCTTTATCAGGAAAATAAACAGCAGATTGATAACTTAACGCGCAGCGTAAAATCGCAGTATCTTCAGGGCACAACCGCAAAAGAAATTTTTGTTTCTGACAGTGCGGTTCAACGCGTCTATGCCTCGCTGACCAAACTGGAACAATTAAATATGGTTAATCAGCAGTACCTGAAAGATAAAAACTTAACGGGCCTGCAAAATATTCACCTCATTCTTGAACCGTTATTATCCAGCTGAATGCAAAAAACCCGGCTACACGGTAGCCGGGTTTGTATTAGGAGTAATGTCACGGGCATCAGTCGTACTGACCGAAGCGATAGCTAAGCCCTGCGGTGACGGAACTCAGGTCGCTGCTCACACCGATCTGATTAACATTTCCCACGTTGCTTACCCACTGGTACTCCAGGCGACCCGCCCAGTTTTTGTTGAAGGCGTATTCAGTACCTACGGCTGCAAGCGGGCGCACGCCGGTTTCAAAGCGATTGTGACCACTTACATCGGATTCAGCGCGATAGCCCATTGCACCGGCACGGCCATAAATATCCCAGTCATTGGTCAGGGCGTAGCTCGCCTTCAGAGACATTTGCAGGCCCTGAGTCTTCATTTGCGCCCCTGCGCTATGTTGACCCTTGATCTGCATATTTCCTAAATAGTCATAACCGCCTTCTACCGCAAGCCATGGGGTAATCTGATAACCCGTATAAACACCTCCGCCGACATTATCATGGTCAAAATCGAAGTGGTCGGAATTATTGTTATCAAATGCTTTTGAACCCGTACTGGTATCAAAATAGTGAGACCAGCCGAATTTTGCTCCGCCGTACCAGGTTCCCGCATCTGCGGCGGCTAACGCTGAAGTGGCGGTAAACGCATTTACCATAATCAATGCGATAACTGTCTTTTTCATAAATATACCGTTTACGTGATAAAATAAAATTTAGAAAGCAAACGATATAGAAAATGAACAGCCTCGTTAATTCTATTTCTGTTTAATTTTAAACTTTCGCTAGAATGATTCAGGTAAATGCCTGACTTCCAGCAGATATCCACCGCGCTTGAAGGAAATATATTCTCCCTGCTTAAGGGCGGATAATACATTGAGTATACTGCTGCGAGAGAGCAGCGTTCGATCCTGAATATATTCCAGAATCGTGGTTCGTAAACGCGTCTCTTCAGGTAATAAAATCATTTCCTGAAGGTGGTTACGAATAACCGAATAGGTACGCTGCTGTAGTACCTGCGCATCACGGAATATCAAATAGGCCGTGTGGTATGAGAGCAGCGCCGCAACATCCTCCCAGACGCCCTCGGCACGAAACAACGCTGCCGCCTTGTCCGCATCGAGACGTAAAATGGTCGACGTCCTCTCGGCCCGCAGAAAATGCCCCTGGGTAGGCTGGATCATCTCTGCGATACCAAACAAATGCGGCTCGTAAACGGTTACTACCACCAGTCCATCCGAGGCCCGCAGCAGGGACAGCTCCCCTTCCAGAAAGAGATACATCTGCTGCTTCCCTTTCCGTAACCACGTGAGTCGCTTGCGCGGGACAACCTGCACTTTCTCCGCTATCGGCTCAAGGATAGCGGTCAGTCGTTCGATGGATTTTTCGGGTCGAACAGGCGGTAAAATATGCATGGTACAACCTTCTGACAGTGAATATCTGCGAGTATAGACCATATATTTTAAGCGATTAGCCGATCAAAACTGATAGCTGTAGTTGACGCTGGCAAACCAGAGATAAGGATGGTCGTAACTTCCGGCAAACGCCGTCGGCGATTTCACATGCGAGGACTGCATATGAAGATACGAAACGGCAATACCCATATTGCTGGCCGGGGTGATCTGATACTGGGCTCCCGTGCCAAATCGCCACTCATCGCCGGTAGGTAAGGTTAAGGCTACATCACTCTGGCTTTCATACGGCGAGCTGTCGAACGCCACGCCGGCATTCAGTCGCCACTGAGGCGTTGGACGATACTGCACGCCCACCGCGCCATGCCACGTGTCCTTGAGACGGCTGACGTTGTGCAGCTGCTGGTCCCCGACAACAATTTGCGGCGCGCCGAACCGGCTCCAGTCCTGCCAGCCGAGATCGCCCATAACCGACCACCGCGGATTTATATCATGCACCAGGCTGAGCATGATTTGCTGCGGCGCGCTGATTTGCGCCGACACCGGCAGGTCGTAGGTGCCGTTCTGTAGACGCGCTTTGCCGTCAATATTGAAGCTGTAGTCCGTTTCGCTGTTCCAGGTCATACCGGCTCGCGTCTGGTCAGTCAGCTGCATCAGCAGCCCAAGCCGATAGCTCATGGCCAGGTCTTCATCGCGTTGCCGATAGTCATCATCGTTAACGTTGCGGGCCAGCGAGAAGTAACCATAGTTAACGTTGGCAGACGCACCAATCGAGAGACGGTCGTTAAGCTTATAGGCCAGCGAGGGGCTGAGCGTCATGGCCACCATGGTGCTCTTTTTGATCAGCCTGTCGCCCGCCCAGCTGCCGTAGTCGATCCCCAGGCCGTAATTACCGTAAAGCCCGACCCCGGCATAGAGATTATCGGTCACCTTCTGGCTATAAAAGGCGCTGGCATTTGGGATGGTTTTCATCACGTCGCCGGGGCTTTGATCGTTATCGTTATCCAGCTGGTTATCGATGGAGCCGTCCATCACCTGTAACCCACCGGTGACCATATGATCCGGTAACCGCGTCATGCCGGCAGGGTTGGTCATAATTGTCGAGGCATCCTGCGCACGAGCGGCCTGCCCTGCGCCGGCAAGCGCGGTATCTTCGGTGCCTGCTTCATAAAAATAGAGGGCGCTGGCATGGGCACTGGAGGCGGCTAATACGCCAGCGCACAGGAGGAGTCGTGTATTCATCTGCGATCCGGGAAATAAAAAATTTGCCGACAGATATAACAGGGGCGCCTGATGACGTAAAAAGGAAGAGGGTTTAATTTTAAATTATGCGCGCGCGTATTTATATTTATGACACTCCAGCGACAGCCGGAATACGGCACCGCGATTCTGCCTGCACCTGGAGAAGAATGTCTTAAAATGCCGTTTGTACTCGTTCGGCTTAAGACAAGCGTTACTCGCTACTGGGATCGCTCTTATCCTCTCGCATGGATTCGATAAACTCCCGTTGCTCCGGTGTGAGTTCAAGCTCATCCAGCAGGCGATCTAACTCTTCTTCAGGCGATTCCTTTTGATTCTTTCTCTTCCCGCTAGCCATACTCACCCTTGAGTTATTAGGATTAATCTCAGGGTATCCAGGGTACAGGAAATGTGCAACTCACCGTGTTACGTCGATAACCGATCATAACAATGAACGAAAGGGGGAAGCAGGTACGCCAGTACAGGTTAGTCAGCGCTACTGAGCAACATCCTGAAATAAAAAGAGTTTTTCGAACGGTTCTACTTGAGGAAATTCTGGAGCGGGCGAAGGGAATCGAACCCTCGTATAGAGCTTGGGAAGCTCTCGTTCTACCATTGAACTACGCCCGCTTTGAGGTGCGTAAGGCATTATAGACCTTACGCTTCTGCATACAAGCCTCTTCACAGCTAACTGGCGATAATCTAATCACTTAGCACTTCGGTTTGCTGCCCTGCGCCGGAAGATAACGCTGCGGATCGATGGCCGTGGCCTTATAGCGGATCTGGAAGTGCAGCTTCACCGTATCCGTCCCGGTACTGCCCATGGTCGCAATCTTCTGCCCCGCCTTTACGTTCTGGCCGTTGTTGACCAGCATCGTGTCGTTATGCGCATAGGCCGTAATGTAGTCCTCACCATGCTTAATCATGATCAGGTTGCCATAACCGCGCAGCTGATTACCGACATAAACCACCTTCCCGGCTCCCGACGCGTAAACCGGCGTGCCGCGCGCAGCTGCGATATCAATGCCTTTATTGCCCCCTTCCGAGAGCGAGTACGGCGCCACCACTTTTCCGCTGGCAGGCCAGATCCAGCAGCGCTGACCGACCGGCGGCCAGGAAGATTTTGGTACCTGGTAGGATGGCGTGACTTTGGCCGTTTTGCGCGTTGAGGATTTTTTCCCTGAGGAGGAACCGCCGTTAACCTTGAGCTTCTGCCCTATCTCAATGGTATACGGTGGAGAGATGTTATTCAGGCGCGCCAGCTCCTTCACGCTGGTCCCCGTGGCACGTGAGATGCGGTAGAGTGTGTCTCCGCGCTTAACGGTATAGACGGCACCGGAATAACTGCCCATATCCGACGATTTACTCCCCGAGCATCCGGCTACAAGTAGCGTCAGCGTCAGGCAGAAAACGGCAATGATCGGGTTTCTCGTCAGGCTTCCTGCAAACAAAACAGCTCCTCGGTCAGCGTGAATGGCGCACTATGATAGCAGCCCAAACTGATGCCGGTCATGCCCTTTTCCGCTCTGTGGGCCAAACCGTTCGCACAAGAATGCAGTATAATAATTCTGCTGATGGTGCTGAACCATTTGGCATTTTGGCACTGGAGCATCAATGAGTATTCAAGAACATGTTATTTTGGTAAATGACCAGGGAAAGGTGATTGGCACTCAGGAGAAGTACGCCGCGCACACGACACACACCCCGCTACACCTGGCTTTCTCTTCGTGGCTGTTTAACGCTAACGGAGAATGTCTGATTACCCGGCGCGCCTTAAGTAAAAAAGCCTGGCCTGGCGTGTGGACGAACTCCGTTTGCGGTCATCCACAGACCGATGAAGCGACGGAGCAGGCGATTATCCGCCGCTGCCGCTTTGAAATCGGCGCCGAAATCACCGACATCACTCCCGTTGCCCCGGCGTTCCGCTATCGCGAAGCCGACCCGTCCGGGATCGTTGAAAATGAGATTTGCCCGGTCTACGCGGCCCGCGTCACGAATACCCTCGCAATCAATAGCGACGAAGTGATGGAGTATCAGTGGGTGGAGCTGGACGCGCTATTCCGCGCGCTGGACGCCACGCCGTGGGCGTTCAGCCCGTGGATGGTGCTGGAAGCGACGGCCGCGCGCGAAGAACTCAGCGCCTTCGCCGCGCAATAAAAAAGCCCCGGCGAAATACGCGCGGGGCTTTTTTTACATCTTAACGGCTTATTTCACCGGACGCATCGCCGGGAACAGGATCACGTCGCGGATGGTGTGGCTGTTGGTGAACAGCATAACCATACGGTCGATACCAATACCCAGGCCAGCCGTCGGCGGCAGGCCGTGTTCCAGCGCGGTTACGTAGTCTTCGTCGAAGAACATCGCTTCGTCGTCGCCTGCTGCTTTCGCATTAACCTGATCCTGGAAGCGCTGCGCCTGATCTTCTGCATCGTTCAGCTCGCTGAAGCCGTTGCCGATTTCGCGGCCACCGATGAAGAATTCGAAGCGGTCAGTGATTTCCGGGTTCTCGTCATTACGACGCGCCAGCGGAGACACTTCCGCCGGGTATTCGGTGATGAAGGTCGGCTGAATCAGGTGCGCTTCTGCCACTTCTTCGAAGATCTCGGTCACGATACGGCCCAGACCCCAGCTCTTCTCCACCTTGATACCGATGCTTTCGGCGATCGCTTTCGCAGAGTCAAAGTTATCCAGATCCGCCATCTCGGTTTCCGGACGGTATTTCTTGATCGCTTCGCGCATGGTCAGTTTTTCGAATGGCTTGCCGAAGTCGAACACTTCTTCACCGTAAGGCACTTCGGTGGTGCCCAGAATATCCTGCGCCAGGGTGCGGAACAGGGATTCGGTCAGCTCGATCAGATCTTTGTAATCCGCATACGCCATGTAGAGTTCCATCATGGTGAACTCTGGGTTATGGCGCACAGAGATGCCTTCGTTACGGAAGTTACGGTTGATCTCAAACACGCGGTCGAAACCACCTACCACCAGACGCTTCAGGTACAGTTCCGGCGCGATACGCAGGTACATGTCGAGATCCAGGGCGTTGTGATGGGTGATGAACGGACGGGCAGATGCGCCGCCAGGGATCACCTGCATCATCGGGGTTTCCACTTCCATAAAGTCGCGGTTAACCATGAACTGGCGAATACCGGCCATGATCTGGGAGCGAATTTTGAAGGTCTTACGGGATTCATCGTTAGAGATGAGGTCCAGGTAGCGTTGACGATAGCGCGCTTCCTGATCCTGCAAACCGTGGAACTTGTCCGGCAGCGGGCGCAGGGCTTTGGTCAGCAGACGCAGCTCGGTGCAGTGGATAGACAGTTCACCGGTCTTGGTTTTGAACAGTTTACCTTTTGCGCCCAGGATATCGCCCAGGTCCCACTTCTTGAACTGCTCGTTATAGATGCCTTCCGGCAGGTCGTCACGGGAGACGTACAGCTGAATGCGGCCGCCAACGTCCTGTAAGGTCACGAAGGACGCCTTACCCATGATACGACGGGTCATCATACGGCCAGCCACGGACACTTCAACGTTCAGCGCTTCAAGCTCTTCGTTCTCTTTACCGTCGAAGTCAGCGTGCAGTTGGTCTGAGGTGTGGTCACGACGAAAATCGTTCGGGAACGGCACGCCCTGCTCGCGCAGCGCTGCCAGCTTCTCGCGGCGGGTTTTCAGTTCGTTGTTAAGATCGACTACCGCGTCAGCGCCCTGTGCTTGTTGTTCAGACATGTTGGTTCCTCATAACCCTGCTTTCAAACTTGCTTCGATAAATTGGTCCAGGCTGCCGTCCAGCACCGCCTGCGTGTTACGGGTTTCAACCCCGGTACGCAGGTCTTTGATGCGGGAGTCATCAAGGACGTAAGAACGGATCTGGCTGCCCCAGCCGATGTCGGACTTGTTGTCTTCCATCGCCTGTTTCTCAGCATTTTTCTTCTGCATCTCCAGTTCATAAAGCTTCGCTTTCATCTGCTTCATGGCCTGGTCTTTGTTCTTATGCTGGGAACGGTCGTTCTGGCACTGTGTGACCAGCCCGGTTGGAATGTGAGTAATACGCACCGCCGATTCCGTACGGTTAACGTGCTGACCACCCGCGCCGGATGCGCGGTACACGTCAATACGCAGGTCCGCCGGGTTGATGTCGATATCGATATCTTCATCCACTTCCGGGTAGACAAACGCGGAGCTGAAGGAGGTGTGGCGACGGCCACCGGAGTCAAACGGACTCTTACGCACCAGGCGGTGAACGCCGGTTTCAGTACGCAGCCAGCCGTAGGCGTAGTCACCGATGATCTTGATGGTGACGGACTTAATGCCGGCAACTTCACCTTCAGACTCTTCGATAATCTCGGTTTTGAAACCGCGCGCTTCCGCCCAGCGCAGATACATACGCATCAGCATGCTGGCCCAGTCCTGCGCTTCGGTACCGCCAGAACCTGCCTGAATATCGAGATAGCAGTCCGCGCTGTCATATTCGCCGGAGAACATACGACGGAATTCCAGCTGCGCCAGCTTCTCTTCCAGCACGTCGAGTTCTGCCACGGCTTCGTTAAAGGTTTCTTCGTCGTCGGCTTCGACGGCCAGCTCCAGCAGCCCAGAAACATCTTCCAGACCCTGCGACATCTGATCCAGCGTATCTACGATAGCTTCGAGGGAGGAACGCTCTTTACCCAGCGCCTGAGCGCGTTCAGGTTCGTTCCAGACGTCCGGCTGTTCCAGCTCGGCGTTTACTTCTTCGAGACGCTCTTTCTTGGCATCGTAGTCAAAGATACCCCCTAAGAACGTCAGAGCGCTCCGTGAGGTCCTGAATGCGGTTTTTTACCGGATTAATTTCAAACATGGTCTGTTTTCTTTTATGAGCTTGTCAAAATGCGGTGATAAGAGCGGGATTGTACCGAATCCACGCCCTTTTTTATAGAGATTACTGACGCTAAATTGGCCAGATATTGTCGATGATGATCTGAAGGGAGCGGTTACCGCGAAACTCGTTAATATCCAGCTTATAGGCCAGCTCAACCTCGCGCACGCCGTTGTCCGGCCAGATGGAGGTATCAACGTTAAACGCAATGCCGTCCAGCAGCGGCCCGCCGCCGACCGGTTCCACCATCACTTTGAGGTGGCGTTCGCCAACAATACGCTGTTGCAGCAAACGAAAACGCCCGTCGAAAAGCGGCTCCGGGAACATCTGCCCCCAGGGGCCCGCATCGCGCAGCATCTGCGCCACGTCCATGGTCATTTCAGCCGGGGAAAGCTCACCGTCAGAAACCACTTCCCCCTGCAACAGCGACGGATCGATCCAGTCGGTGACCAGTTCGCCAAACAGACGCTGGAATTCGTCGAACTTCACCTCTTCGAGCGACAGGCCCGCGGCCATTGCGTGGCCGCCGAACTTAATCATCAGGTTCGGATGGAGCGTGTCGAGACGCTCCAGCGCGTCGCGCATGTGCAGCCCCGGAATCGAGCGTCCGGAGCCTTTCAGCGTGCCGTCCCCGGCAGGCGCAAACGCGATCACCGGACGGTGGAAGCGCTCCTTGATGCGAGAGGCCAGAATGCCCACCACGCCCTGGTGCCATTCAGGGTGATACATCGCCAGCCCGCCCGGCAGGGTATCGCCGCTGCGCTCCAGCTTTTCGCACAGGGTCAGCGCTTCGGCCTGCATCCCCTGCTCAATCTCTTTACGGGTCTGGTTGAGCGCGTCCAGCTCGTTGGCCAGCACGCGTGCTTCGCCGATGTTGTCGCACAGCAGCAGCGCGACGCCAACGGACATATCGTCCAGCCGCCCCGCCGCGTTCAGGCGCGGGCCGAGGGCAAAGCCCAAATCGCTGGCCGCGAGCTTAAGCGGATCGCGGTTGGCAATTTCCAACAGCGCCTTGATCCCCGGACGGCATTTACCTGCGCGAATACGGCTTAAGCCCTGCCAGGTGAGAATCCGGTTATTGGTATCGAGCGGCACCACGTCCGCCACGGTTCCCAGCGCCACCAGATCGAGATATTCCGCCAGGTTCGGCACAGCTATCCCGCGCGACTCAAACCAGCCCTTATCGCGCAGCAACGTGCGCAGCGCCAGCATCAGATAAAACGCCACCCCTACCCCGGCCAGCGATTTCGACGGGAAATCACAGTCGCGCAGGTTGGGGTTAATGATGGCTTCGGCGGCCGGCAGGGTTTCTCCTGGCAGGTGGTGATCGGTGACCAGTACCGGGATCCCCAGCGCATGGGCATGATCGACCCCCGCATGAGAGGAGATCCCGTTATCCACGGTCATGATCATCTGTGCGCCACGGGCGTGGGCCTGATCGACCACTTCCGGGCTGAGGCCGTAGCCATCTTCAAACCGGTTCGGCACCAGATAAGTCACGTTATCGCAGCCCAGGGCACGCAGGCTGAGCACGCTCAGCGCGGTGCTGGTTGCGCCGTCGGCATCGAAATCGCCCACCACGACAATCCGCGTCCCTTCACGGAACGCGTCGTAGAGCATGTCGGTCGCTTTTTCGATGCCGCTCAGCGCCTGCCAGGGCAGCATGCCTTTGACGCTGCGCTCAAGATCGCTTGCCGTTCTCACCCCGCGGCTGGCATACAGCCGCTTTAGCAGCGGAGGAAGGTCGGCGGGTAAATCGGCCGTATCAACCGCTTCACGGCGGCGCAATTTTATCGGGGCTTTCACGCGAATTACTTACCGCCCGTCTGTTTCTGATGCGCGTCGAGGAACGCTTTCATCTCTTTTGGACCCTGATAGCCCGGCACCACGTAACCGTTGCTCAGGACAATGGCTGGCGTTCCGCTCACGCCAAACTGGACGCCCAGCGCGTAGTGGTTAGCAATGTCGATATCGCAGGACGCAGGCTTCACGCCTTTGCCGTTCATCGCGTCATCAAAGGCCTTATTGCGGTCTTTCGCACACCAGATCGCCTTCATATCCTGCTCGGGCTGGCTCTGCACGCCGGCGCGTGGGAAGGCCAGGTAACGCAC
Source organism: Enterobacter cloacae complex sp. P24RS (assembly GCF_014982165.1). Taxonomy (NCBI): domain Bacteria; kingdom Pseudomonadati; phylum Pseudomonadota; class Gammaproteobacteria; order Enterobacterales; family Enterobacteriaceae; genus Enterobacter; species Enterobacter cloacae complex sp. P24RS. The sequence goes on from NZ_JADCKU010000003.1 coordinate 78,386, forward strand.
GGTAATGCCCAGCGCGTTGTAGTCTTTCATCTCTTCATGCAGCTTGTGGCAGTAGCCGCAGGTGATGTCAGTGAAGACGGTAATGACGTGTTTTTCCTGCGCCGCTTTGTAGACGATCATCTCTTTTTCGAGCGCGTTCAGGTTTTTCATCAGCAGCTGGTTAGTGACGTTCACCGGCTGTGCGCCACTCACGTCGTACATTGGCCCCTGAATAATGTGCTTACCGTCTTCGGTCACGTACAGCACGCCGCTGTTGGTCAGCACCGTTTTCATGCCAGCCACCGGCGATGGCTGGATCTCGCTGCTGGCGACGCCGAGTTTCGTCAGAGACTGTTTAATGGCGGCATCGTCCGCATGGGCAAATCCGGAAACTGAAGCTGCCAGCAGGGTGAACAGCGCTAAAGACTTTTTCATATATGATCCTGTAACAATTCGTCGGCACTCACGCGCGAGGGTGGTGCTGTTGGTGTAGCTGCCGCAGGCGTTCCGTCGCGACATGGGTGTAAATCTGCGTCGTTGAAAGATCGCTATGTCCAAGCAACATCTGCACCACGCGTAAATCAGCGCCGTGGTTTAACAGATGCGTCGCGAAGGCGTGACGCAAAACGTGCGGCGACAGCTTTTCACTGTCAATACCCGCCAGTGTGGCGTAATGTTTAATGCGATGCCAGAACGTTTGTCGCGTCATCTGCTGCGCGCGCTGGCTCGGGAATAATACATCAATGGAAACGCCGTTCAGCAGCCACGGACGCCCGTGTTCCAGATACGTCTCCAGCCAGTAGACCGCCTCTTCACCCAGCGGCACCAGCCGTTCTTTATTCCCTTTACCGATGACGCGCACCACGCCCTGACGCAGGCTGATATCGCTCATCGTCAGGCCAACCAGTTCGGAAACACGCAGGCCCGTGGCATACAATAGTTCAAGCATGGCTTTATCGCGTAACTCCAGCGGAAGGTCAACTGCGGGCGACTGTAATAATCTCTCAACTTGTGCTTCGCTGAGATCTTTTGGCAGCCGCTGAGGCAGTTTAGGCGATGCCAGCAGTGCGCTGGGATCGTCCGCGCGGATCTTCTCGCGATAAAGGTGCTGGAACAGGCGGCGCATGGCGCTCAGCAGACGCGCGGAGCTGGTGGCTTTGTACCCCCCTTCCATCCGCTCGGCCAGTAACCCTTGCAGGTCATCGCTTTGCGCGCTTTCAAGCGTCAGCCCCCGGTGCGCCAGCCACTCCACCAGCAGGGTAAGATCCCGGCGGTAGGCGCTGAGCGTATTTTCAGCGAGGTTTTTTTCCAGCCACAGCGCGTCGAGAAACTGTTCGATGAGTGCGAGATCCTTTTCCACATCAGCCCCTTTGGTTCTGCAATCCAGCCATTATGCCTGATTGCCATCGGTTTCTGGTACACTACGCGCAAAGTCATAGCAAGAATTGAGATTGTTACGCGATGAATATTGGTCTGTTCTATGGTTCCAGCACCTGCTACACCGAAATGGCGGCGGAGAAAATTCGCGACATCATTGGCCCGGAACTGGTGACGTTGCATAACCTTAAAGATGACTCGGTCGCCTTGATGGAGCAGTACGATGTGCTGATCCTGGGCATCCCAACCTGGGACTTTGGTGAGATTCAGGAAGACTGGGAAGCCATCTGGGATAGGCTCGATACGGTCAATTTCGAGGGCAAAATCATTGCGATGTACGGCATGGGCGACCAGCTGGGCTACGGGGAGTGGTTCCTCGACGCGCTCGGCATGCTGCATGACAAACTGGCGCCAAAGGGCGCGACGTTTATCGGCTACTGGCCTACGGAAGGCTATGAGTTCACCAGCCCAAAACCCGTCATTGCCGACGGCCAGCTGTTTGTCGGGCTCGCGCTGGATGAAACCAACCAGTACGATCTCAGCGACGAGCGCCTCCAGACCTGGTGCGAGCAAATTCTGGGTGAGATGGCCGAGCAGTTTAGCTGATTTACTCCTGCGTCGGCTGTTGCACGATGAGTCGGCGCAGATCCCGCCACTCCGCGGCATCCATACTGTCTGCTGCCAGCCACAGGTGCTGGCGTCGATTGTCCTCAACCCGACGCAGCCGTAGCATCATCCCGGTATTGAGCATCCACGGCGTCCCTATCATCTCCCACTCTTTTCCCTGCCAGCGCAGGCGAGAATCCATCAGCAGCTTAATTTCACCCTGACGGGCGTTGATTCGACGCTGGCTTCGCACGCTGTCAAACACCACAAACGACAGCAAAAGCAACCACAGAGGGGTGTAGCTAAGCGGCCACGGCACCAGTAACACCAATGCCGCGACCAGTCCGTGGAGCAGTAACGACATCCACTGTGAGCGCCACGAGACGCGAAGATCAGATTGCCACAGGACCACGTTCCTGATTCCGTGTTTGAATTAATTGCACCATCCGTTGCAACTCGGTGTCGGCGGGCTTGCCGTGATTCATCAGCCAGTTGAATAAATCCGGATCGTCAGACTCAAGCAGGCGAACAAACAGACGCTTATCGTCATCGCTTAAGCTGTCGTACTCATACTCAAAGAAAGGCATGATGGAGATATCAAGTTCACGCATGCCGCGACGGCACGCCCAGTGAATACGGGCCTTGTTGTTAATATCCATGTTCTGTTTCCTGCATTACGTTTGGCACAGTCGGTATCCCGTTCGGTATTCATTATTGCTTTCCGGGACACCTGGTAGTGTAACGTGTTTTTGACCGTTTCTTTACTGGAATATTGCGAACTACGAGCAGGCTTCCAGAATAATCCCTATTAACACAGTGGATTACACTATTTTGCGTAGCGCTACGCATAACCAGGTAATGGCACGAATGGCCTGCTGAAAGCGCTTGCAATGAATACAGTCTCTTTTACCATTAGGTATTATCAAAGCGTTAAGCAATTCAGGACATCACTATGGCATTTACACCATTTTCTCCTCGCCAGCCCGCCGCCTCTGCGCGTCTGCCGCTGACGCTGATTACTCTTGATGACTGGGCACTGGCGACACTGACCGGTGCGGACAGCGAAAAATACCTGCAAGGCCAGGTCACAGCGGACGTAGCGCAGTTGACTGAACACCAGCATCTGCTGGTCGCCCATTGCGATCCAAAAGGCAAAATGTGGAGCAACCTGCGTCTGTTCCGCCGTCAGGACGGGTTTGCCTTCATTGAGCGTCGCAGCCTGCGTGACGCCCAGCTCAAAGAGCTGAAAAAATATGCAGTCTTTTCTAAAGTCACTATCGCCCCGGACGATGAACACGTCCTGCTGGGGGTTGCGGGTTTCCAGGCGCGTGCAGCGCTGAAAAACCTGTTTGCCGAGCTACCGGATGCCGAAAAACAGCTGGTCAGCGAGGGAGCCACCTCCATTCTGTGGTTCGAGCACCCGGCGGAGCGCTTCCTGCTGGTAACAGACGTGGCAACGGCGGAACGTGTCACCGAGGCCCTTCGCGGTGAAGCACAGCTCAACAACAGCCAGCAGTGGCTGGCGCTGAACATCGAAGCGGGCCTGCCGGTGATTGACGCGGCAAACAGCGCGCAGTTTATCCCGCAGGCGACCAACATCCAGGCGCTGGGCGGTATCAGCTTTAAGAAAGGCTGCTACACCGGTCAGGAGATGGTGGCGCGGGCGAAATTCCGCGGCGCGAACAAACGTGCCCTGTGGACGCTCGCAGGCCACGCCAGCCGCGTGCCGGAAGCGGGTGAAGATCTCGAGATGAAGATGGGCGAAAACTGGCGTCGTACCGGCACCGTGTTAGCCGCCGTACAGCTCGATGATGGCCGCCTGCTGGTGCAGGTTGTCATGAATAATGATATGGAGCCCGACAGCATATTCCGCGTGCGGGATGATGCGAACACGCTCAGCATTGAGCCGCTGCCGTATTCACTGGAAGAGTGAAGTAATAGCGCCCGGTGGCGCTGCGCTTACCGGGCCTACAGATCCCGTAGGTCGGGTAAGGCGAAGCCGCCACCCGACAACAAACTACACCTGCCCCACATACAAATAAATTGCCAGGAAGTGGCACACGCTGCCGCCCAGCACAAAGCCGTGCCAGATCGCATGGTTGTACGGGATGCGCTTACAAACGTAGAAAATCACGCCCAGCGAGTAGACCACACCGCCCACCGCCAGCAGCGTCACGCCCCCGACCGCAAGCTTAATGGCTAACTGATACACCACAATCAGCGAGAGCCAGCCCATTGTCAGATAGGTGACCAGCGACAGCACTTTGAACCGGTGCGCGATGGTCAGCTTGAACAGGATCCCCAGCAGCGCCAGGCTCCAGATCACAATCATCAGGCCACGCGACAGCGGTGAGTTGAGCCCCACCAGCAAAAACGGCGTGTAGGTGCCTGCAATAAGAAGATAGATAGCGCAGTGGTCAAATTTCTTGAGCCATATCTTCGCCCGCTGGTGCGGAATAGCGTGATACAGCGTTGAGGCCAGAAATAGCAGGATCATACTCCCGCCATAGAGGCTGTAGCTGGTGATGGCCATCGCGCTGGCGTTGGAATCCACCGCCTGCACCAGCAGCAATACTAAACCGACAATCCCAAACACCAGGCCAATGCCATGGCTTATACTGTTGGCTACTTCCTCAGCCAGCGAATATCCCTGTGCGATTAATGGTCTGCTCACCATACTTAACTCCGGGAAAACAAAAGATGATTATTCATCGCCAGTCTATGCTAACTGAGAATGATTCCAGTGAACACCTGTTAGCTAAAATAAATCCACAATAAAGATTTATCCTTACAATTCAATGAAATGAAAAAACAATCCGCCGTACAGATGTAAATAATTTCATTAACACCTGAGTAATCAATGAGATAAAACCGTCTCCCGCCGCCGGGCGACATGGTATGATTCAGGGATAGTGTCCGACAGCGAGTTTAGCCATTGTGAGTATGTTCACCCATTCCGCCATTGCCAGCCTCAACAATCTGGAAATGATGGTCTACAACTACGTCATTAAGAACCGTGACAAAGTGATGTACATGACCATCCGCGAACTGGCGGATGCGGCGGGCGTTTCCACTACCACCATCCTGCGCTTTTGCCGCAAGCTCAACTGCGATGGCTACTCTGAGTTCCGCGTGCGCTTTAAGCTCTACCTGGAGCAGAACGAGCCGCAGCAGGCAAATTTTGGCGCCAGCGAAATTATCAGCTTCTTTAAAAGCGTAAATAACGAAGAGTTCGATACGTTATTAGATGAGGCCGTCGATATTATTTTATCCTCCGAGCGAATTATTTTCGTCGGCGCAGGCACGTCCGGATCGCTGGCAAAATATGGCGCACGTTTCTTTTCAAATATCGGCAAATTCAGCAACCATATTGACGATCCCTATTTCCCGGTCACGAACGATATGGCTAAAAATGCGCTGGCTATTGTGCTCTCCGTCTCCGGCGAAACCGAAGAGATCTTACGCTTTGCCAGCCAGTTCAGCCTGCACCGCTGCAAGGTGCTCTCCATTACCAGCCATGAACACTCTCGTCTCGCGAAGCTGGCAGACTTCAATCTCTCCTGGCACGTTCCGCAAACGCGAATCGGCGGCGTTTACGATATCACCACCCAAATTCCTGTGATCTATATTCTGGAATCATTAGGCCGGAAGCTGGCGAAGAAATTAACAGAATAAAACACCCTGTTTTTTTGATGTGACAAATTACAATTTCCGCAAATTGTTATATCGTGACATTTAATTCCGCTTTGCTAGACTCGAAATCAATAAGTCCTGAATTGAGAATAGCAAAGATGAAAAAACTCACCTTACCGAAAGATTTTTTATGGGGCGGCGCGGTGGCGGCGCACCAGGTTGAAGGCGGCTGGAACAAAGGCGGCAAAGGCCCCAGCATCTGCGACGTCCTCACCGGCGGCGCCCACGGCGTTCCGCGTGAAATCACTCAGGAAGTGATTGAAGGCAAATATTACCCGAACCACGAGGCCGTCGACTTCTACGGCCATTACAAAGAAGACATCAAGCTGTTTGCCGAGATGGGCTTCAAATGCTTCCGTACCTCCATCGCCTGGACACGCATCTTCCCGAAAGGGGATGAAGCTCAGCCAAACGAAGAGGGGCTGAAGTTCTACGACGACATGTTCGACGAGCTGCTGAAGTACAACATCGAGCCGGTGATCACCCTCTCCCACTTTGAAATGCCGCTGCACCTCGTTCAGGAATACGGCGGCTGGACCAACCGTAAAGTGGTGGATTTCTTCGTGCGCTTCTCGGAAGTGGTGTTTGAGCGCTACAAAAATAAGGTCAAATACTGGATGACCTTCAACGAAATCAACAACCAGCGCAACTGGCGCGCGCCGCTGTTCGGCTACTGCTGCTCCGGCGTGGTGTATACCGAGCATGATAACCCCGAAGAGACCATGTACCAGGTGCTGCACCACCAGTTCGTGGCCAGCGCGCTGGCGGTGAAGGCCGCACGCCGCATTAACCCGGAGATGAAGGTCGGCTGCATGCTGGCGATGGTGGCGCTCTATCCTTACTCCTGCAAGCCAGAAGATGTGATGTTCGCCCAGGAATCCATGCGCGAGCGCTACGTCTTTACCGACGTTCAGCTGCGCGGCTACTACCCGTCTTACGTGCTGAACGAGTGGGAGCGCCGTGGCTTCTCCATCAAAATGGAAGCGGGCGACGAGCAAATCCTGCGTGAAGGCACCTGCGACTACTTAGGTTTCAGCTACTACATGACCAACGCGGTCAAAGCGGAAGGCGGCACCGGCGACGCCATTTCCGGCTTCGAGGGCAGCGTGCCGAACCCGCACGTGAAGGCGTCCGACTGGGGCTGGCAGATTGATCCTGTGGGCCTGCGCTATTCGCTGTGCGAGCTGTACGAGCGCTACCAGAAGCCGCTGTTTATCGTAGAAAATGGTTTCGGTGCCTACGACAAAGTGGAAGCAGACGGCAGCATCAACGATGACTACCGCATCGACTACCTGCGCGCCCACGTGGAAGAGATGATGAAGGCCGTGACCTGGGACGGCGTGGATCTGATGGGCTACACCCCGTGGGGCTGCATCGACTGCGTCTCCTTCACCACTGGCCAGTACAGCAAGCGCTACGGCTTTATCTACGTTAACAAGCACGACGACGGCACAGGCGACATGTCCCGCTCCCGCAAAAAGAGCTTCGAGTGGTATAAAACCGTCATTGCCAGCAACGGCGAAACGCTGTAATCGCTCGCCCTCTCTGCAACCGGAGAGGGCAAACCGCTTATCTTCCAGACACTTCTTTACAGCATTTGCGTTGCCAAAAGATGTTCGCCCGATAATATAGGCGTCCTGAATATTAGAGGCGAACATGATTAAGCGACAACGCAACGCTATCCTGCTTGTAGCCCTGGCCTGCCTGGTGGTGCTGATATGCACCGCCCAGCGGATGGCCGGGATGCACGCGCTTGTCATGAACGTCACCGCCGTAAGCCAGTCTGTCCAGCAGGGGCAGGAAAGTTCCGACGCACCGGTCACCCCGTGTGAGCTTAGCGCCAAATCGCTGATGTCGGTCCCGCCGGTGTTGTTTGAAGGCGCCCTGTTTGCCGTTACCCTGCTGCTGGCGTTACTGGCAGCCATTCCGCCGCGCCGCGAGCGGCAGTGGCCTCCCCGCGTTATCTCCCCGCCCCGGTTACGGGTGCATCTGCGATTATGCGTCTTCCGTGAATGAGTCTTCGCCTGTCACTTCAGGTTAATTTATCATTTACGGAGAAAATTTATGTTTACTGTATTCAGGCGACTGCTGGTCTGCCTGCTTTGGCTATGGCTGCCCCTCAGCCAGGCTGCCGACAGCGGCTGGCTGCGCGCCGCCGATAATCAGCACGCCAGCGTCAGGCTGCGTGCGCAACCCGAAAGCACTGGCGAAACCCGCCTGCTGCTGGACGTCGCCCTGCAAAAAGGGTGGAAAACCTACTGGCGCTCGCCGGGCGAAGGCGGCGTCGCACCCGCCATTACCTGGCATCAACCCGTTGAGGCGATCTGGCGCTGGCCTACGCCGCAGCGTTTCGACGTCGCGGGCATCACCACGCAGGGCTATCACGGCGATGTGAGCTTTCCCATCACCCTGCGAGGCGACGTCCCGAAGATCCTGAGCGGCGTGCTGACGCTCTCCACCTGTAGCAACGTCTGTATTCTTACTGACTACCCGTTTTCGCTGAACATGACCGCATCCGCAGGCGCCGGTTTTGATTACGATTTCAGTCGGGCCATGGGCACTCTTCCGCTCAGCGGCGGGTTGACCTCAACGCTTAACGCCACCTACGCCCCCGGCAAGCTGACCGTAACGGCGCAGCGTGAGGCTGGCTGGCAGGCGCCGTCGCTGTTTATCGACGGCATGGACGACGTGGATTTCGGCAAACCGACCCTCGCCGTACGCGGTGATTCGCTGGTGGCCACCGTGCCCGTGACGGACAGCTGGGGCGAGGCCGCGCCCAGCCTCAGCGGGAAAACCCTGTCGCTGGTGCTCGCCGACAGCGGCCAGGCGCAGGAGTCCCGCGTGGAGATCCAGCCGGGCAGCGCCGCCCCCGCGTTCTCGTTAGGCTGGGTGCTGCTGATGGCGCTGGCTGGTGGCCTGATCCTCAACGTTATGCCCTGCGTGCTACCGGTGCTGGCCATGAAGCTGGGTACGCTGATGCAAACCGAACGGCAGGCGCGCGGTCAGGTGCGCAGGCAGTTTCTTGCTTCGGTGTCCGGGATCGTGATGTCGTTCCTCGCGCTGGCGCTGATGATGACGGTTTTACGCTTAGGCAATCAGGCGCTTGGCTGGGGGATCCAGTTCCAGAATCCGTGGTTTATTGGCGCGATGGCGCTGGTGATGGTGCTTTTCAGCGCCAGCCTGCTGGGGCTGTTTGAAATCCGCCTCCCTTCCGGAGCCAGCACGTTCCTCGCCACGCGCGGAGGAAACGGCCTGGCAGGCCATTTCTGGCAGGGCGCGTTTGCGACGCTGCTGGCAACGCCCTGCACCGCGCCGTTCCTGGGCACTGCGGTATCGGTCGCGCTGGCGTCGCCGCTTCCTCTGCTGTGGGGGATCTTCCTGGCAATGGGCATCGGCATGAGCCTGCCGTGGCTGCTGGTGGCGGCCTGGCCGGGGCTGGCACAGCGGTTGCCGCGCCCGGGACGCTGGATGAACGTCGTGCGCGTCGTGCTGGGAATGATGATGCTCGGCTCATCGCTGTGGCTGCTGAGCCTGCTGACGGTGCATATCGGCATCCTGCCCGTTATCACGCTGGGTGTGCTCCTCATCCTTGCGCTGCTGCTGGTCACCGCCTGGCGCTATCGCTGGCAAACGGCCCTGCGCGCCGGAGCGTTTGCCATCGTCGTGGCCGGGGCGGTTGCGTTTGTTTCCGGCTCCGGCAGCGAGGGGGCCCGACGCGATCGCATTCACTGGCAGCCGCTCAGCGAGCAGGCCATCACCCAGGCGCTGGCAGAGAACAAACGGGTGTTCGTCGACGTGACCGCTGACTGGTGCGTGACCTGTAAAGCCAATAAATACAACGTGCTGCTGCGCGACGACGTACAGGATGCGCTCTCCGCCCCGGACGTCATTGCCCTGCGCGGCGACTGGAGCCGCCCCTCCGATACCATCAGCCAGTTCTTAACCACGCGCGGCAGCGCCGCCGTACCGTTTAACCAGATTTACGGACCAGGGTTACCGCAGGGCCACGTGCTGCCCCCGCTGTTAAGCCGTGAAGCGGTGCTGAGCACCCTGTCCGATGCGAAAGGAAAATAATATGCGCTCGTTTATCGCCTTACTGTTGCTCTCTTTATCGGCGTTCAGTTTTGCCGCGCCGACAGAGGACGCTTCCGATGACCAGCTGGCGGCGCTGCTGTTCAACGATCCGGCCAGCCCGCGCACCGGCGCGACGTCGCCGAAGCTCACCATCGTCTCCTTCACGGATTACAACTGCCCTTACTGCAAGCAGTTCGACCCGATGCTGGAGAAAATCGTACGAGATAATCCCGACGTGCAGCTCATCGTTAAACTGCTGCCGTTTAAGGGGCAAAGCTCGGTGAATGCCGCTAAGGCGGCGCTCTCGACGTGGCAGCAGACGCCGGACAAATTCTGGGCGCTCCACCAGCGGCTGATGATGAAAAAAGGCTATCACGATGACGCCAGCATCGCCGCCGCGCGGGCCAAAACCGGAACGGACGGCATTAAAACGGATGATAAAACCATGGACAGCCTAAAGATGAACCTGATCCTGGCGCAGGTACTGAATATTCAGGGTACGCCGGCAACCATCATCGGTGACCAGATGGTCGCGGGCGCCATTCCTTATGACGATCTGGAGGGGCTGGTCAAAGAACAGCTGGCAAACGCCCGTGGCAGGTAAGCTTCCGCGCCTGCTGCGCGAGCTGGCCGTGTGGCTGCTGATTGGCGTAGCCGTGAGCCTGGCGGTGGACTTTTTCCGCCAGCCCGCGCTGCCGCAGAACTTCGCATCCACCACGCTGCAAACCCTCGACGGCGAGACCGTCGATCTTATCGCCATGAGTGAGGAGCGTCCGCTGCTGGTCTACGTCTGGGCGACGTGGTGCGGCGTCTGCCGCTACACCACGCCGTCGGTAGCGGCGCTGGCCGCGGACGGGGGTAACGTGATGTCGGTTGCGCTGCGCTCAGGCGATAACGCGACGCTCGAAACATGGATGAGGAAGAAGAAGGCTGCGATGCCCACGGTCAACGACGCCAGCGGAGAGCTGGCGCGTCAGTGGGACGTTCAGGTGACGCCCACACTGGTGGTGATCTCTCACGGTGAAGTGACGTCGATCACCACCGGCTGGACCAGCAGCTGGGGGATGCGCCTGCGGCTGTGGCTGGCGTCGTAGCGTTACTTCCCGCCGGCCAGCTCCAGGAAGCTGCCGGTGACATAGGAGGCCTTGTCGCTCAGCAGCCAGGCAATGGCCTGGGCGACCTCCTCCGGCTGTCCGCCACGCTGCATGGGTAACAGAGACTTCACCCGATCCACACGCCCCGGCTCGCCGCCGGAGGCGTGAATATCGGTATAAATCAGGCCAGGCCGCACGCAGTTCACGCGAATGCCCTGCGCCGCGACCTCCAGCGCGAGGCCGGTCGTCAGGGAATCCACCGCCCCTTTAGAGGCGGCATAATCCACATATTCCCCGGGCGCGCCCAGGCGTGACGCCGCCGAAGAGACGTTCACAATCGCGCCGCCCTTGCCGCCGTGTTTATGCGACATACGCTTTACCGCCTCACGGCAGCAGAGAAAATAGCCGGTGACGTTGGTGGCCAGCACGCGGTTAATACGCTCAGCGGAGAGGTTTTCGAGGGTGGATTGTTCAAACAGAATTCCGGCGTTGTTCACCAGCGCGGCGAGCGGCTCACCTTCGCGATCGATGCTGTCGAACATCGCCATCACCTGCGCTTCATCGCTGATATCCGCGCGCACGGCAAAGGCCTGACCGCCCGCGTCCACGATCTGATTAATAACGTCCGTCGCAGCGGTGATGTTGTGATGAAAATTAACCGCTACGGTGTAGCCTTCGCTTGCCAGCTGTAGCGCGGTGGCTTTACCAATGCCGCGGCTGGCGCCGGTGACCAGTGCAATTGCCATTCACAACCTCCAGATAAAAAAAAGCCGGGTGGCGCTTACGCTTACCCGGCCTACAGTATGGCAAATAATTACTGGTATTCGCTCATCGGTACGCAGGAGCAGAACAGGTTACGGTCGCCGTAGACGTCATCAAGACGCTTCACGGTCGGCCAGTATTTGTTTGCCACGCCCGCCGGGAAGACGGCCAGCTCGCGGGTGTAACCGTGATTCCACTCTGCCACCAGTTCGTTCTGGGTATGCGGCGCGTTAACCAGCGGGTTATCTTCCAGCGTCCACTCACCGCCCTTCACGCGGTCGATTTCACTACGAATGGCCAGCATCGCGTCGATAAAGCGGTCCAGCTCCACCTTGCTTTCAGACTCGGTCGGCTCAACCATCAGCGTACCCGCCACCGGGAAGGACATGGTTGGTGCGTGGAAACCGTAGTCGATCAGGCGCTTGGCAATATCCAGCTCGCTGATGCCCGTCTCGTCCTTCAGAGGACGAATATCGAGGATGCATTCGTGCGCCACGCGACCGTCGCGGCCGGTGTAGAGCACCGGATAGGCGTCCTTCAGGCGCGTTGCGATGTAGTTGGCGTTCAGGATCGCCACCTGGCTGGCCTGCTTCAACCCTTCCGCGCCCATCATGCGGATGTACATCCAGCTGATAGGCAGGATAGAGGCGCTGCCGAACGGGGCCGCAGAGACCGCGCCCTGACGGGTCAGCATGCCTTCAATCTGCACCACGCTGTGCCCCGGCACAAACGGCGCCAGGTGCGCTTTGACGCCAATTGGCCCCATGCCTGGGCCGCCGCCGCCGTGTGGAATGCAGAACGTTTTGTGCAGGTTCAGGTGCGACACGTCCGCGCCAATGAAGCCCGGAGAGGTGATGCCCACCTGGGCGTTCATGTTCGCGCCGTCGAGGTAAACCTGACCGCCGAACTGATGCACCACTTCACACACTTCACGGATGGTCTCTTCGTACACGCCGTGGGTAGACGGGTAGGTCACCATGATGCACGAAAGTTTGTCGCCCGCCTGCCCGGCTTTCGCACGCAGGTCGGCCAGATCGATGTTGCCGTTTTTGTCGCATGCCACGACCACCACTTCCATCCCTGCCATCTGTGCTGAGGCCGGGTTGGTGCCGTGGGCAGAGCTTGGGATCAGGCAGATATCACGGTGGCCTTCATTGCGGCTTTCGTGATAGTGACGGATCGCCAGCAGACCGGCGTATTCACCCTGCGCGCCAGAGTTCGGCTGCATGCAGAGCGCGTCGTACCCGGTCAGCTTCACCAGCCAGTCGGAAAGCTGGTTGATCATCATGTGATAACCTTCCGCCTGCTCGGCCGGGCAGAACGGGTGCAGCTCGGAGAACTCAGGCCAGGTAATCGGGATCATCTCTGCCGCAGCGTTCAGCTTCATGGTGCAGGAGCCCAGCGGGATCATCGCCTGGTTCAGCGCCAGATCCTTGCGCTCCAGAGAGTGCATGTAGCGCATCATCTCGGTTTCGCTGTGGTAGCGGTTGAACACCGGGTGAGTCAGGATCGCGTCGTCGCGCAGCATGCTTTCCTGAATGGAGCGGCTGTCGAGCGCGACCTCTTTGTCGAGCGTATCAACGTCAAGACCGTGTGCGTCGCCCAGCAGCACGTCAAACAGCGTTGCGATATCGTCACGCGTCGTCGATTCATCCAGGGTGATCCCTACCGCGTGATGAATGTCGCTGCGCAGGTTGATTTGCGCGGCCTCGGCGCGGGCCAGCACGGCGGCCTTGTCTGCCACGTCGACGCACAGGGTGTCGAAGTAGTGCTCATGACGCAGCCTGAGGCCTTTCTGTTGCAGGCCGCAGGCCAGAATGTCGGCCAGACGGTGGATGCGGCTGGCAATACGTTTCAGCCCAGCCGGACCATGGAACACCGCGTACAGGCTGGCAATGTTTGCCAGCAGCACCTGAGAGGTACAGATGTTGGAGTTCGCTTTCTCGCGGCGGATATGCTGCTCGCGGGTCTGCATCGCCATGCGCAGCGCGGTGTTACCGGCGGCATCTTTCGATACGCCGATAATACGGCCCGGCATGGAGCGTTTAAATTCATCTTTTGCGCCAAAGAATGCAGCGTGCGGGCCGCCGTAGCCCATCGGCACGCCGAAGCGTTGCGCTGAGCCAAAGACAATGTCCGCGCCCTGTTTGCCCGGTGCGGTCAGCAGCACCAGCGCCATAAAATCAGCGGCGACGCTCACAATCACCTTACGGGATTTGAGCTCAGCAATCAGCGCGCTGTAATCATGCACTTCCCCGGTGGTGCCCACCTGCTGTAACAGCACGCCGAAGACGTCCTGGTGATCCAGCACTTTGTCAGCGTCGTCGACAATCACCTCAAAGCCGAAGGTTTCCGCACGGGTGCGCACCACGTCCAGCGTCTGGGGATGCACATCTGCCGCTACGAAGAAGCGGTTGGCGTTTTTCAGCTTGCTCACGCGCTTCGCCATCGCCATCGCTTCGGCGGCGGCAGTGGCTTCATCCAGCAGAGAGGCGGAAGCGATATCCATGCCGGTCAGATCCAGGGTCACCTGCTGGAAGTTCAGCAGCGCTTCCAGACGGCCCTGGGAGACTTCTGGCTGATAGGGGGTATAAGCGGTGTACCAGCCCGGGTTTTCCAGCATGTTGCGCAGGATAACCGGCGGTAACTGCACGTTGGTGTAGCCCATGCCGATGTAAGACTTATAGCGCTTGTTGAGGCCGGCGATAGCCTTCAGCTCCGCCAGCGCGGCGAACTCCGTTGTGGACTCGCCAACCTGCGGCGGCGTGGCAAGCTGGATGTCTTTTGGCACGATCTGGCCGATCAGTGCGTTTAATGAATCCGCGCCAACTGTCTTCAGCATCTCCTGCTGTTGCTGAGCATCCGGCCCAATGTGACGTTCAATGAAGGCGCCACGGTTTTCAAGCTGGCTTAAAGTCTGTGTCATGAGCGATGGTTCCTGAAACGTGCAGTGAATCGTAGTTATCTGTAACGCTGTTGCCCGGTGGCGCTAACGCTTACCGGGCCTACGCAGATCGGTAGGCCGGATGCGCAGCGCCATCCGGCACAACGTTATTCGTCTTCCAGTAATGCTTCGTACGCGGTCGCATCCAGCAGCGCGGCAACCTGCGCTTCGTCGCTGGCTTTGATCTTGAAGATCCAGCCGCCTTCATACGGCTCGCTGTTGACCAGCTCCGGGGAGTCGCTCAGCGCGTCGTTCACGGCAACAATTTCACCGCTCACAGGCGCGTAAATGTCAGAAGCCGCTTTGACGGATTCCGCCACCGCACAGTCGTCGCCTGCGCTCACGGTTGCGCCCACTTCCGGCAGGTCAACAAACACCATGTCGCCCAGCAGCTCCTGCGCGTGCTCGGTGATCCCAACGGTGTAAGTGCCGTCCGCCTCTTTGCGCAGCCACTCGTGTTCTTTGCTGTATTTCAGTTCTGCTGGCACATTGCTCATTGAAGTTCTCCTGATAAAAATAGTTAGGCGACCGGCTTACCGGCGCGAACAAAAATCGGTTTGGTCACGTTGACCGGCATTTCGCGGTTGCGGATCTGCACCACCGCCGTTTCGCCAATGCCCGCCGGCACGCGCGCCAGGGCAATACTGTAGCCGAGCGTCGGGGAGAAGGTTCCGCTGGTGATCACGCCTTCGCGATGATTGCCGTCAGCATCGGTGAAGCGCACCGGCAGCTCGCCGCGCAGCACGCCTTTTTCCTTCATCACCAGACCAACCAGCTGTTCGGTGCCCTTCTCGCGCTGCATCTCCAGCGCTTCACGACCAATAAATTCACGGTCGGCCGGTTCCCACGCGATGGTCCAGCCCATGTTGGCCGCCAGCGGAGAGACGCCTTCGTCCATCTCTTGGCCGTAGAGGTTCATGCCCGCTTCCAGACGCAGCGTATCGCGCGCGCCCAGACCCGCAGGCTTCACGCCCGCCTCAACCAGGGCACGCCAGAAATCGGCGGCTTTCTCGTTCGGCATGGCAATTTCATAGCCCGCTTCACCGGTGTAGCCGGTGGTGGCGATAAACAGATCCCCCGCCTGCACGCCGAAGAACGGCTTCATCCCTTCGGTGGCGTTGCGCTGCTCGTCGCTGAACAGAGACGCGGCTTTCGCCTGGGCATTGGGTCCCTGCACGGCAATCAGCGACAGATCGTCACGAACGGTGATATCGATGGCGTAAGGTTCAGCGTGTTGGGAAATCCAGGAGAGGTCTTTTTCGCGGGTGGCGGAGTTTACAACGAGGCGGAAGAAATCTTCGGTGAAGTAGTAGACGATGAGGTCGTCAATCACGCCGCCCGAGGCATTGAGCATGCCGGTATAAAGCGCTTTGCCCGGCGTCTTCAGTTTGGCGACGTCGTTTGCCAGCAGATAACGCAAAAACTCCCGGGTGCGGCTTCCGCGCAGGTCGACAATCGTCATGTGTGACACGTCGAACATACCGGCATCGGTGCGCACCGCGTGGTGCTCATCAATTTGCGAGCCGTAGTGCAGCGGCATCATCCAGCCGTGGAAGTCCACCATGCGGGCGCCGCATAACACGTGCTGTTCGTACAAAGGAGTCTGTTGAGCCATCTTTTCCTCGTTGAAAAATTCACCGTGAAACCCGGTGTCGGCCTCGCAATCGGTAGCCGACGCAAACGTTCTCTTTTACCTGAACTTACCACCGAAACCGGCGGTTAACCATAAGGTAAAGCGGGTCATCACATTAGCTTATGGCTTAAAAACGCAGGAAAGCGTACAGAGTATTTGACTGGGAAAATGCGATTAAACCCGCATAATATTAACAATGATCTAACAGGATTTAGCGGATGATGATATTTCGTGCGGAAAAACGGGCCGAATTTCCGTAACATAAAAATTGTAAGATTAGATTTTCTAATGCGAAAAATGGCGTGAAATTAGATTATTTCAAACGAGGAATTTTCCCCGGCGCAGAGGCCGGGAAAATAAAGTGTGACGGGGATCGAGATTAACGTAACCAGTCGGGCAGATCGTTGAGGCCCATTGCCTGACGGAGAAGCTGAGGCTTCACGCCGGGAAGGGTATCGGCAAGCTTGAGACCGATATCGCGCAGCAGTTTTTTCGCCGGGTTCGCCCCGGCAAACAGCTCGCGGAAGCCCTGCATGCCTGCCAGCATCATCGCCGCGCTGTGTTTGCGGCTGCGCTCGTAGCGACGCAGATACAGATGCTGACCAATGTCTTTGCCTTCACGATGCAGACGACGCAGCTCTTCAACCAGCTCAGCCGCGTCCATAAAGCCGAGGTTAACCCCCTGCCCGGCCAGCGGATGAATGGTATGCGCCGCATCCCCCACCAGCGCCAGACGGTGCGCCGCAAACTGCCGCGCGTAGCGGCCCGTTAACGGAAACGCCCGGCGCTCGCTTTCAAGCGTGCACAGGCCCAGACGGTTATCAAACGCCACGCACAGTGCCTGACTGAAGGCGTCCGGCGTCGCCTCCTGCATCTGCTGCGCTTTTTCCGGCTCTAAGGACCAGACGATGGAGCACAGATGCGGATCGGCAAGCGGCAGGAAGGCCAGAATGCCGTCGTTGTGGAAAATCTGGCGTGCGACGCCGCCGTGCGGCTCTTCGGTGCGGATTGTGGCAACCAGGGCGTGATGACGGTAATCCCAGAAGGTCAGCGGAATATCCGCTTTGTTACGCAGCCAGGAATTCGCGCCGTCGGCACCCACCACCAGACGCGCGGTCAGCATGTCGCCGCTTTCAAGGGTGATAAACGCGTCGTTCTCGCCCCACGCCACCTGCTGAAGTTTCGCCGGCGCGATGAGGGTGACGTCGCTGCACTGCTGTGCTTTCTGCCACAGCGCGTAATGGATCACCGCGTTTTCAACGATGTGTCCAAGGTGGCTGTAGCCCATGCTTTCATCGTCAAAGGCGATATGGCCAAAGCTGTCTTTATCCCACACCTCCATTCCGTGGTAGCAGCTTGCGCGCTGCGCCACGATCTCTGACCAGACGCCGAGGTGCGTCAGTAATTTTTCGCTGGCTGCGTTGATAGCTGAGACGCGCAGCTCCGGCGGGGCATCCTGCGCCACGGGCTGCGGCGCGTTTTGCTCAAGCACGGCCACGCGCAGGCCGCTGCCCTGTAAACCACAGGCCAGCGCCAGTCCTACCATTCCGCCGCCGACAATGGCGACATCAACATTTTGCACGGTGATTACTCCTTAACGCGCGACCCAACCCAGGGTCCGCTGCGCCAGCACGTCACGTGCCGGAATGAACAGTTCCATCGCCATCAGCCCGAGGTTGCGACCCGCAACCAGCGGCGTCCAGCGATTGGCAAACAGGTGGACTAAACCGTCGGTAACGCCAATGGTCGCCGCCTTGTCCGCCTGACGTCGTTTCTGATAATGGCTCAGCACTGAGTATGCGCCACAATCCTGTTGTTCGCTCCACGTCCGGGCCAGGAGCTCGGCCAGACTCATCACGTCGCGCAGGCCAAGGTTGAAGCCTTGCCCGGCGATGGGGTGCAGCGTCTGCGCGGCGTTACCGACCAGCGCGACGCGGTGGGAAACCGTCTGCGATGCGGTCGTCAGCGAGAGCGGATAGGCCACGCGCTTACCGGCGTGGGTGATACGTCCAAGCCGCCAGCCGAAAGCCTTTTGCAGCTCGGAACAAAAACGTTCATCGGACCAGGAGAGCACCTCGTCGGCGCGATCCTGCGCATGGCACCACACCAGCGAGCAGCGCCCGTTCGACATCGGCAGCATGGCCAGTGGACCGTGCTCGGTGAAGCGCTCAAAGGCCCTGCCGTTATGCGCGCCTGCCGTGGAAACGTTAGCGATAACCGCCACCTGACCATAGGGTTGAGCGCGCCACTCTACGCCGCACTGCGTGGCGATCGACGAGCGTGAACCATCCGCCGCCACCAGCAGCTGCCCCTCCAGCGTGGTGCCATTGTCCAGCGTCACGCTGACGGCCTCGTCGCTGCGGCTAAAGCTGGCGACGCGCGCCGGACAGTGCAGCGTGACGCCAGGGGCATCCTGTAACAGACGGAACAGCCGCAGCCCCACGTCATGCAGTTCAACGACCTGCCCCAGCGCCTCAATTCGGTAATCGTGGGCATCCAGCGTCACAAACCCGGCGTGCCCGCGATCGCTGACGTGAACGGTGCCGATGGCCGTCGCGCAGTCCGCTATCGCCTGCCAGATGCCAATGCGCGCAAGCTGCTGGCAGGTTCCCTGGGCCAGCGCGATGGCGCGGGCGTCGAAGCCGGGATGATCGGCCGCCTGCGGCGCAACCGCCTCAACAAGATGCACCGGAAGCTGGCCTTTGGTTAACTGCGAAATGGCCAGCGCCAGGGTAGCGCCGGTCATGCCTCCGCCAACGATGATCACGCTCATACGCGTGCCGCCGCCATCAGCGCCTCGATATCGTCGGCGTTTTTCACCACGGTCGCGGTCAGGTTTTCGTTGCCGGTTTCGGTGATGACGATGTCGTCTTCAATACGAATGCCGATCCCGCGGTACTGGTCCGGCACGTCCGCATCCGGCGCGATGTACAGCCCCGGCTCAACGGTCAGCACCATGCCAGGCTCCAGCACGCGCGAACGATCCGTACCGTATGCGCCCACGTCGTGTACGTCGAGCCCCAGCCAGTGGCTCAGGCCGTGCATAAAGTACGGGCGATGGGCGTTTTCAGCGATTAACGTGTCCACTTCGCCTTTCAGGATACCAAGCTTAACCAGCCCGCTAATCATGATGCGCACCACCTCGCCCGTCACGTCCTGGATAGAGGTGCCCGGACGGAACAGCGTCAGCGCGGTTTCAAGCGACTCCAGCACAATGTCATAGATTTCACGCTGCGCGGGCGTGAATTTGCCGTTCACCGGGAAGGTGCGCGTGATGTCGCCCGCATACCCCTGATATTCACAGCCGGCGTCAATCAGCACCAGATCGCCATCGCGCAGCTCACTTTCGTTTTCGGTGTAGTGCAGAATGCAGCCGTTTTCCCCGCCGCCAACGATGGTGTTGTAGGACGGGAAGCGCGCGCCGTGGCGGTTAAATTCATGGTGAATTTCGCCTTCCAGCTGGTACTCGAACATACCGGGACGGCACTTTTCCATGGCGCGAGTATGTGCCAGGGCGCTAATTTCTCCCGCGCGGCGCATTACGTTGAGTTCTTCTTCTGACTTGAACAGACGCATCTCGTGCACCACCGGACGCCAGTCCGTCAGCGTAGCGGGCGCGGAGAGGTTCTGCCTGGAGCCTTTGCGCAGCTTGTCCAGCGCGGTAAACACAATCTCATCCGCATAGGCGTATTCGCCCTGTGCGTGGTAGAGCACGTCGAGACCGTTAAGCAGTTGGTAAAGCTGCTGGTTGATTTCGCTGAAGGCCAGCGCGCGGTCTACGCCCAGCTTTTCCGGCGCTGCCTCTTGCCCCAGACGGCGGCCAAACCAGATTTCCGCGGTTAAATCGCGTACGCGGTTGAAGATCACGCTGTGGTTGTGGGTGTCATCGCTTTTAATCAGCACCAGCACCGCTTCCGGCTCGTTGAAGCCGGTGAAGTACCAGAAATCGCTGCTCTGTCGATAGGGGTATTCGCTGTCGGCGCTGCGCGTCACTTCCGGCGCGGCAAAAATCAGGGCAGCGCTTCCCGGCTGCATTTTTGCCAGCAGCGCCTGACGACGGCGAGAATACTCTTGATTCGAGATAACCATGACACCCTCCTGTGCGTTATTTTTCTTAATGTAAGGTTGGCTTACGAACTTCCGGCGCGGTCGGCTGCGAGCGCGTGAAGTTGTCGTGGCACAGCAGAGACGCCACGCGAACGTATTCGATAATCTCCTCGAGAGACATCTCCAGCTCTTCCTGATCTTCGTCTTCGTCGTAGCCAAGCTGCGCAATGTTACGCAGATCGTCGATCGCTTCACCCGCTTCGCCGGTCACTTTATCCAGTTTAGGCTGGGTGACGCCGAGGCCGAGCAGATAGTGATTTACCCAGCCCGCGAGCGCGTCGGCGCGATCGAAGACGCTGACATCATCGCCTTCAGGCAGATAAAGCTGAAAAAGAAAGCCATCGTCTTCCAGGGAATCGCTGGTTGCCGCATGCATTTTGCGCAGCGCTTCCGCCAGCTCGTGGCCAAACGCCAGCCCTTCGTTGGTGAGGTCGTGGATCAGCGGCTGCCAGGAGCTGTCGCTGTTTCCGCCGCACAGTATGCCGCTGATCAGACCGTGCATTTCGGCAGGGGTTAAACCGACTCCCTGCTGGTTCAGTAACTGGTTTAAATCCTTGTAACCAGGCATTTCGTTCTGTATAGACATACGCATTCATCATCAAAGGGAGGATATTCATGATATGCTACCACTTTGGACCCTGGTGATACCAGAAAAGGGCTTGTATCTTCACATCAGGGTAGCTATAGTGTCGCCCCTTCGCAGCCCCCGGGGCAGTAAGCGAAGGCAGCGCAGTCAATCAGCAGGAAGGTGGCATGTCTGCACAACCCGTCGATCTCCAGATTTTTGGCCGTTCACTGCGAGTGAATTGTCCACCTGAACAAAGGGATGCCCTGAATCAGGCTGCGGACGATTTGAATCAGCGGTTGCAAGATCTAAAAGAACGCACTAGAGTCACAAATACTGAGCAGCTGGTTTTCATCGCCGCGTTGAACATCAGCTATGAACTGACTCAGGAAAAAGCGAAGACCCGCGATTACGCGGCCAGCATGGAGCAGCGCATTAAAATGCTCCAGCAGACCATAGAACAGGCGTTGCTTGATCAAGGTCGCAATCCCGAAAGACCGGGACCAAAGTTTGAATAACACTTCGCAGTTGACTATGGTAGAGTAACTGTGAAGACAAAATTTCTCTGAGATGTTTGCAAGCGGGCCAGTCCCCTGAGCCGATATTTCATACCACAAGAATGTGGCGCTCCATGGTTGGTGAGCATGCTCGGTTCGTCCGAGAAGCCTTAAAACTATGACGACACATTCACCTTGAACCAAGGGTTCAAGGGTTACAGCCTGCGGCGGCATCTCGGAGATTCCCTCTCTCTTCTTCTACCGACTACCATGACTCAATTCCCTGAAGTTTCTGCCTCACGCCAGGACATCCGTCAGCTCATTCGCCAGCGTCGTCGCGCCTTAAGCGCCGAACAACAGGCACACTTTGCCCAGCAGGCCGCCGCCCGCATGATGGCCTATCCGCCCGTAGTGATGGCAAACACCGTCGCGCTGTTTCTCTCGTTTGACGGCGAGCTGGACACCCAGCCGCTTATCGACCAGCTCTGGCGCGCCGGGAAAAAAGTGTACCTGCCGGTACTGCATCCGTTCAGCCGGGGCAATCTGCTGTTTCTGCACTACCATCCGCACAGCGAGCTGGTGGTGAATCGTCTGAAAATTACCGAACCTAAACTCGACGTGCGCGACGTGCTGCCGCTTTCTGAGCTGGACGTGCTGATTACGCCGCTGGTGGCATTTGATGAACAGGGCCAGCGATTAGGCATGGGCGGGGGTTTCTATGACAGAACGCTGCAAAACTGGCAGCGCTACGGGTTGCAGCCGGTAGGGTATGCGCATGATTGCCAGGCTGTAGAAGCGTTGCCTGTAGAGAAGTGGGATATTCCGCTGCCGGCGGTAGTGACGCCCAGCAAAACGTGGCTTTGGTAGCATAAAGCCGGGTGGCGGCTGCGCCTTACCCGGCCTACATAAAACCTCGGACATTGTAGGTCGGGTAAGCGTAAGCGCCACCCGACATCACAAACCGCACAACCATCGTAGGTCGGGTAAGGCGTAGCCGCAACCCGACACCACAGACCGCACTATCAGTACAGCAGGCGCGCGCGAATCGTCCCCGGAATGGTCTTCATGCTCTGCAACGCTTTCTCGGCGATGTCTTCATCCGCTTCAATATCAATCACCACGTAGCCCATCTGCGAGTTAGTTTGCAGGTACTGCGCGGCGATGTTAACGCCCTGCTCGGCAAAGATCTGGTTGATGGCGGTCAGCACACCAGGACGGTTTTCGTGGATGTGCAGCAGACGGCGACCGCCGTGCAGCGGCAGCGAGACTTCCGGGAAGTTCACCGCAGAGAGCGTTGAACCGTTGTCGGAATATTTGCTCAGCTTACCCGCCACTTCGAGGCCGATGTTCTCCTGCGCTTCCTGGGTCGAGCCGCCGATGTGCGGCGTCAGGATCACGTTGTCGAACTCGCACAGTGGAGAGGTAAACGGATCGCTGTTAGTGGCCGGCTCCGTCGGGAATACGTCGATAGCCGCCCCCGCCAGATGCTTACGCTTCAGCGCGTCGCACAGCGCAGGAATGTCAACTACCGTACCGCGCGCGGCGTTGATCAGCAGCGAGCCCGGCTTCATCAGCGCCAGCTCCTCCGCGCCCATCATGTTTTTGGTGGAGGCGTTTTCCGGCACGTGCAGGCTGACCACGTCGCTCATGTTCAGCAGGTCAGAAAGATGCTGCACCTGCGTCGCGTTACCCAGCGGCAGTTTGCTTTCGATATCGTAGAAAAATACGTGCATACCGAGGGATTCCGCCAGAATACCGAGCTGCGTACCGATATGGCCGTAACCGATAATCCCCAGCTTTTTACCACGCGCTTCGAAGGAGCCCGCGGCCAGCTTGTTCCACACCCCGCGGTGCGCTTTAGCGTTGGCTTCCGGAATGCCGCGAAGGAGCAGCAGCAGCTCGCCGATCACCAGCTCCGCTACGGAACGGGTGTTCGAGAACGGCGCGTTAAAGACCGGAATACCGCGCTTAGCGGCGGCGTTCAGATCAACCTGGTTGGTGCCGATGCAGAAACAGCCGATCGCCACCAGCTTTTCCGCCGCAGCAATAACGTCTTCAGTCAGTTGGGTACGGGATCGCAGGCCAATAAAATGGGCATCACGGATGGACGCTTTCAGCTCTTCGGAGTCCAGCGCGCCTTTGTGAAATTCGATGTTGGTGTAACCTGCCGCACGAAGGCTATCAAGCGCTTTCTGGTGCACGCCCTCGACCAGCAGGAATTTAATCTTGTCTTTCTCCAGTGATACCTTTGCCATTTACCCGACCCTGTTTTTTATCTGAACTGATGTTGTGCTGGATTGAAATCCCGTGCAGCCAACATATCAAAAAAAACTATTGCAGCAATATGAACGTTTGCGTCGGCACTCTGAAGAAAAGTCATACAGGGCAAAATGACAGAGGAAAATGCTGCGGATAATTGTGAACGTGGAAGGATCGGCAAATGAGGTGGAAAAACGTGACACAAGTCACCGAATTTAGCGCTTCAAAATTTTTTTAGCGGGGGGAGTGTTCCCCCCGTCAGATCATTTTACGATGGTTTTCACGCCGTCAGCCGTGCCGATCAGCGCCACGTCCGCGCCGCGGTTGGCAAACAACCCTACGGTCACGACGCCCGGAATGCCGTTAATCGCATTTTCCAGCGCAACGGCATCGAGGATTTCGAGACCGTGAACGTCGAGGATGACGTTGCCGTTATCGGTCACCACACCCTGACGGTATTCCGGACGACCACCCAGCTTCACCAGCTGACGCGCTACGGCGCTGCGCGCCATCGGGATCACTTCAACCGGCAGCGGGAAATTCCCCAGAATATCGACCTGCTTGGAGGCGTCCGCGATGCAGATGAACTTGTCCGCTACTGACGCGATGATCTTTTCACGGGTCAGCGCCGCGCCGCCGCCTTTGATCATCTGCATGTGGCCGTTGATTTCATCCGCGCCATCAACGTAAATGCCCAGGCGGTCCACTTCGTTGAGGTCGAAAACGGTGATGCCAAGGCTCTTCAGCTTTTCCGTGGACGCATCGGAGCTGGAAACTGCGCCCTCGATCTGCCCCTTCATCGTGCCCAGTGCATCGATAAAGTGTGCCGCCGTCGACCCCGTACCCACCCCGACAATGGTACCCGGCTGTACGTACTGGAGAGCGGCCCATCCTACTGCTTTTTTCAGTTCATCCTGCGTCATGATCGTTTTGCCTGTGGTATGAAAACTCAGGGCGCATTATAGAACACGTCGAATGGATTTCGTCTGCCACGAAGGGAAAATTGTGTCATAGTGCAGATTAAGCAAAATTAAGGAGTCAGCCAGAGCAATGAAACGTCCGGACTACAGAACACTACAGGCACTTGATGCAGTTATTCGTGAACGCGGTTTTGAGCGCGCGGCGCAAAAGCTGTGCATCACCCAGTCCGCCGTATCACAACGTATCAAACAGCTTGAAAACATGTTCGGGCAGCCGCTGCTGGTGCGTACCGTGCCGCCGCGCCCCACGGAGCAAGGGCAAAAGCTTCTCGCCCTGCTGCGCCAGGTTGAACTGCTGGAAGATGAGTGGCTGGGCGATGAACAGACCGGCTCTACGCCGCTGCTACTGTCGCTGGCGGTGAACGCCGACAGTCTGGCAACGTGGCTGCTGCCGGCCCTTGCGCCGGTGCTGGCCGACTCCCCAATCCGCCTGAACCTTCAGGTTGAAGACGAGACCCGCACTCAGGAGCGCCTGCGCCGTGGCGAAGTGGTTGGGGCGGTCAGTATTCAGCCTCAGGCCCTGCCAAGCTGTCTTGTCGATCAGCTGGGCGCACTGGATTACCTGTTTGTCGGTTCAAAAGCTTTTGCCGAGCGCTACTTCCCGAACGGCGTGACCCGCGCCGCGCTGCTGAAAGCCCCTGCCGTCGCGTTCGACCATCTGGACGATATGCATCAGGCCTTCCTGCAACAAAACTTCGATCTGCCGCCGGGCAGCGTCCCGTGTCATATCGTTAACTCGTCCGAAGCCTTCGTACAGCTCGCGCGTCAGGGAACCACCTGCTGCATGATCCCGCATTTGCAGATTGAGAAAGAGTTGAAAAGCGGTGAGCTGATTGATTTAACGCCGGGGCTGTATCAGCGCCGGATGCTGTACTGGCACCGTTTTGCGCCGGAAAGCCGCATGATGCGCAACGTCACGGATGCGCTGCTGGCGTTTGGACATAAGGTGTTGAGACAGGATTAAAAAGAAAAGCCGGGTGGCGGCTACGCCTTACCCGGCCTACGGATTACTGAGCTGGCTTTTCAGTTGGCTCAAGCTGGAACACCACATCAACCTGATCGTCGAACTGAATGGTTGGCTGCTCGTAGGTTTCCTGAGCAGAAACCGGCGCGGCGTCTGCCTTCATCATCCGCACCATCGGGCTTGGCTGGTAGTTAGAGACGTGGTAACGCACGCTGTAAACCGGGCCGAGCTTGCTCTTGAAGCCGGATGCCAGCTGTTCAGCCTGATGAATGGCATCATTAATCGCCGCTTTACGCGCTTCGTCTTTATATTTCTCCGGTTGCGCAACACCCAGCGAGACGGAACGGATTTCATTCAGGCCTGCTTTCAGCGCACCATCCAGCAGCGAGTTGAGCTTATCGAGCTGGCGCAACGTCACTTCAACAGTACGCACGGCGCGATAGCCTTTCAGGATGCTTTTACCGTTCTGGTAGTCGTAATCCGGTTGAGTACGCAGGTTCGCAGAGCTGATATCTTTTTTCGCGATACCGTTCTGTTCCAGGAAAGAGAGGTATTGCGCAACACGATCGTCTGCCTGTTTCTTGGCGGAAGCCGCATCTTTCGCCGCGACGTTCACTTCAATTGCCAGGGTTGCAACATCCGGAACCGCATCCACGCTTGCGGTGCCTGAAGTGACAATGTGCGGGCCGTTTGGCAGTTCATTCGCCTGCACCGACACCGAACCTAAACTTACTAATGCCGCCAGGGCCATCACCTTAAACTTCACTGTCATTCCTCCATGTTGCGAAGAGTGCCCCATCAACAGGGCTCATGCCAGCAAGCTTAGCGGCTCCTGCTCAGATGTCCATAAGACAAACGCTTAGTTGAACAATCCCTGTACGTGATGAATGCCCTCTTTCGCCAGCTGGAAGGCAATAAACCACATCACCAGCCCCACCAGCGTATTGATAATGCGCTGCGCTTTGGCGGTACGCAGTCGTGGTGCCAGCCACGCCGCCAGGATCGCCAGACCGAAGAACCAGAGGAAGGAGGCGCTGACCGTGCCCAGCGCAAACCAGCGCTTCGGCTCAACGTCCAGCTGGCCGCCCAGGCTGCCGAGTACCACGAACGTATCAAGGTAAACGTGCGGGTTAAGCCAGGTCACGGCGAGCATGGTGACGATAATCTTCCAGCGCCCCTGCTTCATCACCTCGGCGCTCGCCAGCTCAAGATTACTGCTCATGGCCGTTCTCAGGGCACCAAATCCGTACCACAGCAGAAACGCCACGCCGCCCCAGGTAACCAGCGCCAGCAGCCACGGCGACTGCATCAGCAGCGCGCTGCCGCCAAAAATTCCGGCGCAAATCAGCAGCAGATCGCTCACCGCACACAGCAGAGCAATCATCAGGTGGTACTGGCGGCGAATGCCCTGGTTCATCACGAACGCATTTTGCGGGCCGAGGGGGAGGATCATGGCTGCGCCTAACGCAAACCCCTGAAAATAATAAGATAACATGACGTAATTCTCACAAAGTTGTCCTGGAGGCAGACTATACTGCGGGAATGTCATTAGAGGAAATGGATAATATTAATCGGGGATTAGTGAGGCTAATAACAAAAAAGCCCGGTGGCGCTAACGCTTACCGGGCCTACTGGTAAAGTTACTCTGCTTCTTTGACTTTTTTGACGTTGACGTCCATCTGCGGGTACGGGAAGCTGATGCCGTTGGCATCGAAATCGCGCTTGATGCGCTCCAGCACGTCCCAGTAAACGTTTTGCAGATCGCTGCTTTTGCTCCAGATGCGTACCACAAAATTAATGGATGACGCGCCCAGCTCGTTCAGACGAACGGTCTGCTCGCGGTCCTTCAGAATGCGGTCGTCAGAATCAATGATGTTAGCGATCAGCGATTTCACCTGGTCGATATCGGAATCGTACGCCACGCTGATGATCAGCTCGTTACGACGCACCGGCTCGCGGGAGAAGTTAATGATATTGCCCGCAATGATTTTCCCGTTCGGTACCACAACAATACGACCGTCGACGGTACGCAGGGTGGTAGAGAAAATCTGTACCTGCAACACGGTGCCGGCGATGCCGCCTAAATCCACATATTCACCGGAACGGAACGGACGGAAGGTCACCAGCAGTACGCCCGCCGCCAGGTTTGAAAGCGAACCCTGCAATGCCAGACCAATGGCCAGACCGGCAGCACCGAGCACGGCGATAACGGATGCCGTCTGCACGCCGACGCGCCCCAGCGCGGCAATCAGCGTAAAGGCGATGATGCCGTAGCGCACCAGCGCGGAGAGGAAATCGGCGACCGTGGCGTCAATGTGTCGAGATACCATCACCCGGTTGACAGCGTTCGAGACGATACGCGCCACGATCATCCCGACGATGATAATGGCAATAGCGGCAACAATATTTACGGCGTAGCTCAGCAGTAGCGCCTGGTTACGCACCAGCCAGTTACCCGCGTTATTGATGCTGTCTACAACATCAAGTTGTTCCATTTATTCTTCCTTTTGCTAAACCAAAACACAAAATCTATCCCTCAAGGGGACAGGCAGGTCAGTAAAGGGTAAACAAAAAGCGCAGGTATTGCCAAGCAGATCACAAAAACAGGTATTGCAGGATATTGAAAAAGCATAAAAAAAGGCCCGCGTTTGCGGGCCTTCTGATGCTGTTAGCGGGTCAAATTACAGAACGTCGATCGCGTTCAGTTCTTTGAATGCCTGCTCCAGACGCGTCACCATGGACGTCTGCGCAGCGCGCAGCCATACGCGTGGATCGTAGTATTTCTTGTTCGGCTGGTCTTCGCCTTTCGGGTTGCCCAGTTGGCCTTGCAGGTAAGCTTCGTTGGTTTTGTAGTATTGCAGGATACCGTCCCAGGTTGCCCATTGGGTGTCAGTATCGATGTTCATTTTCACTACGCCGTAGCTTACGGAATCTTTGATTTCCTGAGCAGAAGAACCGGAACCGCCGTGGAAGACGAAGTTCAGGCTGTTGTGCGGCAGGTTGTGTTTCCTGGAAACGTATTCCTGAGAATCACGCAGGATGGTCGGGGTCAGAACCACGTTACCTGGCTTATAAACGCCGTGCACGTTACCGAAGGACGCTGCGATGGTGAAGCGCGGGCTGATTTTGCTCAGCTCGGTGTAAGCGTAATCAACGTCTTCTGGCTGGGTGTACAGTGCAGAAGCGTCCATGTGGCTGTTGTCCACGCCGTCTTCTTCACCGCCGGTGCAGCCCAGTTCGATTTCCAGGGTCATGCCCATTTTGGACATACGCGCCAGGTACTTAGAGCAGATCTCGATGTTTTCTTCCAAAGACTCTTCGGACAGGTCGATCATGTGAGAAGAGAACAGTGGCTTACCGGTTGCCGCGAAGTGTTTTTCACCCGCGTCCAGCAGACCGTCGATCCACGGCAGCAGTTTCTTCGCGCAGTGGTCAGTGTGCAGGATAACTGGAACACCGTAATGCTCAGCCATCTGGTGAACGTGGTGCGCACCAGAGATAGCGCCCAGGATAGCAGCACCCTGAGGAACGTCAGTTTTCACGCCTTTACCCGCGATGAACGCAGCGCCGCCGTTGGAGAACTGAACGATAACCGGTGCTTTAACTTTTGCAGCGGTTTCCAGTACGGCGTTGATGGAGTCGGTACCTACGCAGTTAACTGCTGGCAGAGCGAAGTTGTTTTCTTTAGCTACCTGGAACACTTTCTGTACGTCATCACCAGTGATAACGCCAGGTTTTACGAAATCAAAAATTTTAGACATGTTGCTTAGTCCTGTATCTTCGGCCGTTAGAAAAGGTGCGAGCTCTGATAAGCGCGCTGAAAATTGGGCAGGTTTCCCTGCCCCTGAATGGCTTACTTCTTAGCGCGCTCTTCGAGCATTGCTACTGCTGGCAGTACTTTGCCTTCCACGAATTCGAGGAATGCGCCGCCACCAGTGGAGATGTAGGAGATCTTGTCAGCGATACCGAACAGATCGATAGCTGCCAGGGTGTCACCACCGCCTGCGATAGAGAACGCTTCGCTGTCTGCGATAGCGTTAGCAACGATTTCAGTCCCTTTGCGGAAGTTCGGGAATTCGAACACGCCGACTGGACCGTTCCACAGGATAGTTTTTGCGTTTTTCAGGATTTCAGCCAGTTTCTGTGCAGAAACGTCGCCCAGGTCCAGAATCTGCTCTTCATCTTTGATGTCGTTAACAGATTTCAGGGTCGCGGTAGCGGTTTCGGAGAACTCGGTTGCTACGCGAACGTCAGTTGGAACCGGGATATCGCAGGTGCCCAGCAGGCGTTTGGCTTCGTCAACCAGGTCTGCTTCGTACAGGGATTTACCCACGTTGTGGCCCTGAGCGGCAACGAAGGTGTTCGCGATACCACCACCAACGATCAGCTGGTCAGCGATTTTGGACAGGGAATCCAGTACGGTCAGTTTGGTAGACACTTTAGAACCACCAACGATAGCGACCATTGGACGAGCAGGTTCTTTCAGTGCTTTACCCAGTGCTTCCAGTTCGTCAGCCAGCAGCGGACCTGCACATGCAACGTCTGCAAATTTACCGATACCGTGGGTAGATGCCTGCGCACGGTGAGCCGTACCGAATGCATCCATTACGAATACGTCGCACAGTGCAGCGTATTTTTTGGACAGGGTTTCGTCGTCTTTCTTTTCGCCTTTGTTGAAGCGAACGTTTTCCAGAACAACCAGCTCACCTTCGGCAACGTCTACGCCGTCCAGGTAATCTTTCACCAGGCGAACCGGGTTGGACAGTTTGTCTTTCAGGTAATTAACAACCGGCAGCAGAGAGAACTCTTCGTTGTACTCGCCTTCAGTTGGACGGCCCAGGTGGGAGGTGACCATCACTTTAGCGCCCTGCTTCAGAGCCAGTTCAATGGTTGGCAGAGATGCACGGATACGCGCGTCGCTGGTCACTTTGCCATCTTTAACCGGTACGTTCAGATCGGCACGGATGAAAACGCGTTTACCTGCCAGATCCAGATCGGTCATCTTAATTACAGACATGGTGAATCCTCTCGTTGATTCTTAAAGTTTTGCAAGCGCAAGGTGCGCTCTACCTGAAACCTTTTGCGGCCATGGCTAACGTGGTGTCGAGCATTCGGTTAGCAAAGCCCCATTCGTTATCACACCAGACCAGCGTCTTGATAAGGTGCGCACCACTGACTCGCGTCTGCGTGCCATCCACGATGGCGCTGTGCGGGTCGTGGTTAAAATCTACTGAGACCAACGGTAATTCCGTATAGTCAACTATACCATGAAATGCTCCCTGTGCCGCTTTTTGCAGCAACAGGTTGACTTCACAGGCTTTTACCGGTTTTTTTACCGTCACGCTAAGATCGATTGCGGTGACGTTTATCGTCGGAACACGCACGGCAATCGCTTCGAAACGGTCGTTAAACTGCGGGAAAATACGGGTGATCCCCGCAGCCAGTTTCGTATCCACCGGAATAATGGACTGGCTCGCCGCGCGAGTGCGTCGTAAATCCGGATGATAGGCGTCGATAACCTGCTGATCGTGCATGGCGGAGTGAATCGTGGTCACGGTGCCGGATTCAATACCGTACGCATCGTCTAACAGTTTAATGACCGGAATAATGCAGTTGGTGGTGCAGGAGGCGTTGGAGACAATGCGGTGTTCAGCATGCAGCTCGTGCTGGTTGACGCCAAACACGACGGTGGCGTCGAGGTCGTGACTGCCAGGATGGGAGAACAGGACTTTTTTCGCACCGGCCTTCAGATGCGCTTCGCCATGTTCGCGGTTACCGTACACGCCGGTACAGTCCAGGACCACATCCACACCCAGTTCGCGCCAGGGCAGCCCTTCAATACTGTTCTCATGCAGCACGCGGATTGCATCGTCACCGACGAACAGCTGTTCCCTTTCCTGGCGAACGTCCCAGGCAAAGCGGCCGTGGCTGGTGTCATATTTCAATAAATGCGCCATGCCCGCAGCATCCGCCAGTTCATTGATTGCCACCACGGTGATTTCCGCACGACGCCCGGATTCATATAATGCACGAACCACGTTGCGCCCGATGCGACCGAAGCCATTAATCGCTACGCGTACGGTCATAGATCTCCTGCAAAGCTATCCCTGAGTTTGAGGTGGCTGAAAGAGTAATCCAGCGACGCCCGAAGGGGAATCCTTGCTGTCACAAACTGCGATTGATTGGTCAATTGTCGAACATTTAATCGACTGAAACGCTTCAGCAAGAATAAGCGAATCGCGGAATAAAAGGAATGGTTGTCCAGATGAATAAGCGAGCTATATGACTTGCGTCACATTTCTGGTGGAATAATGTCTACAAAAAAGCCGGGTGACGCTTACGCGTACCCGGCCTACGTTTTGTGCCATTTGTAGGCCCGGTAAGCGTAAGCGCCACCGGGCAAAACAGCAATTACAGCAGTTCTTTCGCCTTCGCGACAACGTTCTCAACGGTGAAGCCGAACTCTTCAAACAGCTGCTCAGCCGGTGCAGACTCACCGAAGGTGGTCATACCGACGATAGCACCGTTCAGGCCCACGTATTTGAACCAGTAGTCAGCGATACCCGCTTCCACCGCCACGCGAGCGGAAACCGCTTTAGGCAGTACGGATTCACGGTAAGCCGCATCCTGCTTGTCGAACGCATCGGTAGACGGCATGGAGACCACGCGCGCCTTCACGCCTTCGGCAGTCAGTTTTTCCCATGCTGCAACAGCCAGTTCAACTTCAGAACCGGTCGCGATGAAGATCAGCTCAGGCTGGCCCGCGCAATCTTTCAGCACGTAGCCACCGCGTGCGATGTTCGCCAGCTGCTCTGGGGTACGCTCCTGCTGCGCCAGGTTCTGACGGGAGAGGATCAGCGCGGTCGGGCCGTCCTGACGCTCAACGCCGTATTTCCACGCCACCGCAGATTCAACCTGGTCACATGGACGCCATGTGCTCATGTTCGGGGTCACGCGCAGGGAAGCTACCTGCTCTACCGGCTGGTGAGTTGGACCGTCTTCGCCCAGACCGATGGAGTCGTGGGTGTAGACCATCACCTGACGCTGTTTCATCAGCGCTGCCATACGCACGGCGTTACGTGCATATTCCACGAACATCAGGAAGGTAGAGGTGTACGGCAGGAAACCACCGTGCAGGGAGATACCGTTCGCGATAGCGGTCATACCGAATTCACGTACACCGTAATGGATGTAGTTACCGGCAGCATCTTCGTTGATTGGCTTAGATCCAGACCACAGGGTCAGGTTTGATGGTGCCAGGTCAGCGGAACCGCCGAGGAATTCTGGAAGCCATGGACCAAACGCTTCGATCGCATTCTGAGACGCTTTACGGCTGGCGATTTTAGACGGGTTCGCCTGCAATTTCGCAATGAACTCGTTCGCTTTCGCGTCGAAGTCAGACGGCATGTCGCCTTTCATACGGCGGGTGAACTCGGCTGCTTCCTGCGGGAAGGCTTTTGCGTAAGCCGCAAACTTCTCGTTCCAGGCCGCTTCTTTCGCCTGGCCCACTTCTTTCGCATCCCACTGAGCATAGATCTCAGACGGGATTTCGAAGGCAGGGTGTTTCCAGCCAAGCGCTTCACGGGTCAGTGCGATTTCCGCGTCGCCCAGCGGTGCGCCGTGGGAGTCATGGGTGCCCGCTTTGTTCGGAGAGCCGAAGCCGATGATGGTTTTGCACATCAGCAGAGACGGTTTGTCGGTCACGGCGCGCGCTTCTTCTACTGCACGTTTAATCGAGTCAGCATCGTGGCCATCAACGCCACGCACAACGTGCCAGCCGTAGGCTTCGAAACGGGCAGCGGTGTCGTCAGTGAACCAGCCTTCAACGTGACCGTCGATGGAAATGCCGTTGTCGTCGTAGAACGCAACCAGTTTGCCCAGTTTCAGGGTACCTGCCAGGGAGCACACTTCGTGAGAAATGCCTTCCATCATGCAGCCGTCGCCCAGGAACGCGTAGGTGAAGTGGTCAACGATGTCGTGGCCAGGACGGTTGAACTGTGCCGCCAGGGTCTTCTCAGCAATCGCCATACCCACTGCGTTCGCAATGCCCTGACCCAGCGGGCCGGTGGTGGTTTCAACGCCTGCGGTGTAGCCCACTTCCGGGTGACCTGGAGTTTTGGAGTGCAGCTGACGGAAGTTTTTCAGCTCTTCGATTGGCAGATCGTAGCCGGTGAGGTGCAGCAGGCTGTAGATCAGCATAGAGCCGTGGCCGTTAGACAGCACGAAACGGTCGCGGTCTGCCCATGCCGGGTTCTGTGGGTTGTGGTTAAGGAAATCACGCCACAGGACTTCGGCGATGTCAGCCATGCCCATTGGGGCACCCGGATGGCCGGATTTGGCTTTCTGTACTGCGTCCATGCTCAGCGCACGAATAGCATTAGCAAGCTCTTTACGTGAGGACATTTTAACTCCAGATCGGACTGTTAAAGGCCATGCCCTTGACGACAGCGCGTTTTGGGCTACGCCGGAAAAAAGTGCCAACAATGTAACCCAAGCCGCAGGGCATGTACATGGAGCATTCTTTTGCAGCTTAAGAAATCTCTGGATCATGCTCGCATGTTGCGCAATCTGCTCGCCCGCCCCTGTAGATATTCCTTATACTTAGCCCGACACCGGCTTCGTTGACGGTGCATTTTTCAGAATTAATTCAGATTAACGAGTACGGAAGCGAAATCATGAAAATGCGTGCAATTGGGCTGGCTGTGGGAACAACGCTCCTGCTAAGCGGCTGTCAGAATATGGATTCTAACGGCCTGATGACCTCAGGCGCAGAAGCTTTTCAGGCCTACTCTCTGAGCGATGCGCAGGTCAAAGCGCTGAGCGACGAGGCCTGTAAGGATATGGATGGAAAAGCTACGCTTGCCCCGGCAAACAGCACCTACACGCAGCGTCTGAACAAGATTGCTTCCGCGCTGGGCGACAACATTAATGGCCAGCCGGTGAACTATAAGGTGTACATGGCGAAAGACGTGAACGCCTTCGCGATGGCCAACGGCTGTATCCGCGTTTACAGCGGCCTGATGGACATGATGACCGACAACGAAGTGGAAGCGGTGATCGGCCATGAAATGGGCCACGTAGCCCTGGGTCACGTGAAGAAAGGGATGCAGGTTGCGCTGGGCACCAACGCCGTGCGCGCCGCGGCAGCCTCAGCGGGCGGTATTGTCGGCAGCCTGTCCCAGTCGCAGCTTGGCGACGTGGGCGAGAAACTGGTGAACTCGCAGTTCTCCCAGCGTCAGGAGTCTGAAGCGGATGACTACTCTTACGATCTGTTGCGCAAACGCGGCATCAATCCATCGGGTTTAGCCACCAGCTTCGAAAAACTGGCGAAGCTGGAAGAAGGCCGTCAGAGCTCCATGTTTGACGACCACCCGGCCTCCGTTGAACGCGCGCAGCATATCCGCGACCGCATGGCGGCTGACGGTATTAAATAACGGCACATCTGCCCGGTGCGCGCCGCGCCGCCGGGCAACAAGACCAAATCAGTACAGCGTTTTCTGCGGCGGCCCGGCAAACTTCAGGGCGCCTATCTGCCCCATCCGCACTTCCACCACCGACGGCCCAGGCATGGCCAGCGCCTCCGTCATGACCGCATCAAAGCCCTCGGCCCGCTCAACGCTCCAGGCCTGTAAGCCAATCGCCTGCGCCAGCAGGGTAAAGTCCGGGGTATGCAATTCGTTGTAATACTGTCGCCCGCCAAAATACTTATCCTGAATGCCGCGCATGACGCCATAGCCCCCGTCGTTCATGATCAGCAACGTCACGTTGGCTTTCTCCTGCGCCAGCGTCGCCAGCTCGCCTAAATTCAGGCTCAGGCCGCCGTCGCCCACCAGCCCCACCACCTTACGCTGCGGATTGGCAATGGCGGTACCGATGGCCATCGGCAGCCCCATGCCAATCGCCCCGGCCAGAGAGTGAATGTTCATCAGCGGGCCGTTAGCCCTGAACAGGCGGCTGCCCCACAGGCTGCCGGACACGGTGATATCGCGCACCAGCAGGCCGTCCTTCGGCAGGGCTTTTTCTATGGCGTCGTTGAGCTTCGCATAGGCGCCGCACTGCTCGCGCAGGCCCTGTTCAGCCTGCAATACCGCCTGCTGCACCTGCGCGTCCCACTGGGCGTTGCCCCACTCGCGGCCCTGCGCTTTATCGGCCAGGGCACCAAGCAGCGCTGAACAGTCGGCTATCAGCGTGTTATCCATCAGATAGTTACGGCTCGCCGCCGCCGGATCGATATCAATCTGCACCCGCGGAGACGGCAACTCCAGCGTCCAGGAGCGGGTTTCGTTGCTGCGCAGGCGAGAACCGGCCACCAGCGTAAAATCACACTGCGCAATCAGCGCCTCTACCGACGGCGAGTTGTGGAACGCGCGCAGGCTGGCACGATGGCTGTCCGGCAGCACGCCGCGCGCGTGGGTGCTGGAGATCACCGTCACGCCCGCCTCCGCCAGTTTTTTCACCGCGTCAGCGCTTCCCAGCGCCCCGCCGCCCAGCCACAGCAGCGGCTGTTTAGCCTGCTTAAGCTGCGCCCACAGCGTATCGACAACGCTCGCATCTACGCTCACACCCGGAGCCGGTTTCACCGGCGCCGTCACCAGAGACAGGGGGATCTTCGCGCCCTGAATATCAATCGGGATTTCCACAGAGACCGGCCCGCACGGCGGCGTCTGCGCCTCCTGAATCGCTTTATGCAGAATCGCTATCGCCTGGCTGGCATTGCTGATGCGGTACGCCCGCTTTGAGCTGGCCTTCAGGAAGGTCAGCTGGTCGCGGGTCTCGTGGATAAACCCGGTGTCGGCGTCCAGCCAGGCCTTCTCAACCTGTCCGGTTAAATGCAGCAGCGGCGTGCAGGCGTTCATCGCCTCCACCAGCGCGCCTACCGCGTTCCCCGCCCCCGCGCCGGTGCTGGTCAGCGCCACGCCGAGGCCGGAAAACCGCCCATGGGCGTCGGCCATGGTGACGGAACCCGCCTCGCCGCGCGCGGGCACGAAGCGGATTTTGCCCCGCTGCCCTACCGCGTCCGCGATCGGCAGGTTGTGAATGGAGATGACGCCGTAGATGGCCTCAACCTGATACTGCTCCAGCGTTCTGGCGATGGCGTCGCCGACGGTTATCATTTCGCTCATTGCTCACCCTTTCTCAGTCGCACCAGTGGTTGACGCTGTTACCCGTCGCCAGATAAATGCTCTTTTGCTGCATCCAGGCTTTCAGCCCCTGAATGCCCTTTTCGCGGCCCAGACCGCTCTCTTTAAAGCCCCCGAACGGAGTCGAAATCGCAAAAACTTTGTAGGTGTTGATCCACACCGTACCGGCCTCCAGCTGCTCGCTGAGGCGCAGCGCCCGCCCGATGTCGCGGGTCCAGATGCCTGCCGCCAGGCCGTAGACCGAGTCGTTCGCCTCGCGGATCAACGCCGCTTCATCGCGAAACGGCATCGCCACCAGCACCGGGCCGAAAATCTCCTCCTGGCAGGTGCGGGCGCCGTTCGACAGCCCTTCAATAATGGTTGGCAGGAAGAAGCTGCCGTTTGCGAGCGCCGGATCTGCCGGGATTTCGCCGCCGCACAGCACCCGGCCCCCTTCGCGCTTCGCCAGCTCGACGTACTCAAGAACGCCCTGGCGATGCTTGTCGTTGATCAGCGGTCCTACATGGACGCCGTCAGCGAACGGATGCCCCACGCGCAGGCCGCGCGTGAGCTCCAGCAGCCGCGCCATCAGCGGCGCGTACAGGCTTTCGTGGATAAACAGCCGGGACCCGGCGATGCACGCCTGCCCTGCCGAGCTGAAAATGCCGTAGCAGATCCCGCGCGCGGCCTGCTCAACGTCGGCATCCTCCAGCACGATGGTCGGGGATTTGCCGCCCAGCTCCAGCGACGCCGGAATCAGCTTTTCCGCGGCCACGTGCGCCAGATGGCGGCCCGTATTGGTGCCGCCGGTAAAGGAAATTTTTCGCACGCGAGGATGGCGCGCCAGCGCGTCGCCAATCACCGAGCCTTTGCCCGGCAGCACGCTCAGCAGACCGGCGGGCAGCCCGGCCTGTTCAAAAATGCGCGCCAGCTCGAGCGCCATCAGCGGCGTGGCTTCGGCAGGCTTGAGGATCACCGCGTTTCCGGCGGCGATGGCCGGGGCGACCTTCTGCATCTCGCTGGCAATCGGCGAGTTCCACGGCGTGATGGCCGCCACCACGCCGAGCGGCTCATAGCGGCTTAGCGTCAGCAGATCCGGCTGGCGCGGCGTGGGCAGTTCCCCTTCCAGCAGCTCGCAGGCGGCGGCGAAGTAGCGGGCCGTTCCCGCCGCGCTCATCACCAGCCCGCGCGCCTCCGCCAGCGGCTTGCCGTTATCCCGGCTCTGCATCTGCGCCAGCTCGTCAGCGCGGGACTCAATCAGATCCGCCACCTTGTGCAGGATCTTCGCCCGCACGTGCGGCAGGCTGTTGCGCCATGCGGGATCGCGCCACGCGCGCTCGCCGGCCTCGATCGCGTCGTGCAGATCGTCAATGTTTGCCGCGTTCAGCGTCGCATTGAGCGACCCGTCTGCCGGGAAGTGGCTCTGCATCGGGTTACCGCCGCCGCGTCGCCACTGGCCGCCGATAAAAATCTTCAGATCGTCCATCGTCACTCCTCAGCTCAGGGCCAGCTCGCGGCAGGCGCGCACCGCGCTGAGTGCCGCCAGGGTGGAGGTTTTAGGGTTAGACGCCAGCGGCAGCCCGCTCAGCTCCAGATGGAATTCGCCAAACAGCCCTTCAACGTGCAGCGTGTGGGTGTTACGTTTCGTTGTCGGGTCAACCATCAGCTGCACGCGGGTTTCATCCATCCCGACGCCGCCGAGCGCCACGGTCGCCGCCACGTTGGCGTTCGCCGGGAACAGGCGCGCCGCCTCGCGGGCGCTGCCTTCAAAAAAGACCTGCGCCTCTCTGACTGCGTTGAGATCGATAAGCTGCTCGGCGTAGCTGCCGCGCCAGCTAGCCGGGCTTTTGCGCGACTGATAGGTGACGCGCTCAAGCCCGCCCTCCTTCGCCGCCGCCAGCCCGTCGATGCCCGCCACCGCCCCGGAGAGCAGGGTCAGTTTTCCGCCCGCCGCGAGCAGGCGCTGCTCCAGCGCGCTGTCCGCCAGCGCGCCGGTGGAAATAACCGCCAGATGCCAGCCGCGACGGAGAATATCTTCACCGTACTGCGCCACCGCCTGCTGGCTGGCGCACTCCAGCACCAGATCGGGCGTTTCCGTGCAGTCCATCGGCGAGCCCAGCGCCACCGCCGTATCGCTAAACCGTTCCGCGATCGCCGCGTGGTGAGACTCGCGCGCGACGATCCAGCCGATCGTCACCCCGGCAGGCAGGCGTTCGATCACCGCCTGCGCCATCGCGCCGTAACCAATTAACATGACCTTTTTCATGATGCGTCCTTACAGATGGCGGCAGAAGCCGCCGGAAACGTCCAGCGCCGCGCCGGTGGTAAACGATGCCAGCGGCGAGGCGAGGAACAGCAGCGCCTGCGCGGGCTCCTGCGGCTTGCCGAGGCGCGCCATTGGAATGCCGCGCCTGCGCGCGATCTCCGCCGTCCACTCCGGCCAGCTCTGGCTTTTGTCCGCCCGGCTTTCGAAGCGGCGCTGCCACTGGCCGGACTCGACCATGCCAAGCAGTATGGAATTGACGCGAATCCCTTTGCCCACCAGCTCTTTCGAGAGCGTCAGCGTCATGTTCAGCAGCGCGGCGCGGGCTGCCGACGTGGCGATCATGTGCTCTTCCGGCTGAAGCGCCAGCAGGGAGTTCACGCAGGTGATGGAAGCGATGTCGGACCGTTCCAGCAGCGGCTGAAACGCCTGAACCGGGTTAATGACGCCAAACAGTTTGAGTTCGGCTTCGTGCAGCCACGCCTCGCGCGGCGTGTCATGGAAGTGCGCCACGTAGCCCTGACCAGCGTTGTTGATCAGCATATCCGCCGCGCCAAAGCGCGCCTGCACCGCCTCCGCGAAGGCCTGCACCTCGTCGGCATTCAGCACGTCGCAGCGGTAAGAGAAAATTTCCCCGTCGGGATAGTCGTTTTGCAGCGTCGCATGGGCGCTGGCGAGCCGGTCCGGGTCGCGGCCACAGAAAGCCACTTTCGCCCCTTCGCCCAGCAGCAGGCGCAGCGTTTCAAAGCCAATGCCGGACGAACCGCCGGTAACGACCGCTACGCGGCCGTCAATGTGTGCATTCATCGCGCACCTCTTCGTTAATGCGTAAAAGCTGTTGGTTAAAAAACGCGTCGTTATCGAGATAGCTCGCGTGTCCGGCCTGCGGAATGGCGGTAAACGGCATGCCGTAGCGCAGCGCCAGCCCCTGCACCAGCTCGGGCTGCGTTATCGCGTCCTGCTCGCCGCACCAGACTTCAAATTGACCGGCGTAACGCGCCAGCCAGCCGTGAACGTCGTCGTGCGCCAGCATCCACGCAGCGGCAAGGTAGCCTTCCGGTCGCAGCCTGCGCATACCCGCCGCGACGGTGGCGATATCTTCCGCGCGCGCGCCGGGGCGTAGCAGCTTCGCGGCGCGGGTCTGGGCGAGGATGTCGCCGCCGAGCGCTATCTGCTGCTCGCGATTACGCCAGACCTGCTCCCGCTGCGCCGGCGCGGCATTGCCGTAGCCCTGCGCGGCGTCCGCCAGCACCAGATGAATGACGCGTTCAGGAAACTTCGCCGCAAACGCGCTGGCCACCAGCGCGCCCAGGGAATGGCCCACCAGCACCGCCTGCCAGACACCGGCGCGATCGAGCATCGCCGCCAGCGCGTCGGCGTAATCCCCCGCGTTCGCCCGCTCAACCGCCAGCATCGGGCTTTCACCGTAACCGGGCATGTCCCACGCCAGCACGCGAAAACCGTTCAGCGCCATCTGCTTGTGCCAGGACGCAGCGCCAGAGCTGATCCCGTGCAGCAGCATCAGCGGAATGCCGCTTCCCTGTTCACGAAAAGCCGTCATGTAGCCCCCTTAGTTCCGCTTCACTTTTGAGAGCGGATGATCGGAGGGGTAGGTCGGGATTTCCGGCTTGTTGGTTCCCAGCATGACGCACATCAGCGCCTCTTCTTCCCCGTGGTTAAACAGGCCGCGATAGATACCCGGCGGGACGGAGATCAGGTCACGCTCGCGCAGCACGGTTTCGGTGTAGTTGTCGCCGTCCTGGATCATCAGCGTGATCTGCCCTTTGAGCATGAAGAACACCTCCTCCACGTCGTCGTGCAGGTGCAGCGGCCCTTCGCACTTCGACGGCAGCACCATGGTGGAGAAGGTAAAATGGTCCGCCTGCACGGTGTTGGTGTCG
The DNA here is from genome assembly GCF_014982165.1 of Enterobacter cloacae complex sp. P24RS. Classification (NCBI taxonomy): domain Bacteria; kingdom Pseudomonadati; phylum Pseudomonadota; class Gammaproteobacteria; order Enterobacterales; family Enterobacteriaceae; genus Enterobacter; species Enterobacter cloacae complex sp. P24RS. Next base: position 119,204 of record NZ_JADCKU010000003.1, read on the forward strand.
TTCGCCACGCCGGTTGCGCCGGTGCCGATGTAGCGCATCTGCGCCCGGCGGTATTTCGGATCAAAATCGGCCTGGAACTTCAGCGCGTTCCAGTCGTATTTACGGCCTTCGAAGCGCGCGATGCGCGACTCGACCCACTCTTCCATCGTCAGGTAGTCAGGTTTGATGCCTGTTTTGTGGGTTACGGTTGAATCAGTCATGACACTCTCCTCAGTAACGTCTCAGCAGCGGCAGTAACAGGACGCAGCCCACCGCCGCCATCACCGCCAGAAAAATCAGCCCGGAATCCATGCTGTGGGTGAAGGCGATAAGCGCGCCCATCACCGCCGGCGACAGCGCGCCCGCAAAATTTCCCAGCCCGTTGAAAATCCCCCCCGCCGTGGCGCTCACCCGGGGATGGGTGGCCTTCGCCAGCAGGGCGAAAATGTTGGGGGCGCCGGTGCCCCACATAAAGGTGCTGAAGCTCATCGCCGCGATGATGGCAAGCGGGGTATCAAGGTGCATCACCGCCGCCAGCCCGACGGCCGCCCCCGCCATCGAGATAAAGCAGGCCGCCGCGCGCTTATCGACCCGGTCAGAGAGCCACGCGCCAATCACCTCTCCCGCCAGCATGGCGATGAACGGCATCGACGACAGCCAGCCCGCGTGCTCCAGGTGGATGCCTTTGCCCTTGATTAAGTAGCCAGGCAGCCAGCCATTAATGCCCCACAGGTAGGTCAGGAACGCGATGTTAAAGATGCAGATGATCCAGAAGTGCGGGCTGACAAACAGCTCGCGCCGCGCCGCGCGCCGCTCGTCCTGAGACGCCTGCGAGGTGCCGGGTTTTGCTTCCAGACGGATCCCGCGCAGGCCGATGCGCACAAAGATAAGCACCGGCACGGTCAGCATTGCCATGACAAAGAAGGTGCTCTGCCAGCCGAAGGTGTTCAGCAGCCAGAGGGAGAGCGGGAAGCCAATCGCCGCGCCTACCGGCGTGCCCAGCAGCCACAGCATGGTGGCGCGCGCCTGTAAATGCTGCGGGAAGTTGTGGCGCACGATGGCGAAAGCCAGCGGGAACAGTGGTCCTTCCGCCACGCCCAGCAGGATGCGCAGGACGATCATCAGCGTGTAGTTATGGGTAAAGCCCATCGCCACCATCAGCACGCACCAGATCGCCATCATGCCGGTGAGCAGGCGCAGCGGCGCGATTTTGTCGCCTAAACCGCTCAAAAATACCGACGAAAAGCCGTAGCTCAGCAGGAAGGCGCTCATCAGAATGCCGAGGCGCGTGGTGTCAAAATCGATGCCCATCGCCTGCTGGAAATGGGTGTCGGAAAAGAGCGCCGCGATGCTGATTTTGTCGAAAAACGCCAGCAGCACGCAGGCCAGCAGCGACAGCGGGATGGCCCAGCGCACCGCTTTTTCAGGCATGCGGGTTCCCTCACCGCTCGCCTCGACGGGCGCGGTGTTGGTCTCTAATGTGGTCATGTCTCCCCCTACGGGTGCGGGTTAGCTATCGCAGTGACATCAGTGAAAAAGTCGGGTCGGCGAGCGGTACGTCCGACAGGTCCCGCCCCGCCGCCATCCAGCGCTTCGCCAGCTTGACGGTGCGCGCATCGTTGAACGCCACCAGCTGCGTCAGCCGCCCGCGTTCATCCAGCGAGAAGAACAGCGCGTCTTCACGCACCCGCGTTTTGCCTCCCGGCTGCGGAATGCCGAGGATCTGAATATTGTGCTGGTATTGATCCGACCACAGCCACGGCGCGTCGTCGTAGCCTGGCGCATCGGGGTTAAGCATGGCTTTCGCCGTCGCCACCGCCTGATTCTGCGCGAAGGCCCAGGACTGGATGCACAGGCCGTAGTGATGGTGCTGCGCCACGTCGCCTGCGGCAAAGATGAACGGATCGGACGTGCGCCCCTGGGCGTCCACCACGATCCCCCGCTCGGTGCGAAGTCCCGCATCGCGCGCCAGCTCCAGATTGAGATCGACGCCGATCCCCACCACTACCGCATCTAAGGTTTCACGCTGGCCGTCGCAGTGGATGACCGGCAGGCCGTTATCGTCCTCCAGCTCCAGCGCGCCGCAGCCGGTACGGATCTCCACCCCCTGCTCGCGGTGGATGGCCTCTAAGCGCTGCGACACCTCGCCGCTCACCGAGCGCATGCACAGCGCGGGCTGCTGCTCAAACAGCGTGACCGCCACGCCGCTTTTGCGCGCGGAAGCGGCAATCTCCAGGCCGATCCAGCCGCCGCCGACAATCGCCAGTTTTTTACTTTCCGCCAGACGCGCTTTCAGGCGCTGCGCGTCCTGCCAGTGGCGCAGGGTGTAGACCTGCGGATGCGCCGCCCACGCCTGCGAAGGCAGGCGCGCCCGCCCGCCGGTGGCCATTAAAAGGATGTTGTAACTAAGGCGTTCGCCGTTGCTCAAACGCACGGATTTCGCTTCACGATCGACTGATTCAGCACGCAGCGGGCGGTACCAGGTCAGGTTCAGCGCCTGCTGTGCTGCTTCGCTAAACAGCCGCGGGAGCGCCGCGTCCGGCTCCAGCAGAGACGCTTTCGACAGCGGCGGACGTTCGTAGAAATCCCACTCCTCTTCCGCCACCACGCAGATCTCGCCGTCGAAGCCCTCGTCGCGCAAGGTTTTCGCCGCCCAGCCGCCCGCCTGACCGCCGCCGATAATGACAATGCGCGACGTCATACCGCCTCCGGCTTTTTCTGCTGGCGGCGCGTGTCGTGGTCAATCCCGCCTTCTACCGCCCATTCGGTAAAGGAGACCAGGGAGTGCTCCAGCTCGCGCGGCTGCCAGTTTTCCGTCAGATAGTCGTCGTTGGTGTAATACTCAAACGCGCCGCCGGTCGGGCTATTGACGTACCAGAAGTACGCCGACGACACCGGATGGCGGCCCGGCCCGATAAAGGTGCTCCATTCATTTTTATTCATCGCGATACCGCCGCCGATCACCTCGTGGATGTCGCGCACGGTGAAGGCCACGTGGTTGAGGCCGCGCTTGCGGTTCGGCAGTTGCAGCAGGAACAGGTTGTGATGGCCGCCGCGCGCCGCGCAGCGCAGGAACACGGCGCGGTTGATGTAGCGGTCCGAAACCTGGAAGCCGAGCACCTCGCGGTAGAATTTCTCCACCGCCGCCAGCTCCTCCACGAAGAACACCACGTGCCCGACGTTGATCGGCTGGGCACGCTCATAAACCGGGCTCGGCGTGTCGATGCGGCGGGCGTCGCCCCACTGGTTAATCGGCTCAACGTTCAGCTCCACGTCAGTCTGCTGGCTGACCTGCACGCGCAGGGTCATGCCGTTCGGATCGAGGCATTCCAGCGCGTCGCCCACTTCGCGAAAGCCGGGCTGCTGCGCAAGCTTCGGGCGCAGCGCGTCGAGATCGGACTGTGCGGCAACCGCCCAGGTCATGCGGCGCAGGGTGTTGCCCGCTTCAAACGCCGGCGGCAGGTCGGGGCTATCGATGGGGTTCAGCTCCACGCGCGCGCCGCTCAGGGTGGTAAAACGCTGGCCGCTGGCATCGCCCGTCAGGCCAAAATCACGCATAAATTTGGCGCAGTGCGTCAGGTCTTCCACGCCAAATTCCAGCTTTTCAATTCCGGTTACACTCATCGTTCGTTGCCTCATCTGGCCCAAATTGGGCGTAAAACATGCCCGACGCAGTTAAGCGCCTGACGTTAACTCACTGATTTAACTGGCCTGTGACAAATAGCCTAAGAAGCCAGAAATTTTATCTGCCGCGAGGCGAACCTCGTTTTGCAGCCGCTCGCGGTCGGTCTGCGGGATCTCCTCCGACGGCACCAGAATGCTGACCACCGCCGCCACGCGTCCGCTTCGGTCATACACCGGGTAGACGATGGAGGAGATGCCGTGGCGGAAGAAGGATTCGCCGATGACATACCCGCGGGCTTTGTCCTGCTGCACCATCTGCCACAGGGCCTCGCGGTTGTGAAGCTGCCCCGGCGCGTTGCCCGGCAGGCGCTCGTGCGGGAACAACTGTTCGAAATCGGCGCGGGAAATATCGGTCAGCAGCATGCGGCCCAGCGAGGTGCAGTGCACCGGCAGGCGGGTGCCAATGCTGACCTGGTTGATGCGCGACCCGGCGGCGCTGACGCGGGCGATGTAGATAATGTCGCGCCCGTCGCGGATCGCCAGATGGCTGCTGCACTGGCTCACGTCGCGCAGCTGTTCGATCACCGGCTGGCCGACCTGCGCCACGTCCAGCGAGGCGATGTACTCAAAGCCGAGACGCAGCACGTTCATGCCCAGCGAAAAGGTACTGGTGCGCGCGTTCCGCTCCAGAAAGCCCATGTACTCCAGCGTCTGCACCACGCGATAGGCGGTCGCCTTCGGCATATCCACCAGCCGGTGCAGCTCGGCAAAGGTCAGATCGCGATGCTGCTCACCAAAAGCCAACAGCAGCTGTAAACCGCGCTCCAGCCCCGGCACCAGATATTTCACTTCCTGATCGTTTGCCATAATCGCCACACCTTAGTTAAAAACAAAACCGCCGTTGACCGGGATCAGCTGCCCGGTGATAAATCGCGACAGATCGCTTAACAGCCAGACCACGCTGCCGGTGACGTCTTCCGGCTGCTGCGCGCCGGTTAACGCGCGGCCATTCTCGTAAAGCTGATGGCGCTCGGCCGGAACATATTCGGTTGCCTCGACGCGGGTTAACCCCGGCGCGATGGCATTAATGCGGATACGCTTTTCACCCAGTTCGCGCGCCATTGAGCGGGTCATCGCAATCACGGCGCCCTTGCTGGCGACGTAGGCCATCAGGCGCGGCGCGCCCCACAGCGCGGTGTCGGACGCAATGTTCACGATGCCCGCGCCCTCGCGCAGCAGCGGCACCGCGGCGCGCGTCACCAGCCAGGTGCCTTTGACGTTAACGCTCATCACCCGATCCCAGAGATCCGGATCGTAATCGAGCATATTTTTGCCGCCGACGCCCGTCGCCATCGCCGCGTTGTTCACCAGGCCATCAATCTGACCCTGCTCGCCAATCGCGCTGAACACCTGCTCAATGGACTGCGGATCGGCCAGATCGATAACGTGCGGTTCGATCGCATAGCCTTGCTCGCTCAGGGCGTGGGCGCTCTCGGCCAGCTCGCCCTTGAGGATGTCGCACATCATCACCGCCGCGCCCTGCTCCGCGCAGGCTTTGGCAAAGTGAAAGCCCAGCCCGCGCGCGGCGCCGGTTATGACGATGCGCTTGCCGCTCAGCAGCCCGTTCATCAGGCGGCTCCCTGCTGTTCTTCGCGCATCGCCAGCTGCTCTTTGGCGGCCTTTTGCATCATGCGGCGCAGGCGCGAGAGGCCGACGTCGTGCTGATACAGGTATTCATGGTCGCGGGCGTTGGGCGCCAGGCTTTCCAGCACCACGCGGTCCTGCTCCAGCACTTCCCAGTGCAGTTTTTCCAGACGGTTGCGGTACATGAAGCGCCACATGTCGCGCTGCCAGCCCTGCACCCGGCGAATGCGCCAGAAGAAGACGCGGCAGTTGTCGTTATCTTCCGGCACCACCATGCCGACGATAAAGAAGTGGCCGCCCGGCCCGAAGCGCTTCTTGTACGGAATGGAGAGGCGCATCCAGCAGGTGCCGCTGTTGCCCAGCTCCACCCAGTCAAAGTTGACGCCGCTCTGCCCTTTTTTCTCGAAAATAAAGCCGGTTTTGGTCGGCTGGAGCACCATGTCGGCCTTGCGATCCCCTTCCGCCATCGAGTGCGACGAAGAGTGCAGATAGGTGCCGTGCATCGGATCCATCACGTTTTCCAGCGCGTACTGATAATTGCATTTCCACGCGGCGGTGCAGAGGAAGTTGCTGAAACTGTCCGTATCGGCGAGCTCGTCCGGGAAGGTCAGCTCGTCCGGCTGCTGGTCTGCGGTGACGCCAAACCACAGGAAGATGGCGCCGTGCGCCTCCTGCACGTTGTAGCTGCGCACGCACTGCTGGCCGACCAGCGGGCATTTGTCCACGGCGGGCACGTCTTTCACCTCGCCGTTGCCCGCGACCTCCACGCCGTGATACCAGCAGGCAATGCGGTCGCCCAGGTTCCAGCCCATCGACAGGCGTGCGCCGCGGTGCGGACAGCGGTCCTCCAGCGCCTGCACCTGGCCGTCTTTGTTGCGCCAGACCACAATCTGTTCGCCCAGGCGGGTAATGCCCACCGGTGCAGACTGCACCTCCCAGCTCGCCAGCACCGGATACCAGAGGCCGCGCAGACCTTTATCGAGATAGTGTTGTACGGTAGTCGTCATCGCGTTGCCCTCAGTAGCCGTTAACCTGTAAGAATGCCTGGAAGCTGGCTTCGCTCCACGGCTCGCCCTGCTGATCGTGCATGCGCACCGCGTTCAGCCCGTTCACCAGCTCCGGTAAGGTTTCAACTCCCTGCTCGAAGAGATCTTCCAGCGTGGCGATGAGGTTCACTTCCCAGCTTTCCGGCTCGCGGCTGCGGGTCTGCCAGATCAGGTTCTGGTAATCACCCGGCTTATGGATCGCACCGTTACCGCCCTCAGCCGGTGGGGCAAACTGACGGCTTTCCGGCAGCGCCGGGTTGTAGTTCAGGGTGTCGCTCATGCCACGGTCTCCTCGACGAAGGTAATCTGAATCTGGTTTTCAAAAACCCGAACCGGGTAGCGGTTAAGGTTGCGTCCGCCGGGGCCGTGCAGGCACTGGCCGGTTTTGACGTCGAAGACCGCCTCGTGCAGCGGGCATTCCACTTTGCCATCTTCCACGAAGCCCTGGCTCAGCAGGGCATAGGCGTGGGGGCATACGTCTTCCAGCGCGTAATATTCACCGTCAATCAAATACACGCCGATCTCTTTACCGTCGACGTTGCCGCTAAAAGGGAAATCTTCCTGTACTTGTTCTGCGTCACATACGCCTATCCAGCTCATCACGATCCTCCAGGCTTTTGTTTCATATATGAAACTCTGTTTCTTATTTAATACGGTCAATATAAAAGCGATGAATGTTTCGTCAACCCGCAATGTGACGAATTTGTTAATCAAACGGTAATTAATTAACTAAGTGTGCAAAGGATCACGAAAAAATGCAGCGATATGAAATTTTCATTATTGCGGCGTGAAAGAATACGATTTATCGATGGCCTGAAATTTTAATAAACAGTGATTGACTTCTTTTCTTTTTGTTCCTTAAAAATAAAAGAAGGTAAAATTATGGTGTTTCACCTGTGAAACTTAATTTTATTTTTCCATTAATAAACAATGAGTTTCATAGGTGAACCATTTTACCCCTGTGACAATCACGCGCATGAAAAATAGAAATAAGCGAAAACATAAGGCAGGCGTTATGACGGCAAGATGGCAAGGCACAGTGGCATTGTTATTACTCATTATTATTTCCTACGTCGACCGGGTAAATATTTCTGTCATGATTTTAAACCCGGAATTTGCCCAGCATTTTCAGCTAAATGAAAACAGAATGTTACAGGGAATGCTGATGACCTGTTTCCTGCTGGGTTATGGATTTTCGGCTTTATTATTAACTCCGGTTATTGAAAGCAAACTCCATTATCGACAGGGATTATTGAGCAGCATAGCGATTTGGGCAGCGGTATGCGCCATTTCCCCGCTGCTCGGATCGCTGATGGGCATGCTTATCGCACGCACGATCCTGGGGATCGCTGAGGGGCCGCTCTTTTCGCTGAAAACGCGCTTCATCAGCGAACACTTTAGCGCGCAGGAGATCGGCAAACCCAACGCCGTGACCGCGCTGGGGGTCTCGCTCGGGCTGGCCGTGGGCTTTCCGCTGGTAACGTGGCTGATGGCGCATCTCGGCTGGGCCGGGTCGTTTTATGCCCTGGCGGTACTGAACCTGGTGCTGGGCGGCGGCCTTGTCTGGCGCTTCCTGCCCGCGCCGCAGGGTGCGGAGCAGATCAAAAAACCGGGCTTCGCAGAGACGTTTTCGCTTGCCTGGCAGACGCCGCTGCTCGGGTGGATCCTGCTGGTGGAGATTGCCACCCTGAGCTATCTCTGGGGGAGCAGCGCCTGGCTGCCCGCGTGGCTGCGCGACGAGCATCATTTCTCGCTGCACGCCACGGGCATGCTTGCGGCCATTCCCTTCCTGCTGAGCCTGGGCTCGAAGTTCCTCGGCGGGGTGCTGCTCGACAAAATGCGCCCTGAACAGGCGCCGGTGCTGTTTGTGGTGGGCGGCGCGCTGACGGCGCTGTCCGTGGTCGCGCTGATGCTCAGCCATCAGCCTGCCTGGCTGGCGCTGTTTATGCTCTCGGCGAATGTATTCTGGGGGCTACAGGGGGCGGCTATTCCGGCGGTGATCCAGCATCACGCCGCGCGGGAAGCGGTGGGCAGCGCTTACGGCATTATCAATGGGATCGGCAATATCTGCGCGGCGTTTATTCCGCTGCTGATGGGGATGGTGATGAGGTCGGTGGGGTCGGTCAGCTCAGGCTTTTCGGTGCTGGTCGTCTCGCAGGCAATCACCCTCCTTGCCGGGGGAATGTTGCTGCTGCGCATGCGTCGCGCAGCAGCAATCAGCGCGTAAGGCTTATTCGCCTTTTTTCGCGGCCTGGATGTAGAGCATTTCCAGCGCCAGGGTCGCCGCGGCAAGCGCGGTGATCTCGGACTGGTCATAGGCTGGCGCCACTTCCACCACGTCCATCCCAACGATGTTCAGATCCTTCAGGCCACGCACCAGCTTGATGGCGCGGTCTGACGTCAGGCCGCCAATCACTGGCGTACCAGTACCCGGTGCAAACGCCGGATCCAGGCAGTCGATGTCAAAGGTCAGATACACGGGCATATCACCGACGATCTGCTTAACCTGAGCCAGAATATCGTCCACGCCGCGATCGTTCACCTGGCCGGCGTCCAGCACGGTGAAGCCGTTATCTTTGTCGAACTCGGTACGGATGCCGATCTGCACGGAGTGGTTCGGATCGATCAGGCCTTCTTTCGGCGCGGTGTAGAACATGGTGCCGTGGTCGAACTCGCAGCCGTTCGCGTAGGTGTCGGTATGCGCATCGAAGTGCACCAGCGCCATTTTACCGAAGTGCTTCGCGTGGGCGCGCAGCAGCGGCAGAGTAACGAAGTGGTCACCGCCGAAGGAGAGCATGCGCTTACCGGCCGCCAGCAGCTTCTCTGCATGCGCCTGCAATTTTTCGCTCATTTCGCGCGCGTCGCCGAAGGCGTACACCAGGTCACCGCAGTCCACCACGTTCAGGCGCTCGCGCATGTCGAAGTTCCACGGGAAGCGGTTGTGCTCCCAGGCCAGGTTGGTGGAAACCTGACGGATTGCCGCCGGGCCGTGACGTCCACCCGCACGACCGGAGGTTGCCATGTCGAACGGTACGCCGGTGATCACCCAGTCAGCGTCGCTGTCGTACGGCTGGAAGTTCATTGGAAGGCGTAAAAAACCAAACGCGTTAGATACCAGAGAGTTATCGTACTGATGACCTAAAGTGCTCATGTCCAGACCTCTTTTAACGTCGATACATTAAAAACAGATGAAAAAAAATCCCCTCCGCGTCGTTAAACCCGACGAGGAAGGGATTGATTCGTAAATCGCATATTGGGGCGAATTATCGCCGTTAATTCATACGGGTTCAAGTGAGTATAGCATTCTGTCGGATGGCGGCTGCTCCTTATCCGGCCTACATTCGTAGGCCCGGTAAGCGCAGCGCCACCAGGCATTGGCGGCACAGCAGCCTGATGCCCTCACCCCACCCCTCTCCCACACGGAGAGGGCGTTTTACTTACTCGTCTTCCAGGTAGGTGTACCCGTACAGACCCGCTTCAAACTCTTCCAGGAACTGCTGCTGCAAGGCGTCGTCCAGACCGGTGTTTTTCACCTGGTCGCGGAACTGAGTGAGCAGTTTTTTCGGATCCAGTTGCACGTATTCGAGCATATCCGCCACGGTGTCCCCTTCGTCGGACAGCTCAACCTCGACGCTGCCGTCAGGGAAGACAAACACGTCAACCGCTTCGGTATCGCCGAACAGGTTGTGCATGTTGCCGAGGATCTCCTGATACGCACCCACCATAAAGAAGCCCAGCATTGGCGGGTTCTCAGGATCGTACTCCGGCATTGGCATCGTCGTTGCGATACCGTCACCGTCCACGTAGTGGTCAATCGCGCCGTCAGAGTCACAGGTGATGTCCAGCAGCACCGCGCGACGTTCCGGGGCGTGGTTCAACCCTTCCAGCGGCAGAACCGGGAACAGCTGGTCGATACCCCAGGCATCCGGCATCGACTGGAACAGGGAGAAGTTGACGTACATTTTGTCCGCCATACGCTCCTGCAACTCGTCGATAATTGGACGATGCGCGCGGTTGCTCGGGTCGAGCTGTTTCTGCACTTCATGGCACATGTTCAGATAGAGCTGTTCGGCCCAGGCGCGCTCTTGCAGGCTAAAGGTGCCTGACGAGTAGCCGACGTGAATATCGTGCAGGTCCATCTGGCTGTCGTGCAGCCATTCGCGCAGGGAACGACGCGTGCCCGGCTCGTGCATCTCCTGCCAGGTTTCCCACATGCTTTGCAGGGAACGTGGGGCATCGTCAGCCGGAGGCGTGGCTTCGGTGATTTCGCTACGCTCGACGCCGATGATGTTAGACACCAGCACCGTATGGTGCGCGGTAACCGCGCGGCCAGATTCGGTGATCACCGTCGGGTGCGGCAGGCCGTGCTCTTCGCAGGCATCGCCAATCGCCCAGATGATGTTGTTGGCGTATTCGTTCAGGCCGTAGTTGACCGAGCAGTCAGACTGGGAGCGGGTCCCTTCGTAGTCCACGCCCAGGCCGCCGCCCACGTCAAAGCACTGGATGTTCACGCCAAGCTTATGCAGCTCAACGTAAAAACGCGCGGATTCACGCACGCCGGTGGCGATGTCGCGGATATTGGCCATCTGCGAGCCGAGGTGGAAGTGCAGCAGCTGAATGCTGTCCAGACGTCCGCGCTCGCGCAGAATCTCCACCAGCTGAAGCACCTGGTTCGCCGCGAGGCCAAACTTGGATTTTTCACCGCCGGAAGACTGCCATTTACCGGAACCCTGCGACGCCAGTCGCGCACGCACGCCAAGGCGCGGGATCACGTTCAGACGCTCGGCCTCTTCCAGCACGATCGCGATTTCGGTCATCTTCTCGATCACCAGGTAGACCTTGTGGCCCATCTTCTCGCCAATCAGCGCCAGACGGATGTATTCGCGGTCCTTATAGCCGTTACAGACGATCACCGACCGGGTCATGCCCGCGTGCGCCAGAACGGCCATCAGCTCCGCTTTGGAACCGGCTTCCAGGCCCAGCGGCTCGCCGGAGTGGATCAGGGACTCAATCACGCGGCGGTGCTGGTTTACCTTGATCGGGTAAACGAGGAAATAGTCGCCGTTATAACCATACGATTCGCGCGCGCGTTTGAACGCGGCGTTAATAGAACGCAGGCGATGTTGCAGGATCTGCGGGAAGCAGAACAGTGCAGGCAAGCGCTGGCCCTGCGCTTCACGGGCTTTCACCAGCTTAGCGAGATCCACGCGCGCTTCCGGGACGTCCGGATCCGGGCAGACGCTGATGTGGCCCAGTTCGTTAACGTCGTAGTAGTTATTGCCCCACCAGGCAATATTGTAAGTGCGCAGCATCTTGCTGGCTTCCTGGGAGCTCATCGCAACCTCCTGCATAGAACGTAGTACACCCTGTTCGCCTGCTGACGAAGGCGAAAGCGAAGACATGTCGTCAGACATAGCGAACCTCAACTCTTTGTAGTAAGTGTAAAACAGTTGACTACTATCGCAGCGTTATACGGCGATAACAACCCATTAACGGCTCCATTTCCCAGCAGAGTATGCTGAAATCCAGACCGTGCGACCGGTTTCTTATTCATATCATTGTAAAACACGTATCCGAACTCTGTATGACAAGGTTCGGCGAAACCACGAGAAAACTCCTGTATTAACAAGAGCGCCCTTGTTCAGTTTTCACAAAGCGTAACCGGCTCTGGAATCCTGAGAAGCACCGAGATGGGTATAACATCGGCAGGTGTTTAAACCAGAAGTGCGGGTGGGAATCACATGCGCGCCAGAACGGCTGCGCTGAATGAGCGGAAAACGATGGTTCATTATCTCGTATCACCTCCACGGCCGCCTCTGCTGAAACGGACCACAAGCCAAAGCTAAAAGTTCACTGCTTAACCCGGCTGGAAGTGGCGACACGATGTGTTCATCGAGCGCTGATTTTATATGAGCCGCGCGCCGCGTTTTATACCGAGAAGGTAGCTAAAAAGCAAAATAAAAATGTGCAGGTTGCCAGCGCCGTCAGGAAAAATTTCCAGCTATGTTTTCAACGCAGTGAGAGGTGAGTCAAAAAAAACTGGAAATCGGGCGAAGAAGTGACCTAAAATAGCCATCCAGATGTTAATCCATCCATACCGATTAACACTCAGACTGCCAGTGTCAAAATCCTGTAGGCCTTGGTAGAATTATCTCCTTTGGCTATTCCACACAGCAGCTTGAGCTAACCAAATTCCTCTTAGGTGAAATAAAACATGGCAAAACACCTGTTTACGTCCGAGTCCGTATCAGAAGGACATCCTGATAAAATTGCTGACCAAATCTCCGATGCGGTGCTGGATGCGATCCTCGCGCAGGATCCAAAGGCGCGCGTAGCGTGTGAAACCTATGTCAAAACCGGCATGGTTCTGGTTGGCGGTGAGATCACCACCAGCGCATGGGTTGATATCGAAGAGATCACCCGTAACACGGTACGTGAGATCGGCTATGTGCATTCTGATATGGGCTTTGATGCCAACTCCTGCGCCGTACTGAGCGCGATTGGCAAACAGTCTCCGGACATCAACCAGGGCGTTGACCGTGCCGATCCGCTGGAACAGGGCGCGGGCGACCAGGGCCTGATGTTCGGCTATGCGACCAACGAAACCGACGTGCTGATGCCGGCCCCTGTGACTTACGCACACCGTCTGGTGCAGCGTCAGGCTGAAGTGCGTAAAAACGGCACTCTGCCGTGGCTGCGTCCGGATGCGAAAAGCCAGGTGACCTTCCAGTACGACGACGGGAAAATCGTCGGTATCGATGCCGTGGTTCTCTCCACGCAGCATGCTGAAGAGATTGATCAGAAATCGCTGCAAGAAGCGGTGATGGAAGAGATCATCAAGCCGGTTCTGCCGACTGAGTGGCTGAGCTCTGCGACCAAATTCTTCATCAACCCAACCGGACGCTTTGTTATCGGCGGGCCTATGGGTGACTGCGGTCTGACCGGTCGTAAAATCATCGTTGATACCTACGGCGGCATGGCGCGTCACGGTGGCGGTGCATTCTCCGGTAAAGATCCGTCTAAAGTTGACCGTTCTGCCGCGTACGCTGCGCGTTATGTAGCGAAAAACATCGTTGCTGCCGGCCTGGCTGACCGCTGTGAGATTCAGGTTTCCTACGCTATCGGCGTGGCTGAGCCAACCTCCATCATGGTGGAAACCTTCGGTACTGAAAAAGTGCCTTCAGAACAGCTGACCCTGCTGGTGCGCGAGTTCTTCGACCTGCGCCCATACGGCCTGATTCAGATGCTGGATCTGCTGCACCCAATCTACCAGGAAACTGCCGCGTACGGTCACTTTGGTCGCGAACATTTCCCATGGGAAAAAACCGACAAAGCCGCCCTGCTGCGTGACGCTGCCGGTCTGAAGTAATCGACTGACAGCTGCTAAAACAGGCCAGCCTTTGTGCTGGCTTTTTTTATGCCGGATATACCCCGCTTTCAGAATAATCTCTTTGCATGATCGTAATTCTTCTGCTGTTACATTCCCTTTCAGTTAAGTCTGAAATGCATGCAAACGCGATGCATATCAATTAATTTACCTCTATATTTTCAAAGCTTTAATTATTTTTACGGTTACGGGTTAGTGTAACCGATTACACCATTGTGATTTGTCTCACATATTTTTATGAGCCGCTCACCTACTCTTAATATCGATAAAACTGATAACCCAACTGGAGGGCATAATGCCTGACAATAATAAACAGGGGCGTACGTCCAATAAGGCAATGACGTTCTTCGTCTGCTTCCTTGCCGCTCTGGCAGGATTACTCTTTGGCCTGGATATTGGCGTCATCGCCGGTGCATTACCTTTCATCGCCGATGAGTTCCAGATTAGCGCACACACTCAGGAATGGGTGGTTAGCTCCATGATGTTCGGCGCCGCCGTCGGCGCGGTCGGCAGCGGCTGGCTCTCCTTTAAGCTCGGGCGTAAAAAGAGCCTGATGATCGGCGCGATCCTGTTCGTTGCCGGCTCATTGTTCTCTGCCGCTGCGCCTAACGTTGAAGTGCTGATCCTCTCCCGCGTGCTGCTGGGTCTGGCAGTGGGCGTGGCGTCTTACACTGCTCCGCTGTACCTGTCTGAAATCGCGCCGGAAAAAATTCGCGGCAGCATGATTTCCATGTATCAGCTGATGATCACCATCGGTATTCTCGGGGCTTATCTCTCCGATACCGCGTTCAGCTACAGCGGCGCATGGCGCTGGATGCTGGGTGTGATCATCATCCCTGCCGTCCTGCTGCTGATCGGCGTCTTCTTCCTGCCGGACAGCCCGCGCTGGTTTGCCGCCAAACGACGCTTCCACGATGCCGAACGCGTGCTCTTACGCCTGCGTGATACCAGCGCCGAAGCGAAAAACGAGCTGGAAGAGATCCGCGAAAGCCTGAAGGTGAAACAGTCCGGCTGGGCGCTGTTCAAAGAGAACAGCAACTTCCGCCGCGCGGTGTTCCTCGGCGTGCTGTTACAGGTTATGCAACAGTTCACCGGGATGAACGTCATCATGTATTACGCGCCAAAAATCTTCGAACTGGCGGGTTACACCAACACCACCGAGCAGATGTGGGGCACCGTGATCGTCGGCCTGACCAACGTGCTGGCGACCTTTATCGCCATCGGTCTGGTGGACCGCTGGGGACGTAAGCCAACCCTGACGCTGGGCTTCCTGGTGATGGCTGTCGGTATGGGCGTGCTGGGTACCATGATGCACCTGGGCATTCACTCTCCAACGGCACAGTACTTCGCCGTGGCGATGCTGCTGATGTTTATCATTGGGTTTGCGATGAGTGCCGGTCCGCTGATTTGGGTACTGTGCTCTGAGATCCAGCCGCTGAAAGGGCGTGATTTTGGTATCACCTGCTCTACCGCAACCAACTGGATTGCCAACATGATCGTCGGCGCAACGTTCCTGACCATGCTCAATACCCTGGGTAACGCCAATACCTTCTGGGTCTACGCGGGTCTGAACCTGTTCTTTATTGTTCTCACAATCTGGCTGGTTCCTGAAACCAAACACGTTTCACTGGAACACATTGAACGTAACCTGATGAAAGGTCGTCCTCTGCGCGAAATCGGCGCACACGACTGATCCTCTTGCGGGAGGCGCCTCTTGCGCCTCCCCGCTTCCCGCTTTATGCTCTGCCCCTATGAAAGCTCCCCGTCTCCCCATCGCCATTCAGCAAGCCGTTATGCGCAGCCTGCGGGAAAAACTCGCCCTGGCCAACCTGAAGCTCGGCCGCAGTTATCCTGAACCGAAGCTGGTCTATCAGCAGCGCGGCACCGCGGCAGGCACCGCCTGGCTGGAAGCCTACGAGATCCGCCTGAACCCGGTGTTGATGATGGAAAATCAGCAGGCGTTTATCGAAGAAGTGGTGCCGCACGAGCTGGCCCATCTTCTGGTGTGGAAACACTTTGGCCGCGTCGCGCCGCACGGCAAAGAGTGGAAGTGGATGATGGAGGCGGTGCTCGGCGTTCCGGCACGCCGAACCCATCAGTTCGAGCTGGAATCGGTGCGCCGCAATACCTTTCCCTACCGCTGCCAGTGCCAGCAGCACCAGCTTACCGTCCGCCGCCACAACCGCGTGGTGCGGGGCGAGGCAACCTACCGCTGCGTGAAGTGTGGCGAACCGCTGGTCGCGGAATAATCAACTGAACTATCAGGAACTTTCCTGATCTGACTGATTGCATACAGGAACAACATTCGTTACGTTGCGGGCTCGTTTTGACACGGAGTGTAAGATGTCCCGTAATGTTTCTCTCGCGGTCGCTTTTCTGGCGACGGCGCTTTCCGGCCATGCTCTGGCCGACGGTATTCACAGTTTTTCTCAGGCTAAAACGGCAGGCGTAAAGATTAACGCCGACGTGCCGGGTGATTTCTACTGCGGCTGTAAAATCCACTGGCAGGGTAAAAAAGGGATCGTGGACCTGGAGTCCTGCGGCTATAAGGTGCGCAAGAACGAGAACCGCGCCAGCCGAATCGAATGGGAACACGTTGTTCCGGCCTGGCAGTTTGGCCACCAGCGCCAGTGCTGGCAGGATGGCGGACGTCAGAATTGCGCAAAAGATCCGGTCTATCGCCAGATGGAAAGCGATATGCACAACCTGCAACCCGCCGTGGGTGAAGTCAATGGCGATCGCGGTAACTTCATGTACAGCCAGTGGAACGGTGGCGAAGGCCAGTACGGTCAGTGCGCGATGAAGGTCGATTTCAAAGATAAAGTAGCCGAACCGCCCGCGCGCGCGCGCGGCAGCATCGCCCGTACGTACTTCTATATGCGCGACCGCTACCATCTCAACCTTTCCCGCCAGCAGACGCAACTGTTCAATGCCTGGGACAAACTCTATCCGGTGACGGACTGGGAATGCCAGCGCGACGAACGTATCGCCAACGTCCAGGGGAATCACAACCCTTACGTCCAGCGGGCTTGCCAGGCGCAAAAGAGCTAACCTACACTACGGCCATTCGCTTATATCGCATGACATATGGAATTTCTGACTATGCGCATCCCTCGCATCTATCACCCTGAACTGATTACCGCTGGCGGCGAAATCGCCCTGTCTGATGATGCTGCAAACCACGTAGGCCGCGTGCTGCGCATGGGTGCAGGCCAGGCCATTCAGCTCTTCGACGGCTCGAATCAGGTTTTCGACGCTGAAATTACGCGCGCCGACAAAAAAAGCGTGCACGTAAAGGTGCTCCGTGGCGAAGTGGACGACCGGGAATCTCCGCTGCACATTCACCTCGGCCAGGTGATGTCGCGCGGGGAAAAGATGGAGTTCACCATTCAGAAATCCATTGAACTGGGTGTAAGCCTCATTACGCCACTTTTTTCTGAGCGCTGCGGCGTTAAACTGGATGCGGAACGTCTGAACAAAAAGCTCCAGCAGTGGCAGAAAATTGCCATTGCGGCCTGCGAACAGAGTGGCCGTAACCGTATTCCGGAGATCCGCCCGGCGATGGATCTGGAAGACTGGTGTGCAGAAGAGGAAAGCGGGCTTAAGCTTAATCTTCATCCGCGCGCCAGCGCCAGCATCAATACGCTGCCGCTGCCCGTTGAGCGCGTACGCCTGCTGATTGGCCCGGAAGGCGGCCTGTCGGCTGACGAAATCGCCATGACGGCGCATTACCAGTTTACTGATATTCTGTTGGGACCTCGCGTTCTGCGCACTGAGACAACGGCACTCACAGCCATTACCGCGCTACAGGTACGGTTTGGCGATCTGGGTTGACCCATTAACGGAGAAGAAGATGATTAAGCTCGGCATCGTGATGGACCCCATCGCAAACATTAACATCAAGAAAGATTCCAGCTTCGCTATGCTGCTGGAAGCGCAGCGTCGCGGCTATGAACTCCACTACATGGAGATGAACGATCTTTACCTGATCAACGGTGAAGCCCGCGCACGCACCCGCATCGTTAACGTCGAGCAGAACTACGACAAATGGTACGAATTTGGCACCGAGCAGGATATTGCCCTGGCCGACCTCAACGTCATCCTGATGCGTAAAGATCCGCCGTTCGACACCGAATACATTTACTCCACCTATATCCTTGAGCGTGCCGAAGAGAAAGGAACGCTGATCGTCAACAAGCCGCAGAGCCTGCGCGACTGCAACGAGAAGCTTTACACCGCCTGGTTCTCTGACCTGACGCCGGAAACGCTGGTCACCCGCAGCAAAACGCAGCTGAAAGCATTCTGGCAGAAGCACGGCGACATCATCATGAAGCCGCTGGACGGCATGGGCGGCGCGTCGATCTTCCGCGTGAAGGACGGCGATCCGAACATTGGCGTGATTGCCGAAACGCTGACCGAGCTGGGAACCCGCTACTGCATGGCGCAGAACTATCTGCCTGCCATCAAAGACGGCGACAAGCGCGTGCTGGTCGTAGACGGCGAGCCGGTGCCTTACTGCCTGGCGCGCATCCCGCAGGGCGGCGAAACCCGTGGCAACCTGGCGGCCGGCGGCCGTGGCGAACCGCGTCCGTTAAGCGAAAGCGACTGGGAAATTGCCCGCCGCGTCGGTCCTACGCTGAAAGCTAAAGGTCTGATCTTTGTCGGCCTCGATATCATCGGCGATCGCCTGACCGAAGTGAACGTCACCAGCCCGACCTGCATTCGTGAAATTGAAGCGGAATTCCCGATCTCGATCACCGGAATGCTGATGGACGCTATCGAAAAACGTTTACAGAAATAACCTGTGACAGCGCCTGTGTTTATCCCCATACTGGGCGCTGTCGCTTTTTAAACCAGGAAACAGTACCTCTGACAATGAATTTACAGCATCACTTTCTTATTGCCATGCCTGCTCTCCAGGATCCGATTTTCCGCCGCGCCGTGGTGTACATTTGTGAATACAACGAAGACGGCGCGATGGGGATTATCATCAACAAGCCGCTGGAAAACCTCCAGGTTGAAGGGATTCTGGACAAGCTGAAAATCCCCGCTGAAGCGCGACTGCCGGAGATCCGTCTCGATAAACCGGTGATGCTGGGCGGCCCGCTTGCAGAAGATCGTGGCTTTATCCTGCATACCCCGCCGGTTTTCTCGTCCAGTATTCGTATCTCCGATAACACCGTCGTCACGACGTCTCGCGACGTGCTCGAAACGCTGGGCACGGCAAATCAGCCTTCTGAAGTGCTGGTTGCGCTCGGCTACGCCTCCTGGGAAAAAGGGCAGCTGGAACAAGAAATTCTGGACAACGCCTGGCTCACAGCCCCTGCGGATATGAATATCCTGTTCAAAACCCCTATTGCCGATCGCTGGCGCGACGCGGCGAAGCTGATTGGCATTGATATTCTGACCATGCCTGGCGTTGCGGGGCACGCGTAATGAGCGGCACCCTTCTCGCCTTCGACTTCGGCACCAAAAGCATCGGCGTCGCCGTGGGTCAACGGATAACCGGCACCGCCCGCCCCCTCACGGCGCTGAAAGCTAACGACGGCACGCCGGACTGGAACCTTATTGAGCGCCTGCTCAAGGAGTGGCAGCCGGACAACGTGATTGTCGGCCTGCCGCTGAACATGGACGGCACCGAGCAACCGCTTACCGCCCGCGCGCGCAAGTTCGCGAACAAAATCCATGGCCGCTTTGGCGTCTCCGTTAAGCTGCACGATGAACGTCTGAGCACCGTTGAAGCGCGCGCTGGCCTGTTCGAGCACGGCGGCTTCCGGGCGCTGAACAAAGGCAGCGTGGATTCTGCTTCTGCCGTCATTATCCTCGAAAGCTATTTCGAACAAGGTTACTGAGCGCCGGAGCCTACAGCCGCCCCTGCGCCCGCCGCTCTGCCAGACTCTGCTCAAAGTTCTGCATCCCCGCCTGCTGCCCCGTTTGGATAATGCCCGGAAGTTGCCAGGTTTTGCCTTCGCGGATCAGGTTCGCCGCCGCAGACGTGTTCACCAGTAATTCGTACAGCGCCACGCGCCCGCCCTGGAGATCCTGACGCAGCTTCTGCGCCAGCACCGCGCGCAGGCTTCCCGCCAGCTGATTGCGCACCGGATCTTTTTCCTGTGCCGGGAAGGTATCGACCAGGCGCTCAATGGCCTGCGCCGCCCCGCGCGTGTGCAGCGTGGCTAAAACCAGATGGCCGGTCTCAGCCGCCGTCAGCGCCAGGCGTATCGTCTCGCTGTCGCGCAGCTCGCCAAGCAGAATCACATCCGGATCTTCACGCAGGGCGCTGCGCAGGGCCTCGGCAAAGGACGGGCTGTGCTGGCCTATCTCGCGCTGCTGGATCAGGCAACGTTCGCTCTGGTACATAAACTCCACCGGATCTTCCAGGGTCAGAATATGCCCGTCCGTCTGGTGATTGAGGAAATCGACCATCGCGGCCAGGGTGGTCGATTTTCCGCTGCCGGTGGCGCCGGTGACCAGAATCAGGCCATTGTCATGGGTCAACAGCGCCGGGATCGCTCGCGGCACGCCCAACGCAGAGAGCTGCGGGCACGTCAGCGGCAACAGCCGCAGCGCGATCGAAACGCCGTGCATATGCTTAAACGCACTGCCGCGCAGCCGCTGACCGCCTGCGAGGGTAACGGCAAAATCCACCTGCCCGTTTGCCCACCATGCGCCCTGCTGTTCGTCGTTGAGCCACGCTTTTATTAATCCCTCCACATCCGGGGGCGGAAACGGCGCCGGTTCAAGTCGGCCTAACCTGCGCCAGCGCGGTGGCGAATCACTGCACAGGTGTAGATCGGAGACGTTATGCTTTACACTAAGGGCCACAATTTCTTCCACATCCATAGACTACTCCTCGGAAAATGAACGACATTGCGCATAACCTGGCACAGGTCCGGGACAAAATCTCAGCCGCTGCAACGCGTTGCGGCCGTGCTTCAGAAGAAATTACGTTGCTTGCAGTCAGCAAAACCAAGCCTGCGAGCGCCATCGCAGAAGCGATTGCCGCCGGCCATCGCGCCTTCGGCGAAAACTATGTGCAGGAAGGGGTGGATAAGATTCGCGCTTTCCGGGAACAGGGCAATACGGACCTGCAATGGCACTTTATCGGCCCGCTACAGTCGAACAAAAGCCGACTGGTAGCAGAGCACTTCGACTGGTGCCACACCATCGATCGTCTGCGCATCGCCACCCGTCTGAGCGACCAGCGCCCGGCAGAGATGCCAGCGCTTAACGTGCTGATTCAAATCAACATCAGTGATGAAAACAGCAAGTCCGGCATTACGCTGGGCGAACTGGATGCGCTGGCGGCTGAGGTGGCGGCGCTGCCGCGCTTAACCCTGCGCGGGCTGATGGCAATTCCGGCGCCAGAGTCAAGTTATGAAAGGCAGTTTGCCGTGGCACAGCAAATGGCTGTAGCATTTGAGGCGCTTAAAGCGCGCTATGACACGGTAGACACGCTTTCTCTGGGCATGTCGGACGATATGGAAGCCGCCATCGCGGCAGGCAGCACCATGGTGCGCATCGGCACGGCTATTTTCGGTGCGCGCGATTACACCCAATAATAAGGAAAACTGAGGAACGCCATGAAGACGTTGACTTTCCTGCTCTCAACGGTCATTGAACTGTATACGATGGCGCTGCTGCTGCGCGTCTGGATGCAGTGGGCCCGTTGTGATTTTTACAATCCATTCTCACAATTTATCGTGAAAATCACGCAGCCCGTTGTGGGGCCGCTTCGCCGCATCATTCCGGCAATGGGGCCGATAGACAGTTCATCCCTGCTGATGGCATTTATTCTGAGCGTTATCAAAGCGATCGTGCTGTTTATGGTCATTACTTTCCAGCCAATTATCTGGATTTCAGCCGTTCTGATCCTCGTGAAAACCGTCGGCCTGCTGATCTTCTGGGTCCTGCTGGTGATGGCGATCATGAGCTGGGTAAGCCGGGGCCGTAGCCCGGTGGAATACGCGTTGATTCAGCTGACGGAACCGCTGCTGCGTCCGATTCGTAGCTTGCTGCCTGCCATGGGCGGGATCGACTTCTCCCCGATGCTCCTCGTTCTGCTGCTGTACGTGCTGAATATGGGTATCGCGGAACTGTTGCAGGCGACGGGCAATATGCTGCTGCCGGGGCTGTGGATGGCGTTATGAGTGCAGTTAGCCCCTGCGCCGACGGGCTGGTTTTACGGCTGTACATTCAGCCGAAAGCCAGCCGCGACAGCATTGTTGGGCTGCATGGCGACGAATTAAAAGTCGCCATCACCGCCCCGCCGGTTGACGGCCAGGCGAATGCGCATCTGACCAAATACCTGGCTAAACAGTTTCGCGTCGCTAAAAGCCAGGTCATCATTGAGAAAGGTGAACTTGGCCGCCATAAACAGGTAAAAATCCTTAATCCGCAATCTATCCCGACGGAAGTCGCGGCTCTGACAGAACAGGACTAAACCATGCAGAAAGTTGTTCTCGCCACCGGTAATGCCGGTAAAGTGCGCGAGCTGGCCTCGCTATTAAATGATTTTGGGCTGGACGTGGTGGCTCAGACCGAGCTGGGCGTGGATTCCGCCGAAGAGACGGGCCTGACGTTTATCGAAAACGCCATTCTGAAAGCGCGCCACGCCGCGCAGATCACGGGGCTGCCCGCGATTGCCGATGACTCCGGTCTGGCCGTGGATTTTCTCGGCGGTGCGCCGGGGATTTACTCCGCCCGCTATTCCGGGGTGGACGCCACCGACCAGCAGAATCTGGAAAAGCTGCTCGTGGCCCTGAAGGACGTTCCCGACGAACAGCGTACCGCGCAGTTCCACTGCGTGCTGGTCTACATGCGTCATGCGGAAGACCCAACGCCGATCGTCTGTCACGGCAGCTGGCCGGGCGTGATTACCCGTAAAGCGGCGGGCAACGGCGGCTTTGGCTATGACCCGATTTTCTTTGTCCCGACCGAGGGCAAAACCGCTGCGGAACTGACCCGCGAAGAGAAAAGCGCGATCTCCCACCGTGGTCGCGCGCTGAAACTGTTACTGGAAGCGTTACGTAATGGCTAATTTGCCGCCTCTGAGTCTTTATATTCATATCCCGTGGTGTGTGCAGAAATGCCCGTACTGTGATTTCAACTCGCACGCGCTGAAGGGCGAAGTGCCGCACGATGATTACGTCGCGCATCTGCTGGCCGATCTGGATGCCGATGTACCGTACGCGCAGGGACGTGAGGTAAAGACCATTTTCATTGGTGGCGGTACACCGAGCCTGCTCTCAGGCCCGGCGATGCAGACGCTGCTGGACGGCGTGCGTGCGCGCCTGAATCTGGCAGTGGATGCTGAAATTACGATGGAAGCCAACCCCGGCACCGTTGAGGCCGACCGTTTTGTCGAGTATCAGCGCGCGGGCGTGAACCGTATCTCCATCGGGGTGCAGAGCTTTAGCGAGCCGAAGCTGAAGCGTCTGGGGCGCATTCACGGCCCGGAAGAGGCAAAGCGGGCGGCAAACCTGGCAACGGGGCTTGGGCTGCGCAGTTTTAATCTCGACTTGATGCACGGCCTGCCGGACCAGTCGCTGGAAGAGGCGCTGGACGATTTGCGTCAGGCGATTGAACTGAACCCGCCGCATCTGTCGTGGTATCAGCTCACCATTGAGCCGAACACGCTGTTTGGCTCACGCCCTCCGGTGCTGCCGGACGACGACGCGCTGTGGGATATCTTCGAGCAGGGCCACAGGCTGTTAACCGCGGCAGGGTATCAGCAATATGAAACCTCGGCGTATGCAAAGCCGGGCTATCAGTGTCAGCACAACCTGAACTACTGGCGTTTTGGTGATTATCTGGGGATTGGCTGCGGCGCCCACGGTAAAGTGACCTTCCCGGACGGTCGCATTCTGCGTACCGCCAAAACGCGTCATCCGCGCGGATTTATGGAAGGCCGCTACCTGGAGCGTCAGCACGACGTCGAGGCGGCGGACAAGCCGTTTGAGTTCTTTATGAACCGCTTCCGTCTGCTGGAAGCCGCGCCGCGCGCCGAATTTTCGCGTTATACCGGGTTACCGGAATCAGCGATTCGCCCGCAGATTGACGAGGCGCTGGCGCAGGGGTATCTGACGGAATGTGATGATTACTGGCAGATCACCGAGCACGGTAAGCTGTTCTTAAACTCCCTTCTTGAGCTGTTCCTCGCTGAAGGATCCTGAAGGCTGATTCAGGATTTTGCATCCCGTTCTGCCGGCTGAGGGAAAGGCTGGCAGAGTGTGGGGATGGAAAAATCAAAACAACTCCGCAAACAAATGACACCCGAA
This sequence comes from Enterobacter cloacae complex sp. P24RS, assembly GCF_014982165.1. Classification (NCBI taxonomy): domain Bacteria; kingdom Pseudomonadati; phylum Pseudomonadota; class Gammaproteobacteria; order Enterobacterales; family Enterobacteriaceae; genus Enterobacter; species Enterobacter cloacae complex sp. P24RS. The sequence goes on from NZ_JADCKU010000003.1 coordinate 143,164, forward strand.
GAATTACGCCTCTGGTATCTGCTCAGAGGTCGCCGCTTCTTTGGGTATAAGTTTCGCCGACAGATGCCGGTTGGGCCGTACATTGTGGATTTTGCCTGCTTTAAGGCGAAGCTCATTGTTGAGCTGGACGGGGGGCAACATCAGGATAAAGAGGCCTATGACTCTCGTCGCACCGAGTTTTTGAATGCGAACGGCTGGGAAGTCGTACGGTTCTGGAATCATGAATTCAGGGCTAATGAGGAGGAGCTGCTGATGGCAATTCTGCAACGATTGCAATGCCTGATGCCCTCACCCTAACCCTCTCCCACAGGGAGAGGGAACTGGTTACTCCCTCTCCCCTGGGGAGAGGGCCGGGGTGAGGGGCCCTGCGCGCAGAGGCGTTACTTCAACGTCCCCACCAGCGCTTTCCGGCTATCTTCCAGCGACACCACGCGCTTACACACGTCTTTGCCGAACTGCTGGAAATCAGCTTCCTGATTCTTCCACTCGTTCTGAATTGAGGTTTGCAGTCCGCCCAGGCTACCCAGAACGCCCTGCAACGGATTACCGCCGCCCTTCAGCACCGCCTGGGCGCCCATCTCGTTAATGCTGTCCTGGAGAATGCCGCCCATCGCCTGGTTCACCAGCTGCTGACCTTCGGCACGCACCTGATCGATCGCCTTATAGTGGAACGTCAGGCCATCAGAGCGCGTCTCGATAATACGGTTCATCTGCTCTTTCAGCTGTTTATCCAGCTTGGTCAGGCGGGTACGCATATTACTGCTCTCCCCCACCTCTTTAGTGATGATTTTATCCAGCGCCACGCGGCTCTTTTCAACGCGGGTCAGCGCGCCTTTGTTTATCCACGGCAGCGCGGTGCGCAGCTCGGCCTGGTAGTCCATCGCCTGCTCGCGCTGGGCGGCCGTCAGGTTTTGCGGTTTGCCGTTAAAGGTCACGTTGCCATCCGGCGTAATCACCAGATTGCCATTCTCGCCCTTAACCTGCACGGTTTGCGGACTCAACACCACGTCATCGCGCGGGGTGACGCTACATTTATATTCCGCATGGGCGGTGGATCCGATTGCCAGTAAAGCAACAGCCAGCAACGTTTTGCGCATCTTTAACACTCCCTCAGACAAAATGGGCCAGCTAATGCTGGCCCCGTACCTGCTTTATTAGTCCCACCAAACGTCGAAAAGTTCGCTCACGCGGACATCTTCCATCTTGTGGTCTTCAAGCCATTTGCGTACCAGCGCCTGATGTTCTTCGGTGCATTTACCCACTTCCTGGGTGCAGATCAGACCTTCCCACGCCAGATAGCCGCTACCGTCGAAGGCCAGCTTGTTTGGCTCGATGACCTCGTTGATGAACGCATCAACGTCCTGATCGATCTGCTCAACGCTGGTGCCTTCCGGGAAACGCCAGGCAACGGAGAAGCCCACTTCCTGGAATTCTTCGATGTGCATCTTTTTACGCAGACGACGGCTACGATTCTTTGCCATTATTTCACCCTCTCGAACATTAAGTCCCATACGCCGTGACCAAGACGATGGCCACGCTGTTCAAATTTTGTCACCGGACGTGAATCCGGACGCGGTACGTAGTCGTTGCTCTCGGACTGGTTTTTATACCCGTCCAGCGACGACATCACTTCCAGCATGTGTTCCGCATAAGGTTCCCAGTCGGTCGCCATGTGGAAAACGCCGCCCAGCTTGAGCTTACTTTTCACCAGCTCGGCAAACGGTGCCTGAACGATACGGCGTTTATTATGACGCGCTTTGTGCCACGGGTCAGGGAAAAAGAGCTGAACCATGTTCAAAGAATTGTCAGGAATCATTTTGTGCAGCACTTCCACCGCGTCGTGACACATCACGCGCAGATTCTCAACGCCCTCTTCGTGGGCCGTTGCCAGGCACGCGCCGACGCCCGGCGAGTGTACTTCAATGCCGAGGAAATTCTGCTCCGGGCGCGCTTTCGCCATAGTGACCAGCGAGGTGCCCATACCAAACCCGATCTCCAGCGTGACGGGCGCGTCGCGGCCAAACAGCTCGATAAAGTCGAGCGGCTGCTCGCTGAACTCAACGCCCATCACCGGCCAGTAGTTGTCCAGCGCGTGTTGCTGCCCTTTTGTCAGGCGGCCCTGACGGCGGACAAAGCTGCGAATACGGCGCAGCGGGCGACCGTTTTCATCAAATTCCGGTGAAATGACGTCGTTTTTCATAAAAGAGTTGTCTGCTTGTGAGAGTGTTCGGGAAACGGGCATTATCCAAAGTTAAGGCTTCTATGCAAGCATGGGAAAGATCCGGTTTACAGCAGATTGACGCTGTGCTGCAATCTGCGTCCCTGATTATGCGAATCGATGACCATGCAAGCCTCTCAATTTTCAGCCCAGGTGCTGGACTGGTACGACAAATACGGGCGTAAAACCCTGCCCTGGCAAATTGAAAAAACGCCCTACAAAGTATGGCTCTCCGAGGTGATGTTGCAACAAACGCAGGTCGCCACGGTGATCCCTTACTTCGAGCGTTTTATGGCGCGCTTCCCGACGGTCACCGACCTTGCAAACGCGCCGCTGGACGAAGTGCTGCACCTGTGGACCGGGCTGGGCTATTACGCCCGCGCGCGCAACCTGCACAAGGCCGCGCAGCAGGTCGCCACGCGCCACAACGGTAAATTCCCGGAAACCTTCGACGAGGTGGCGGACTTACCCGGCGTCGGGCGTTCTACCGCAGGCGCGATCCTCTCCCTTTCATTAGGCAAGCATTTCCCGATCCTCGACGGCAACGTGAAGCGCGTGCTCGCACGCTGCTACGCCGTTGACGGCTGGCCGGGTAAGAAAGACGTTGAAAAACGCCTGTGGGAGATCGCTGAAGCGGTCACCCCGGCGAAGGGCGTAGAGCGTTTTAACCAGGCGATGATGGATCTCGGCGCGATGGTCTGCACGCGCTCAAAACCGAAGTGCGAACTCTGCCCGGTGAACAACCTCTGCGTGGCGTATGCCAACCAGTCATGGGCGCAGTATCCGGGTAAGAAACCCAAACAGACGCTGCCGGAGCGCACCGGCTATATGCTGCTGATGCAGCGCGGCGACGACGTCTTCCTCGCCCAGCGCCCGCCGAGCGGCCTGTGGGGTGGTCTATACTGCTTCCCACAGTTTGAAGATGAAGCCTCGCTTCGGGAATGGCTTGAACAGCGTGGCATTGCGGCAGATACCCTGACGCAGCTGAACGCGTTCCGCCATACCTTCAGCCATTTCCATCTGGATATTGTGCCTATGTGGCTTCCCGTGTCCTCGTTCACCTCCTGCATGGATGAAGGCACCGCTCTCTGGTATAACTTAGCGCAACCGCCATCAGTCGGGCTGGCGGCTCCCGTGGAGCGCCTGTTACAGCAATTACGTGTCGGTGCAATGGTTTAGCATCGGCAACACAAAGAGGAATGAGTATGGCCAGAACCATTTTTTGTACTTTCCTACAGCGCGACGCTGAAGGCCAGGATTTCCAGCTCTACCCGGGCGACCTGGGTAAGCGCATCTATAACGAGATCTCCAAAGAAGCCTGGGGACAGTGGCAGAAAAAACAGACCATGCTGATCAACGAGAAAAAGCTCAGCATGATGAACCCGGAGCACCGCAAGCTGCTGGAGCAGGAGATGGTGAACTTCCTGTTCGAGGGCAAAGACGTACACATCGAAGGCTATACGCCACCGGAAAAATAATACTCTGCGGCTGTTGCCCGGCGGCGCTTTGCTTGCACGGGCCTACGGTTTTGTAGGCCGGGTAAGCGCAGCGCCACCCGGCGAAAGCAACGACTAAGCAAACACAACACGCACTCCCGGAATGATGAAAAAACTTTTAGCGCTAGCACTTGTTGCGCCGTTGCTTGTGTCTTGTTCTTCCAAAAAGGGCGATAGCTATAACGAAGCCTGGGTTAAGGACACCAACGGTTTTGACATTTTGATGGGGCAGTTTGCCCACAACATCGAAAATATATGGGGATTTAACGAAGTCCTGATTGCCGGACCGAAGGACTACGTTAAGTACACCGACGCCTATCAGACCCGTAGCCACATCAACTTCGATGACGGTACGATTACGGTTGAAACCATCGCGGGGACTGAACCTGCGGCGCATTTACGTCAGGCCATCATCAAGACCCTGCTGATGGGCGACGATCCGAGATCTATCGATCTCTATTCTGATGCCGATGACATTACCATCTCCAAAGAGCCGTTCCTGTATGGCCAGGTCGTAGACCAGACCGGTCAGCCGATCCGCTGGGAAGGCCGCGCCACCAAATTCGCCGACTACCTGCTGCAAACCCGCCTGAAAAGCCGCACCAACGGCCTGAAGGTGATTTACAGCGTGACCATTAACCTGGTGCCGAACCACCTCGACAAGCGTGCGCATAAGTATCTGGGCATGGTGCGTCAGGCGTCGCGTAAGTATGGCGTGGACGAGTCGCTGATCCTGGCGATTATGCAGACCGAATCCTCGTTCAACCCGTACGCGGTGAGCCGTTCCGACGCGCTGGGGCTGATGCAGGTTGTGCAGCACAGCGCTGGTAAAGACGTGTTCCGCTCGCAGGGGAAATCCGGCACGCCGAGCCGCAGCTACCTGTTCGATCCGCAAAGCAACATTGATACCGGCACGGCCTATCTGGCGATGCTGAACAATGTCTATCTCGGCGGAATTGATAACCCAACGTCACGTCGCTATGCGGTGATCACCGCCTACAACGGCGGGGCGGGCAGCGTGCTGCGCGTCTTCTCGAACGACAAGGTGCAGGCTGCGAATATCATCAACAGCATGGCGCCGGGGGACGTGTACGCTACTCTCACCACCCGCCACCCGTCTGCGGAATCCCGCCGGTACCTGTATAAGGTGAATACGGCGCAGAAAAACTATCGTCGTCGATAATCAACACACCTTCTCCTGTAAGGAGAAGGTGTTCTGCTTCTCTCCATCCATACGAAAATGCTATTTGCATCACAATCCAGACTGCAAATTAATGTGGATTGCATTTTTTTGCGGGAGGTAACAAAACATAACCTCGCCTGCTGATAGAATTGCATCAAATAACAACCCTGAATGTTCCTATAACAACATATCTCCCGCTCACTTGTGAGGAAAGTAACATGAACCTTAAGCTGCAGCTTAAAATCTTGTCGTTTCTGCAGTTCTGCCTGTGGGGTAGCTGGCTGACTACACTCGGCTCCTATATGTTTGTGACGCTCAAGTTTGATGGTGCGTCAATCGGTGCCGTCTACAGCTCGCTGGGTATTGCGGCTGTTTTCATGCCAACGCTGCTCGGTATCGTGGCGGATAAATGGTTAAGTGCGAAATGGCTGTATATGCTTTGCCATCTGGTGGGTGCGGGGACGCTGTTTATGGCGGCCGAAGTGACCACGCCGGGGGCGATGTTTATGGTGATCCTGCTTAACTCGCTGGCGTATATGCCAACGCTTGGGCTGATCAACTCCATCTCCTACTACCGCCTGAAATCTGCCGGTCTGGATATCGTCACCGACTTCCCGCCAATCCGTATCTGGGGCACCATCGGCTTTATCATGGCGATGTGGGGCGTGAGCTTCGCGGGCTTCGAGCTGAGCCACATGCAGCTGTATATTGGTGCTGCGCTCTCCGTACTGCTGGCGCTGTTCACCCTGACGCTGCCAACCATTCCGGTGTCTAACCAGCAGAAAAACCAGAGCTGGAGCACCATGCTTGGCCTGGACGCCTTCGCCCTGTTCAAAAACAAGCGCATGGCGATCTTCTTTATCTTCTCCATGCTGCTGGGCGCGGAGCTGCAAATCACCAACATGTTCGGTAACACCTTCCTGCACAGCTTCGATAATGATCCGCTGTTTGCCGGGAGCTTTATCGTTGAGCACGCGTCGGTGATGATGTCTATCTCGCAGATCTCCGAGACGCTGTTCATCCTGACCATCCCGTTCTTCCTGAGCCGCTACGGCATCAAAAACGTCATGCTGATCAGCATCGCCGCGTGGATGCTGCGCTTCGGCCTGTTCGCCTACGGCGACCCGAGCGCGTTCGGCACCGTACTGCTGGTGCTGTCGATGATTGTTTACGGCTGCGCCTTCGACTTCTTCAACATTTCCGGTTCGGTGTTTGTGGAAAAAGAGGTGAAGCCTGAAATCCGCGCCAGCGCGCAGGGCATGTTCCTGATGATGACCAACGGCTTCGGCTGTATTCTGGGCGGCGTGGTGAGCGGTAAAGTGGTTGAGATGTACACCACCAACGGCATTACCGACTGGCAGCCGGTGTGGCTGATCTTCGCGGCGTATTCGCTGGTGCTGTTCTTCGCGTTCCTCGCGCTGTTCCAGTACAAGCACGTTCGCGAACCGCACGGTGCGCAGCCGATCGCGCATTAATTGTTGTGCCCGGTGGCGCTTCGCTTACCGGGCCTACAAAACCAGACCGTAGGCCGGGTAAGGCGTAGCCGCCCCCCGGCTATTTTATGGCAGACAGCACCCACCCCACCGACAGCAAATCCGCGCTGCCGCCCGGACTCAGGTTTCGTTCAATAAACGCCCTATCCATCCTCAGCAACGCATCGCGATCCCAGCCGTTCGCCAGCAGTTCCCGCGCGTAACGTTGTACGTAGCGCAGCCCCTCCATACCGCCGCGCGACACCAGATTGCTGTCCTGGTTGATGGCCATCAGGCGTAACAACAGGTCATGAAGGGAATTCCCCTTCCACTGCTTCAGCGCGTTACGCACCGTGCTGAAGCCGCTTTCTGCCTCGCCGCGCGCGCCGGTGAGACCGTACAGCTGAAACTGCCGCTCGCCCGCCGTTGCCTGCCCGCTGCGCCCAACGAGCTCACGCGCCACCAGCCCACGACAAATGTTACTTACCTCACAACAGAGGCTGCCGGCGGAGACATTTTTCACACGCCCGGCAGCGAAGCAGAGCAAACCGAGGGCAAAAATCCCGCCCTTGTGCGTGTTTACCCCGTCCGTCGCGGCGTACATCGCCTGTTCGCAGGCCATCCCCATCGGGCGGATAATCCGCAGCTGCTGAGCGGCTGGCTTGTCCGCATGTGCCTCGCCCAGCTCCGCAAAACGGGCAAACCACGGCGTAATCGCCGTAATGCTGCGGACAAACAGGGCATGATCCATATCGCGGTGGGAACCGCTATTGAGCGTGTCCACAAGCCCAGGCTTGGGCGTCAGCTCCAGCTCCTGCCACAGCGCCGCTTCGGCAAGCGCGGGCACATCAATCGGGCGCGGTTTAGTCGCGAGCAAACCAGTCATCGATCGTCTTCTCCACGCGGGAAACTACCTGCTCAACGGGATGGCGACGCGAACGGGAGCAGGCATGCGCGGGCTCGTCGCAGATCAGGCAGCGCCTGAGGTTTGCCCCCAGCGACTGGCGCCCGACGTGGCCGTTCTGAGGACAGATTACATCCAGGTCCCACAGCCTGCCGAGCGGGTGCGTCTGCTCCAGCTCCGCGCAGTGCGCTTTGATTTCCGCCGCCGGATGGGCGACGCACCACAAGGCTTCCGGTCCGGTGGGCAGCCACAGCACCTGGCGGTCCAGCACCTGCCAGCGGTTCTCCCACAGCAGCTGGTCGCACATCTGGAGCGCCACGCCCATGGTGTTGCGATAGCGCAGGCTGTCTTTAATGTCCCCGGGCGTGACCAGCGTGAGGGAAATCACCGGTTGTTGATAGTGCGTGAGCATGTCGGCCTGGCGCGCCGCGCGGCGATCTTTCGCCACCAGCAGTTCGTCCAGGCTGACACCCGCCCGCACGGGTGTCGCAATCGTCATATTCACTCCTTCACCTGTCGCACGGTGTCGATCACGCTGCCGTCGCGGTAGCGGATGACGCCGACGATTTTGTCGGTAAATTCAATCGGTTTCGGTATCCCCGTCAGGGAAATCGCCCGCTCGTAGAGCGCATTGATATCCACAACCTTCAATCCTGCCGCCATCAGGCGCTCGCGGATCTCCGGGCGCGCCGGGTTGACCGCAATGCCGTGGTCGGTGACCAACACGTCGATGCTCTCGCCCGGCGTGAGGCGCGTGGTGACGCGCTTGACCACCGTCGGAATGCGGCTGCGCAGCAGCGGCGCGACGACGATGGTCAGGTTGGCTGCCGCCGCCACGTCGCAGTGCCCGCCGGAAGCGCCACGCATCACGCCGTCGGAGCCGGTGATGACGTTAACGTTAAAATCAACGTCAATTTCCAGCGCGCTGAGGATCACCACGTCGAGCTGATCGCAGCTTGCCGCCTTGCTGCCGGGGTTGGCGTAGACGTTGGTGGAGATCTCCACGTGGTTCGGATTGCGCGCCAGCGAAGCCGCCGCCTGGCCGTCAAAGCACTGGGTGTCGAGCAGCTTTTCGATAAGCCCCTTCTCGTGCAGATCCACCAGGCTGCCGGTGATGCCGCCGAGCGCAAAGCGGGCCTTCACGCCGCTGCGCTCCATCTTCTCTTCCATAAAACGGGTGCAGGCGGTGGCCGCCGCGCCGGAGCCGGTCTGCATCGAGAAGCCCGGTTTGAAATAGCCGGAGCGCTCAATCACGTCCGCCGCATAGCGGGCGATCATCAGCTCGCGCGGGTTGCTGGTGACGCGCGCCGCGCCGACGCTGATTTTCGCCGGGTCGCCCACGCTCTCCACCTGCACGACGTAGTCCACCTGGTCCTGCACCAGGCTGGCGGGCATATTTGGGAACGGCACCAGTTCTTCGGTTAGCAGCACCACCTTGCGGGCAAAGTGCGCGTCCACCATGGCGTAGCCCAGCGAACCGCAGCACGATTTTCCGTGCGTCCCGTTGGCGTTGCCAAACGCATCGCTGCACGGCACGCCGAGAAACGCCACATCGATGTTCAGCTCGCCGTCCTGGAGCAGCTTCACGCGCCCGCCGTGGGAGTGAATCTGTACCGGCTCGTCCATCAGCCCGTGGGAGATGGCGTCCGCCAGCCTGCCGCGCATGCCGGAGGTGTAAATCCGGGTAATCACGCCGCTTTCGATATGCTCGATCAGCGCGTCGTTGCAGGTCATTAGCGAGCTGGAGGCCAGGGTCAAATTTTTAAATCCCTTCCGCGCCAGCAGCGCCACAACGGTGTTGATCACCCGGTCGCCTTCGCGAAAGGCATGGTGGAAGGAGATGGTCATCCCGTCCTGCAAGCCGCTGCGCGCTACGGCTTCTTCGAGGGAGGCACAGAGCTTGCGGTTGTGCTTCACGTCCCTGTCCGCCAGCCAGGGCGTCGCGCTGTGAGCGGTATCAAAGGGTTTCAGGTCCCGCAGATGGGGGAAGTTCACGTGGAGAAGTTCTGTCTGATTCATTTTGTCATCCTTACCGACGCACGCCGGAAGCCGCTGCGCGCTCCAGCACCACCTGCGCGTGGTTAATAATCGGGGCGTCGACCATTTTGCCGTTGAGCGAGACCACGCCCAGGCCGTTACGCTCGCCCTCTTCTGCCGCTTCAATCACCCTTTTGGCGTGCTCCACCTCTTCCTGCGTCGGGGCGTAGGCGTTGTGCAGCAGGTCAATCTGGCGCGGGTTAATCAGCGATTTGCCGTTAAAGCCCATCTTGCGGATCAGGTCGACCTCGCGCAGGAACCCGGCTTCGTCGTTAACGTCTGACCACACCACGTCGAAGGCATCGATGCCCGCTGCGCGGGCGGCGTGCAGCACCGCGCAGCGGGCGTAGAACAGCTCGGTGCCGTCGCCGCGCTCGGTCTGCATGTCCATTACGTAGTCAAAGGCCGCCAGCGCAATGCCGATCAGACGCGGCGAGCTGCGGGCAATCGCCACGGCATTGATGACGCCAATAGCCGATTCAATCGCTGCCATCACGCGGGTAGAACCCACCTCGCGCCCGCACTCCTGCTCGATACGCTCAAGGTGGCCTTCCAGCTCGTAGATGTCATCCGGCGTGTCGGTTTTCGGCAGGCGGATCACGTCCACGCCCGCATGCACGGCGGCCTCCAGATCCAGCAGGCCAAACGGCGTGCTCAGCGGGTTTATGCGCACCACGGTTTCGATATCCTGATACATCGGATGCTGCAACGCGTGGAACACCAGCATGCGTGCGGTATCTTTCTCGCGCAGGGCCACTGCATCTTCAAGATCGAACATGATGGCGTCTGGCCGGTAGATAAACGCGGTGGAGAGCATGGCGGCGTTGGCGCCCGGCAGGAACAGCATACTGCGGCGGAGTTTGCTCATTTCAGCGCCTCCCAGTTGATGGCCTGTTCATCGGCAGCACGCAGAAGCGCGCTTTGCAGGCGGGCGCGGATTGCACAGTCCAGCGCCCCTTTGTCTTCAATAATGATTAATCCCTGATGCACGTTCATGGCGCGCAGCGTGTCGTCGACCACCTGGCGAATGTGCTCGCCAAACTGCTTAATCACTTCACTGTGGATGACAATCTCCAGCTCGCCGTGAGCGGGGGCGATTTTCACCATCAGGTCGCTGGACTCCTGCGTTCCGGCCAGCGCCTCCCTTACAATATTCATGATAAATTCCTGATAGTTATGCGACTTCCGCACTCGCGCGATAATGCGCTTCGAGATGCGCGAAGGTGGAGTCCGGGACAATCTCCCGGATCCGGGTAAACTGCTGTGTCTTGAGTAAACGGCGCACTTCGGACGCCGAAATGGCGTTGCCGGTGGCCTTGATGCGCGGCATCTCCACCACCTCAATGTGCGAGGCCAGCAGATCGTGCAGCGTCTGGTTGTACTGGCGGGTGATATCGCAGAACGGCTCCGAGCCGATAAAGCGGTGCGTGATGCCGAGCGCCGGGGCGATAAAGTCGCGGAAGATCAGCACGTCGATCTCGCTCCACGCCTGCTGCACTTTGCCGGTCTCTTTGAGAAAGTAGGCCGGAAACGTGGCGCGCGAGATGATGTACTGCGAGCCTTCATGCACCACCACGTTCGGCAGATGCGCCACGCCCGCGCGCACCATCTCAAGGCGCGCGCTGAACGGGAAGAACGAGGCGTCTTCACGCACCACAAACAGATGCAGGGCATCGCACTGCGCCGCCGCCTGCTCCACCAGATGGCGGTGGCCGAGGGTGAACGGATTGGCGTTCATCACAATCGCGCCAGTTTTCTCCCCGCCCTTTCGCATCCGGCTTAAGGTACGGCAGTAGCGCGCGATCCCCTGCGGGGTGTTCTCCATCAGCACCGCGTTGTTCCCGCTTTGGGCAATCGGCCAGAAGCCGCTGCGGCCAAAGCGCTCCTTATTGCATGGACGGGTGCAGAGGAAGAGGTGAAAATGGCCGCGCTCCAGCGCCGCATTCTCCACCTCTGCCAGCAGCCGCGCGCTGAGGTTTTCCCCACGAAGCTGCTCGTTGACCGCCACGCACTTGATGACGTTGGCAGCCAGCCCTGCGCAACCCACCAGCTGCGCGCCGGACCAGGCTTCAACAAACAGCGTGATGTCGTTGTCCAGGCCAAGGCCGCTGTCTGCCAGCAGGTAGCGGATCTGGCTTAAGCGTTCCGGGTGTTTCGCCACAACGGTATGGCGAAAATCAATGGGTTGCGATTGCATGCTGCCGCCTCACTCAGTGTGCCGCCGCAAGCCCGACGGCTGGCGCTTCCACGATCACGTTGCTCAGATGACCGATATGCTCGATCTCCACCTCAATGCGATCCCCCTCCTTCATAAACAGCGGCGGGTTGCGCTTTTTACCCACGCCGCCCGGGGAGCCGGTGATGATCACGTCGCCCGGGCTAAGGCGGGTGAAGGTGCTGATGTATTCGATGAGCTCCGCGACCTTGTGGATCATGCTGCTGGTGTTGTCCTCCTGCACCATGCGGCCGTTAAGCCACGTGCGGATCGCCAGGCTGTGCGGGTCCGGGATCTCATCCGCCGTCGCCATCCAGGGGCCAAACGCGCCGGTCTGACGCCAGTTTTTACCGGCGGTGAACCAGGTGTGCTGCCAGTCGCGGGCGGAGCCGTCCATGTAGCAGCTGTAGCCCGCCACGTGGCGCAGGGCGTCATCGCGGCTGATGTTCTCCCCACCCTTACCGATGATCACCGCCAGCTCGCCTTCGTAATCGAATTCGCTGGAGTGGCGCGGCTTCAGCACCGGCTCGTTGTGCCCGGTCTGTGAATCCGGGAAGCGGACAAACAGCGTCGGGGCCGGGTTGTGCTGGTCAAACTCCTTGCGCTTGTCGGCGTAGTTCATGCCCACGCAGAGGATTTTTTCCGGCTGCACGATCACCGGCAAGAAGGTGATGGCGTTCAGCGGCACGTCCACCGCGTCGTTCAGAAAACGGGTGGCCTGCGCCAGACCGTTCCCCTGCAACAGCGCTTTAAGGTCGCCGTAGCGGTCGCCCAGGCGGCGGCCTAAATCAATCACGCCCTCGGCCTGAACGATGCCGTAGCTGCGTTTTCCCTGGTATAAAAAGCTTGCGAGTTTCATTGTTTTTTCCTGAATACTTAGACGAGGAAGTTGCCCAGAATCAGCAGTGAGACAGAGACGTTAATCGCGCCGCCGATACGGGTAGCAATCTGGGCGAAGGGCATCAGGCTCATGCGGTTGCCTGCGGTCAGGATCGCCACGTCGCCGGTACCGCCCTGTCCGCTCTGGCAGCAGGAGACGATGGCGACATCAATCGGGTGCATACCGATTTTTTTGCCGACGAAGAATCCGGTCGCCACCAGCGCAGACACGGTGCTGATAATCACCAGCAGGTTGCTGACGGTGAACGCCGCGACCAGCTCGTGCCACGGGGTAATTGCCACGCCAACGGCGAACAGGATTGGATAGGTCACGGAGGTCTGGAAGAATTTGTACACCACCTGGGAACCCTCCAGCAGACGCGGAGAGGCGCCGTTGCAGAGCTTCACCAGCACCGCCATAAACAGCATGCCAACGGGCGCAGGCAGGCCAATCAGCTTGTGGCCGAGCATGCCCAGCATGTACAGCAGCACCGCCAGCAGCGCGCCGGAGGCGATAGTGGTCACGTCCGCTTTACCGGAGAACGCAGGCTGAGAGACGGTGGCATCCGCATTCGCGCGGTTAGGCATCAGCTGGCCTTCGCCGGTCAGGTGCGGGTAGCGTTTCCCGAGCTGGTTGAGGCAGCCGGAAATAATGATCGCCGTCAGGCCGCCGAGCATCACCATCGGCAGCACGCGGCCAAGCGCCACGCCCTGGTCCATGTGCAGCAGGGTGGCATAGCCGATGGAGAGCGGGATCGCCCCTTCCCCGACGCCGCCCGCCATGATCGGCAGAATGATAAAGAAGAAGATCTGGAACGGCTCAAGGCCCAGCGCCAGTCCCACGCCCATGCCAACAATCATGCCGACGATTTCACCGCACAGCATCGGGAAGAAGATGCGCAGGAAGCCCTGGATCAGCACGGTGCGGTTCATGCTCATGATGCTGCCGACGATAATGCAGCAGATATAGAGGTAGAGAATGTTGGTGGATTTGTAGAATTTGGTCGTGGATTCTACCACCACGTCCGGCAGCAGACCGTAGTAGACCAGCGCGGAAGGGATAAAGGTGGCGCAAATCGCCGCCGCGCCGAGCTTGCCGACAATCGGCAGGCGTTTGCCGAACTCACCGCAGGCAAAGCCGAAGAAGGCCAGCGTGGCCACCATCACCACGATGTCGCTCGGCAGCTTTCCGCCCAGACAATCAATCGCAATCAGCGCGCCCGCCAGAACGAACAGCGGCAAAGGAATAATGCCGATTTTCCAGGTATCCATAATATGCCACCAGCGCTCCTTGAGGGATGGCCGCTGAATATCAATCGGGTCGTGGGTAACAGAGAATGAATCGTCAGTTGTGCTCATAATAAGCCCCTTAGTTATTTTGTGCGTTCAGCTTAGAGTCACAAAGGCTTACTTTATGTGAGGGATGACATATTAAAGGCGAAGTTTTAATGGCCGCTATGGTTTTAATGGTTTCTATTATTTAATGTGATTTATGCCTTATTTATTACCGTGGTTTTTATGGTTTCTTTTCCTAACCGAACATAGAAATAACATTTATTCAGTTAGCATCCAGAGAATGAGACTTTCGGAAAAATCTTTTACAGAACGTGCTGTGCAAGGGATCACAAGTTTTCGGCAAAGCGGGCATCCTGGCGTTAAAAGATGATATATTCAGCCAACCTGTTGATACCTTGCGTGATAGTTATGAAAGTATCGTTTCAGATCAAGCTGTTTATTTCGCTGGTCGCCTTTTTCTCAGTGCTGTTCGCATTACTGGGCGGATATTATTATGTCGACGTCGGCAGGCAGCTTTATCAGGAAATGAGCGCGCGCGCAAAAATACAGGCTGAAGAGATAGCGCTTATTCCCACTCTGCGAAAAGAAGTCGAACAAAAGGATATCCAGAGCATCCATGACTTTATGCAGAAAATAGCCGCCCACAGCGACGCCAGTTTTATTGTGATTGGTGACAATAAAGGGCTGCATCTTTTTCACTCCGTGTTTGCTGACCGGGTGGGCAAAACGCTGGTTGGCGGGGACAACGACGAGGTATTACACGGCAAAAGCACCATTACCATCCGCAAGGGCGGGTTAGGTATTTCGCTACGCAGCAAAGCCCCTATTTTTAATGATGCCGGGCAGGTGGTGGGGATTGTTTCGGTGGGCTATCTCACAAGCTATCTGGACACCATCACCGTCAACAAGGTAGTCAATATCCTGATTGCCGCCGTGCTGCTGCTTATCGCCCTGTTTATTTTCTCCTGGTTCTTCACCCGCAGCATCAAGAAGCAGATATTCTCTCTGGAACCACGCGAAATCGGCCTGCTGGTGCGTCAGCAAAAGGCAATGATGGAATCCATTTATGAAGGGGTGATTGCCATCGATGACGACCTGCGCATTGAAGTGATCAATCAGGCGGCGCGTAAATTATTAGGCTTACGTCAGCCCGCCCGCGAACTGCGCGGTCAACACATTAGCCAGGTGATCGCACCCGTCCCGTTTTTTAACGCGCAGACCATGCTTGCGAAAGACACTCACGATGAGATCTGTCGCTTTAACGATCTCACGGTCATTGCCAGCCGGGTGCGGATCATGCTGGAAGATGCGTTGCAGGGCTGGGTGATCACCTTTCGCGATCGCAACGAGATCGACTCGCTCAGCGCCCAGCTTAGCCAGGTGAAGCGCTACGTTGATAACCTGCGCATCATGCGCCACGAACAGCTGAACCGCATGACCACGCTGTCCGGCCTGCTGCATATGGGCCGTTATGACGAGGCGATCCGCTACATACAGGCGCAGTCGGAACACGCTCAGGAGCTACTGGACTTTATCTCGTCCCGCTTTAGCTCCCCGACGCTGTGCGGTTTGCTGCTTGGAAAAGCCGCCCGCGCCCGTGAGAAAGGCGTTGAGCTGAGTTTCGATCCGGCCTGCCGGGTAGATAAACCGTTCCTGCCGCTGCACGAATCGGAACTTATCTCGATCATCGGGAACTTGCTGGATAACGCCATCGAAGCGACCCAGCGCGCCCCGCTCCCGCATGCGCCGGTAGACGTGCTGATAAAGCTGAACGAGCAGGAACTGATTATTGAAGTCGCCGACCAGGGCGTCGGCATCACACCGGCGATCCGCGACCGGATCTTTGAGCGCGGCATCACCACCAAAACGCGCGGCGATCATGGTATAGGCCTGTATCTGATTGAAAGCTACGTCACGCAGGCTGGCGGCGCAATTGAAGTTGCCGATAACACCCCACGCGGTGCCATTTTCTCACTGTTTATTCCCGCCACGGGAACGGCCCGGCACCCCGCACAGGAACTGGAAGATACCGACTATGCAACATGAACTTATCGACGTACTGATTGTTGAAGACGAGAACGAACTGGCGCAACTGCACGCAGAGCTTATCGGTAAACATCCGCGCCTGAGGCTGGTGGGGATTGCCGCGTCATTGGCCGACGCGCAGCGACAGCTGGAGAGCAAACAGCCGAAGCTGATGCTGCTGGATAACTACCTGCCGGACGGCAAAGGCATCACCCTTATCAGCAACCCGATGCTGGCCCGCGCCAACTGCTCGGTGATTTTCATCACCGCCGCCAGCGATATGGACACCTGTAGCCAGGCCATTCGTAACGGCGCGTTCGACTACATCCTCAAGCCGGTATCCTGGAAGCGCCTGAGCCAGTCGCTGGAGCGTTTTGTGCAGTTTGCCGAGCAGCAGCGCGTCTGGAAGATTGTTGACCAGCAGAACGTGGATTCGCTCTATCAGCTACAGGCGAAAAATTATCGTCTGGACAACGGCAGCAAAGGGATAGAGGAGAACACGCTGGCGCGGGTGCAAACGCTGTTCAACAGCAAGGCGGCGCACTGCTTTACGGTGGATGAGGTGGTGAGCGAGACGGGCCTGAGTAAAACCACCACCCGACGCTATCTGGAACACTGCGTGGAGGTGGGTTTTCTGACGGTGGAGATGCTGTACGGGAAGATTGGGCATCCGAGAAGGATGTACCGCCGCGCAGAAGTCTGACGCAGTATTGTAGCAACTCGCCGGGTGGCGCTAACGCTTACCCGGCCTACGTTCAAACATTCAATACGAACCCATAAAGTCGCTTTATCCCGTCCGCATCCTTCTCGCTGTACACGCCCTGCAACTCCGGCGAGAAGCCAGGCAGCATATTAATGCCCTCCTCCAGCGCCAGGAAGTAGCGCTGTACCGCCCCGCCCCAGACTTCGCCCGGCACCACGCACAGCACGCCCGGCGGATATGGCAGCGCGCCTTCGGCGGCAATGCGCCCTTCAGCGTCACGAATACGCACCAGCTCTACGTTCCCGCGAATGTACTCCTGGTTGGCATCCTGCGGGTTCATCACTACGGCGGGCAGGCTCTCCTGGCGGAACATCGCCTTCTGGAGATCCTTCACGTTAAAGCTGACGTAGAGATCGTGCATCTCCTGGCACAACTGACGGATCGTGTAGTCGCGGTAACGCACCGGGTATTTCTGATAGATGGTCGGCAGCACATCCGCGAGCGGCGTGTCGTCTTCAATATGCTGTTCGAACTGCCCCAGCATCGCCACCAGCTGCATTAACTTCTCCTCGCTCTCCGCTGGCGTCAGCAGGAACAGGATGGAGTTGAGGTCACACTTCTCCGGCACAATGCCGTTTTCGCGCAGGTAGTGGGCGAGAATGGTCGCCGGAATGCCGAAATCGGTATAGTGACCTGTTTCCGCATCAATGCCCGGCGTGGTCAGCAGCAGCTTGCACGGATCGACGAAATACTGCTCGCGAGCATAGCCTTCAAAACCGTGCCATTTTGCACCCGGCTCGAAGCTAAAGAAGCGACGCTCGCTGGCGATGACCTGCGTGGGGTGATCCTGCCACGGCCGCCCCGCCACCACTGGCGGGATAAACGGCTTGATCATATGGCAGTTGGCGATGATGGCCTTGCGCGCCTCAATGCCCAGCTCGACGCACTCCGCCCACAGCCTGCGCCCGCTCTCGCCCTCGTGAATTTTGGCGTTCACGTCCAGCGCCGCAAACAGCGGATAAAACGGGCTGGTGGAGGCGTGCAGCATAAACGCGTTGTTCAGCCGCTTGTGCGGGCAGAAGCGCGCCTGACCGCGGATGTGGTTATCCTTTTTATGGATCTGCGACGTTTGCGAGAACCCGGCCTGCTGCTTGTGTACCGACTGGGTCACAAAAATTCCCGGATCGTTCTCGTTCAGCTCCAGCAGAAGCGGAGACGTTTCTGCCATCATCGGGATAAACTGCTCGTAGCCCACCCAGGCGGAGTCAAACAGAATGTAGTCACACAGGTGGCCGATCTTGTCGATCACCTGACGGGCGTTGTAGATCGTGCCGTCGTAGGTACCGAGCTGAATGATCGCCAGGCGGAACGGGCGGGCCTCGTTGGCCTTTTCCGGCGCCGCCTCGCGGATCAGGTCCCGCAGATACGCGTCATCAAAGCAGTGTTCATCGATTCCGCCGATAAAACCAAACGGATTACGCGCGGCCTCAAGATACACCGGCGTGGCGCCCGCCTGGATCAGCGCCCCGTGATGGTTGGATTTATGGTTATTACGATCGAACAGCACCAGATCGCCACGGGTCAGCAGCGCATTGGTCACCACTTTATTGGCAGCCGACGTGCCGTTCAGCACGAAGTAGGTTTTATCCGCGTTGAACACCTTCGCCGCGAACTTTTGCGCGTGCTTGGCAGAACCCTCGTGGATCAGCAAATCCCCGAGCTTCACGTCGGCATTGCACATATCGGCGCGAAACACGTTTTCACCGAAGAAGTCGTAGAACTGGCGCCCGGCGGGATGTTTTTTGAAAAACGCGCCGTGCTGATGACCAGGACAGGCAAAGGTGCTGTTCCCCATTGCGACATACTGGCTCAGGGTGTCAAAAAAAGGTGGCAGCAGGTTCTCTTCATACCGACAGGCGGCGGATTCCAGTTCCAGGAACTCCTGCGCTTTACCCGAGATAATCGCCGTGACGCCATCAGGCACCTCTCCTGGCTCATGCGAGAACATAAACACCGGTAGCTGAAAGCCCGTACGCTTCAGCAACGCGAGAATGCCACTGTAGCTTTCAACCACCGTAATGACGACTGCCGCCACATCAGTGAAATCGGTGTTAACCAGCGTCACCTTTTCACGGTGCGTAGAAACTTTGGATACCAGCTCACGGCTGACGGCAATTTTCATGGTTTTCATAAGCGCAAATACCCTCACCGAACGGTGAGACAGGAAGGAGAAAATTCGCGCAATCATGTCACCTTTTATTTTCAGGCGCAAGAAGGAATCAGTATGCATTACGCCTCCCAAAGCTAACCATAATCAGGGCTGGACGTGCCATAATCATGCAATGCCAGTGCTTAAATAACAGGAGTTAAACGTGGTAATTGGACCCTTTATCAATGCGGGAGCTGTACTGCTGGGCGGTGTACTTGGGGCAGTATTGAGCCAGCGGTTGCCGGAGCGTATTCGCGTCTCCATGCCCTCCATTTTTGGCCTGGCGTCGCTGGGGATTGGTATCCTTTTAGTGGTGAAGTGCGCCAACCTGCCGGTAATGGTGCTGGCAACCTTGCTCGGCGCGCTGATTGGCGAATTTTGCTATCTGGAAAGAGGCATAAATAGCGCGGTAGGCAAAGCTAAAAACCTGATTGCCCGACCGGGCAAGGCGAAGCACGGCACGCACGAGTCGTTTATTCAAAACTACGTTGCGATCGTTATTCTGTTCTGTGCCAGCGGTACGGGGATTTTCGGTTCGATGCAGGAAGGAATGACCGGCGATCCCAGCATCCTGATTGCGAAAGCGTTCCTGGATTTCTTCACCGCCACTATTTTTGCCACTACGCTCGGCATCGCCGTCGCCGCGATTTGCGTGCCAATGCTGCTGATTCAGCTGGCGCTGGCCACCTGCGCCACGCTGATCCTGCCGCTGACGACGCCCGCGATGATGGCAGACTTTACCGCCGTCGGCGGCCTGTTGCTGCTGGCGACAGGGCTGCGCATCTGTGGCATCAAAATGTTTGCAGTGGTGAACATGCTCCCTGCCCTGCTGCTCGCCATGCCGCTTTCCGCGCTCTGGACGCACTTTTTCGCTTAAGTTTGCGGCGAAATGGTGAGAGAGTGTGCAGTCTGCACCGAAAGCAATAAATTTCGTTGACGTCGGAGGGCGGATCGGGTTTAATGCGCCCCGTTGCCCGGATAGCTCAGTCGGTAGAGCAGGGGATTGAAAATCCCCGTGTCCTTGGTTCGATTCCGAGTCCGGGCACCAAATTCATATTAACGGACCTCCACGGAGGTCCGTTTTTGCATTCTAAGCCCGCCAGAATCAACCCTTCTGCATTCCCTTAACGACATCCTGACCACTGCGTAAGCAGCGCATGCAGCTTAGCCGGCTCAAGAGGCTTGCGGAGTACAAGGTACCCTTCCTGCTCTGCCTCCAGCAGTACCGGTGAATTAAATTCGCCGCTGACTATCGCGCCGCTCATATCCGGCAGGCGTTCAAAAAGCGCTTTCAGGATGTCAAAGCCGCTTTCGCCGGATCGCAGGCGCTGGTCGCACAGCACGGCGAACGGCGTAAAGCCATCGTCGATGATGGCAAACGCTTCTTCAGCGGAGGCCGCACAGCGTACGTTGATTCCCCAGACGCTCATCAGGCTCTCCCAGGCAGACGTCACCAGCGGATCGTCATCGACGACCAGGCAGGAACCGTGCAGCGGCGCATAGCGTACCGGCGTGGCGGTGTGGTCAGAGGCGGGCGGGATATCCGGCGCGATGTCTTCGCCAGCGTATTGGGTGAAGCGCATCCAGAAGCGTGAGCCTTTACCTTCAATGGATTGCATCCCGTATTTCACCTTCATCAGCTTGGCACAACGGGCAACGACGGCCAGCCCCAGCCCGTGCCCGGCGCTATCGATCTTCCATGCCAGCTCGGGGCGGTAGTAAGGTGAGAAGATTTTGCCTTTCTCATCATCGGCGATACCGACCCCCGTGTCCCACACCTCCACCATACACTCGTCACCGCGCGGTCGGATGGCGACCAGCACGCCGCCCTGGAGCGTGTAGCGAAGGGCATTTTGAATCAGGTTAATCAGGGACTGTCGCACCAGCAGCGGATCGCCCATCACGTAAATGCGGCGTTTAGGCCGCCGGGTGCCCAGCCTAAGCGCGCGGCTGTTGGCTTCTTCGCGAAACAGCGTGATGACCGAGTCGAGCAGAGCGCCGATATCCACTTTGCCGGGGGCAGAAAGTACATTCCCGGATTCTATTTTGCTGAGATCGAGCAGAGAATTGAGCATCAAATGTACCGAGCGAACGCTCTGCTGTAGGTCAAGAAGTTGCGGCGTCAGGCTGTCGTCCCGGTTTCGGTGGAGGATGGCTTCGATCAGAAAGCCCATAGCGTGAACAGGCTGGCGCAGATCGTGGCTGGCGGTTGTCAGAAACTGATTTTTATCCAGCAGCGCCTGCTCAGCGTCCTCTTTAGCCTGACGAAACTGTTCCGCCAGGCGCGAGCTTTTTTCCTCAAGCAGCGCTTGCTGAATAAAGAACGCATGTGACGTTAACGCATGGCGATAAATCGCGAAGCCGTAAAGCAGATTCAGCATGAGCACGATGAACATCAACTCATCGAGCCGCCAGATAATACCGAGGTTCAGCACCCCCCATGAGGCGAAGAAAAAGCGCGTAAAGGTGCTGATGACCGGCGTCAGATGCGTCGCATTGGCGGCGACGATAGCGGCGATGCTGATATTCAGTAACAGGAAAAAGTCAAAGTTCTGCGTCTGTGGCGTAATTAAATAGAGTGATGAAATGCCCAGCCCGTGAATAAAGGCAATATTATTAATACGCGGAAGCCAGCGTCGCAGGACGTCCCTTTCATCGTTTTCTTTCGCTTCGCGCTGATAGCGTCGGTGCAATATTCGTATCGCCAAGGCACATAGCAGATAAATGATTATCCAGATAATCGTTGGGCCGAGTTTGTCCCCAAGCATATAAATCCAGATGGCGAAAGGAATACCAACAAAGGGCACCGCGCTAAAGCTGAATACCAGCCGCAGAAACGTGTTGTTTAGCAAACGGATCTGCGCCGGAGCAGAGATACCCTCGTTTTGTAAGCTCTGGAAAAACCTCATTCCGACGGTTCCTGCTTGCCATGCAAAAGCGTGATGGCTTCGACCCGACTGTTAACGCCTATCTTTTTCAAAATATTGCTGATGTGTTCTTTGACCGTGGGTTCAGAAATTGAAAGCTGGGCGGCGATGCGTTTATTTGGCAGACCGCGCATAATCATATTTAATACGTCAATTTGTCGCGGCGTTAAGTTAAATTTACTTAACCGCTCATTATTCGACTTAACGGAAATTTCGTTACCCTCAGGAAACCAGGTCAGATTATCAGTGAGGGCAAAAACGGCCCGTGAGAACATTTCTGGCGGCTCGCTTTTCAATACAAATCCGTGCCCCCCGGCGGCATGAACTTTCCGCCAGATATCATTATTGTCATCCCCGCTGACCACCAGGAGTCTTACCTGGGGGTAAAGTTCTTTTACTTCTTTGAGTAATTTCAAGGCCGTACCGGACGAGAGCCAAAAATCGATTACCAGCAAACGTGGCGGGCCATGGTCCCTAATTTGACGGTAGCAATCATCCTCATTCGTCACCACATACGCCTGCTTAAATTGGCAATGTGTAATCAGAAAATTGGCGATGCCGCTTGCTACCAATGGATGGTCATCAACGACTAACGCATAATTCTGTCCCAAAGGATCCTCCTTTTACCTTCGCATATCTTAGAGTACGGATGAATTATTCTCTACCTACCCTACTTTAGGAGGGTTTTTTCGATTAGGAAAGAGAAATATATTATTCGCTGGTTTGGGTAAAAGAAAACATAAATACAATCAGCAAAATTAACTGATTGGATATCAAGGATAATTTATGAAAAAGCCACTAATCGTTATAACCGTTACGTTGATGCTGGCGGGTTGTTCCACGTTGAAAACCGATCAGGCTATTCCACTTCTACAGGCAGAGACCGCTAAAATGCTGGGGCTGGGCTCATCAGATGAAATAACCGTGACCAACGTTAACGGCGCCCAGCCGGACGCACTGGGAGGACAAAAACTGACTTATCGCGCTACGACGGAAAAAGGGCGCATTTTTGATTGTTCATCAATGATGATGCCGGGAATTTTAGGATCCGCACCGACGCTGAGCGCGCCAACCTGTACACCTGTTGTCACACATAAATAATTAACGCCACATCAAAAGGCGTACATAAATAACGCCTTTTACATTATTCGACGTATCTGAGTTGTCATATAAAAACGATTTTCCTGACATCACGCTAATGAGTACGGAGATAGCCCGTGAATAACTCTACATCGCATTCTTTAGCGGTTAAGACGCCGCTTTCCAGACTTTACCTCGCTCTTTTTTCCGCACCGCTGCTACTGCTTTTACCTGTCGATGTCGCGCGTGCGGCTGATGCCATTTTTGATGGCGACTCGCGTATTACCGAAACGCTGGGTTACACCGGAGATGTTTATGTTGGACGTAACCAACGCGGAAACCTGCTGATCGATAACGGCAAAATCACCGCCTATAACATCAATATCGGTCGGCTGTTCGACGGCCAAATTTATGAAAGCGTGGTCACGGTCCGCGGGCCAAACGCTGAGCTTAATGCGGTGAACGATCGGTACGTCCTGCGCGGCGACCTGAATCTTGGCCTCGGCACCCTGCGGGTCGAAGAAGGCGCGCTGGCGAGCGCAAAGGAGATCGTTGTCGGCACCACCCGCGGTTACGACAGCCACCTTATCGCCACGGGCGCTGGCTCTCGTGTGACCAGTAATTTTCTTAGCGTAGGCACCGATCTGGGCGCACGTTCCACGCTGGCGATTGAGGACGGCGCGGCGCTCAGCACCGCCTACGATGCGCGCATCGGCAACGGTACCGGGCCGGGTGAAACCGACACGCTAAGCCCGAAAGCCACCGTCACGGGGAGCGGCTCACAGTGGAACGTTGGCCGTACGTTGACGCTTTATGGCGACCTGGACGTGCTGAACGGCGGTGCGGTTAACGTGGGCGGCGTGCAGGTAGCGGGCGTCTCCGGGGCAGGTAAAACGGCCGAGCTGGTTATTGCGGGCAAAGACTCGCGCTTTACCAGCGGCAGCAGCGTGAGCGTGGGCGATTATGGCAATGGCGTGCTGTCGGTGATTGACGGCGGTTCATTTTCAGCAGGCAGCAATGCGCTGATCGTGGGGACATCGGGTTCCGGCTCAAACCGGGGAGCGCTCATCATCGGCAGCCGCGGCAATATGGACACCGGCACGGGTTTAACTGAGCCAACGCTTGGCACGGCGGGCGGCGCAGGTTCCCTCGATGCGAAGACGGCAATCAGCCTGCGTGGCGGACTGTTCGGCAGCTATGTCTACTTCAACCATACCGACGCAAATTACGTCTTCAGCAACAAGATGAGCGGCGAAGGTGAGGTGATCAACACCTCCGGGCAGACGACCCTGAACGGCGATCTTTCCGGACTCAAGGCGAACGTAACCGCGCGGGGCGGTAAAGTCATCATTGCCAGCAATATTAACACCCAGCCAGAAGACGATATTTTTGATATTCAGACGCTTAGCGCGGAGAACGGCGGCACGCTGATCCTCAACGCGACGGCGGGTTCAGACGTCAGCAACGGGGCGGGTTACAGCAGCGCCGCGTCAATCAAGGCCGGCGGCACGCTGGGCGGCAACGGCACGCTGGGCCAGACCGAGATCTTGTCCGGGGGGCATATCTCGCCCGGTGACGGCACTATCGGTACGTTGACGCTGAAACGCTATCTGAACTTTATCGGCGAATCCTTCTATGACGTAGATATCGCGGGAGATGGCAGCAGCGACCAACTGCTGGTATCGGGCAAAACCACCATTAGCGATCAGGCTAAGGTACAGGTCACCGCGCTGGACCCGCAAACCAGCTATAAAACGGGCCAAAGCTACCGCATTTTAACCTCCGAGGGAGGGATTGACGGTGAGTTCGCCGGAGCGATTTCCAAATCCGCCTTCCTGGACGTGGCGCTCAAGCAAGGCACCAACGCCGTGGATCTGACCATCGCGCAGAAAGAGACCGGCGGCGAGAATCCTGGAGGCGAAAACCCGGGAGGTGAGAATCCGGGAGGAGAAAACCCCGGAGGCGAAAATCCGGGAGGTGAGAATCCAGGAGGGGAAAACCCTGGCGGTGAAAACCCGGGCAGCGGCAAGCCGGGGATTTTCCAGACCGTGGCCAAAAGCAGCAACCAGTGGAATACCGCCGGCGCGCTCTCCACGCTGACGCAAAGCGGCCCGTCGCTGGCGCTGTATAACTCGCTGCTGCTGCTCAGCGCACCGGAAGCGCGCGAGGCGTTCAACCAGCTGTCTGGCGAAGTTTATCCGTCAATGCAGTCCAACCTGATCGCCAGCAGCACGCAGGTTTTTAACGTGTTAAACCAGCGTATGCAGCGCGCGTTTGATAACGACAGCCTGCCGATACCACCGTTAGCAATGTCGCTGGTGCAGCAGCCGGAGCCGCAAAATAATGGCGTCTGGGGCCAGACCTTCAGCTCCTGGAGTAAAAACAGCGGCGACGATAACGTAGGCAAGCTGGACGGCAACACCACCGGCTTCCTGCTGGGGGCAGATCGCAAGCTGGCGGATCATAACGTGCGTGTCGGTGGCTATTTCGGCTACAGCCGGGGTGATTACGACGTCGACAGCCGTCGTTCCTCAGCGGATACCGACAACTACCATCTTGGCCTGTATGCGGCGGGTCAACAGGATGCGTTCTCCCTTCGCGGCGCGCTGGGTTACACCTGGCACAAGATTGAAGGCGAGCGCAATGTTGATTTCAGCGGCTTCTCGGATCGGCTGAAGTCGGATTACGACGCCAACTCGCTGCTGGCGTTCACCGAAGCGGGCTACCGTTTCGGCCAGCCTGATATGAATATTGAGCCGTTCGTCAATTTATCGTACATCCGGCTGCATACCGACAGCTTCAGGGAAGACGGCGGTGCCGCTGCGCTGAGCGTACGTAACGAAACGATGAACACCTTCTATTCCACACTCGGGGTACGCGGTGTTACCGAGCTGCCGAAAAACG
The DNA here is from genome assembly GCF_014982165.1 of Enterobacter cloacae complex sp. P24RS. Lineage (NCBI taxonomy): Bacteria > Pseudomonadati > Pseudomonadota > Gammaproteobacteria > Enterobacterales > Enterobacteriaceae > Enterobacter > Enterobacter cloacae complex sp. P24RS. The sequence goes on from NZ_JADCKU010000003.1 coordinate 168,712, forward strand.
TTAACCTCTACGGTTCGCTGGGCTGGCAGCACGCTTATGGCGATAAGAATACCTCTTCGCGCATGGCGTTTGCGGGCAGCGACGCGTTCATTACTCAGGGACAGGCCGTCGATGAGGACGTAATGGTGGGTGATATCGGCGTGAGCGTACAGCTGTCGCGTGCTGCGACGCTGGATGTGGGTTACCAGGGACAATATGGTGCGGATACCCGCGTCAACTCGGTTAACGCCAATCTGCGCTGGTCGTTCTGAATTATGTCCATTAAAAGAACCCGCCCTCGTGGCGGGTTTGTGCTTTTGGCTTCTGACTGAGCTAGGGATCGTTCCCAACCGCGTCCAGCAGTTTGTTTTTGAAGATGAATAAACACGCCTCGTTGAAGTTCCCCGCCCCTAACCGCTCCGACAGCACCGTTCGCTTGCGATAGAGGCTTTTGACCGACATATTCAGCTTATCTGCAATCTCTTCCATTGACCTCCCTGCCTTCAGCAACCGGATCATTACCGCTTCGTGTCGACTCAGGCGTAAGTTAAGCAGCCATTTGGTTGTCAGACGCCTGCCTTTCATATCGAGCACCAGATTGAATAACGACGCCATATCCGGCGCCGTAAGCGACGTGTTCATAAACAGCTTCATACTGAGAAGCTCCTCCTCTCGAGGGTGCATATCCAGCATAACGCAGCAGATCGTTTTTCTCGTTCTGGCCGGATGGCGTATCAGGTAATCATATAAACGGAGCGGCGTACGGCTATCAATCAGTACAGTATATTCATCTGCACCGGTATCAAATATGTTTCTGTCAATCGAACTGAGGCAAATTATATCCGGGAAAAATAGCCGCATCCCCCTGACAAGGAAACAATCCTGAGTCACTAACACAATTGAAGTCGCCACTAACCATCCCTTTTAGATTAAAGCAAGCCCGCCTCTTAAGAAAGAAGAACGCTTTCGCTTATAGCGCTTTACATTAACGGCAAATGTTTTCTGGCTTTGATCATCCCTCAATATGCACATTGGTGAGCTAGACTTTTCGTAGACTATCACTCAATGGCTGACGTTAATTATAAATAAAAAAGAATTTCAGAAAAGTCACTTCCCTTAACATTAAGAATTTTTGTCATGAAACTTCCCAAACACGCACCGGAAAGTACTTTAATTAACTGAGCAGAACTTCATTTCGAATATAACAAAAAGAAAAACAAACGAATAAAAAATAAATATTATCAATAAGTTAAAAACAAAAGCCGCGAATTAAATTATCTAAAAAACCGTCATCTTCCAGAATTATCTCAAAACACCCCACCCGCTTTTCAACTTATTTATCCCCCAACACATCGGGTGTACATTACCCCCAACTGAATCACCGAGATGAGGGCTCATAATTACCTTTAAGTAAGTATCCCGTAACGTAGCACCATTCAGATTTAATGTTCTCCTTTATGGCCTTTAACGCTGAGTTAAAAGGCGGCCGTGTTATGCAATGGATTCATGATAAACAAATGGCAAATAGATATGGAAAGATCGCTTCGCTTCACTACGTTATTCTTTTATCGCACCACAATATTATTACTCCTGCCTTTACTCTTTCCTGTTCTGGTTCAGGCTGATGAATCCGCTTATGCGCATCAGATTCAACAGGCACGTAACGGTAATTACGCTCAGTTTCTTGATTATCTACAGCGCTATGAGCAACAACATGCTTTAACGCCCGAACAGGTTGCGGACTGGTTACAGGTTGCCTCCTGGGCAGGGCGCGATGATGAGGTTATCCAGGTCTGGCAGCGTTATGGCATCTATATGCCGCTGCCCGCTCGCGCCATCGCTGCTGTCGCGCAATCCAGGAGAAACCAAAAGGCCTGGCCATCTGCCCTGTCGCTGTGGAAAGAGGCGCGCAGCCTTGCGCCGGATAACGACGATTACCGCATCGGCTATGTGAAGACCCTGGCCGATGCCCGCATGGATCGTCTCGCGCTATCGGAAGCCCGGCAACTGGTAAAGGAAGAGCCTTCTTCCGCGCACCTTGAGACGCTCTCCTATGTCTGGATGCGCCAGGGAAAAAACAGGGATCGGCTGCTGGCGGACATGCGGGCGCTGAGCGCCGCGCCAGGGAATGAGGCCCTTCTTCGCGAGACGATCGATGCGCTAACGGATAACCGGGTAAGCACGCCCGCACTCTGGCTGTCACAAAACGCGGCGCTCTCTCCTGCGGAGCGCCGCCGCCTTGAGCGTAACGCCGCGGCTGAACGGGTACGCCTGGCGGATGTGCCGGGCAGAACGGAGAAAGAGCGCCTGCGGCTGGCACAAAGCGCATTAGATCGTTACCAGGCCCTGCTTTCCCGCTGGCAAAACGACCCGCAGGCGGCTGAAGACATCATCCTTGCCCGTATCGATCGGCTTGGTGCGCTGTATGCGCAGGGTGATTACCGGCAGGTCATTAGCGAATATCAGGCGCTGACAGCCGCACAGCATCCGGTGCCGGAGTGGGCCATCGGCTGGGTGATCTCTGCATATTTGCAGGAGAAAAACGCCGTCGCCGCCTTCTCGCTTGTGCAACGCTATCCACAATACGCCTCCGATCCGCAGGACGAGGAACATGCGCTTTTCTACGCCTGGCTGGATACGGGGCAGTATCAGGCCGCCCGCCGCTACGTTGAGCGCGAGACCCGCAGCGTTCCCTGGACCCGCTACGATTTCGGGTCCCCCACCGCCCAGCCAAACGATCGGTGGCTTACCGGGCAGTCACTCAACTTTAACTATTTGCTGGCGACCAACGCCCTGCCGGAGGCCGAAAAGCTGGCGCATCGTCTGGCGTCAACGGCACCGGGCAATCAGGGGTTACAGATTGATTATGCCGCCCTGCTTCAGGCGCGGGGCCTGCCGCGCGCGGCCGAGCAAAAGCTTAAGCAAGCAGAGGCGCTTGAACCGTCGAATCTGGAGCTTGAAAAACAGCAGGCTTACGTCGCAATGGACCTTCAGGAGTGGCGACAGATGGATTTACTGGCTGAGGACGTGCTGTCTCGCGCCCCCGCCGATCGCAGCGCCCGCCGCCTGGACCGGCTCAGAGCGGTCCACCATATGTCTGAACTGCGTCTGAACGCGGGTAAAGGATTGCACTCAGATAACCCCGTCAGCGGTACCCACGACATGAGCTGGGACGCCACGCTCTATGGCCCGCCCGTGGCGGATAGCTGGCGGCTGTTTGCCGGCGCCCGCTATGCACAGGGCAATTTTGACGAAGGCAAAGGCATCAGCCGCCACCTGTTGGGCGGCGTTGAGTGGCGGCCACGCGACCTGACGCTCGAAGCCGAGATCTCCAGCAACCGCTATCACGGTGAAAACAAGCCGGGTGCCCGGCTCTCAACGACTTACAGCCTCAGTGACAGCTGGCAGATCAGCGGTAGCCTCGAACGGTTGTCCCGCACCACGCCCTTACGGGCGCTACGCAATGGCATAAGCGCGAACCGAGGCGAAGGCGGAGTGCGCTGGTATCAAAACGAGCGCCGGGAGTATCAGCTTAGCGCCGCCGTCAGCCGCTTCTCAGACCATAACCGCCGTCAGGAATATGTCCTCACGGGGAAAGAACGCCTCTGGCAAACCCCGTCCCTGACGCTGGATCTCGAACCGGGGATCGCCGCCAGTAAAAACAGCCTGCGGGATACGCTTTATTACAACCCGGCGCGGGATCTGTCCGTCACGGCCGCCCTGTCCGTTGACCATGAGATGTACCGCCACTACGACACCCTCTGGAGCCAGCAGATTGTCGCCGGCGGCGGCAGATACTGGCAGAAAAATCAGTCACCTGGCGCCATTACCCTGCTGGGTTACGGGCAACGCATTCAGTGGAATAACGTCGTGGATACCGGGGTAATGCTGAACTGGGATAAACGCCCTTACGACGGCAAACGCGAAAGCAATCTCTCCGTCTCGTTTGATGCGACTTTACGCTTTTAAGGATGACTATGCTGAACACACGTTTTTCAGTGAGACTGTTACTCACCGCCTGTCTCTGCCTCAGCGCGAGCGTTTACGCGCAGGCGCTCTCGTTTATTGCGCCCAAAGAAAGGCCGCAGCAGGAGGCAAGCAAACCCTGGCCGAAAAACCAGTTTCTGGTGCTCGCCTATCACGACGTTGAAGATGATGCCGCCGATCAGCGCTATCTCTCCGTTCGCACCAGCGCGTTAAACGAGCAGATTAGCTGGCTTTTGCATAACGGCTATCACGCCATCAGCGTGCAGGACATTCTTGATGCCCATGAGGGAAAGAAAACGCTGCCGCAGAAAGCCGTTTTACTCAGCTTTGACGATGGCTACAGCAGCTTTTATACCCGCGTCTGGCCGCTGCTTCAGGCATGGAACGTTCCTGCGCTGTGGGCGCCGGTGGGCAGCTGGGTGGATACGCCGTCAAATCAAAAGGTTAACTTCGGCGGTCTGATGACGCCCCGCGATCGGTTCGCGACGTGGGATATGGTGCGCGAGTTAAGCCGCTCCCCGCTGGTTGAAATCGGCGCGCATACCTGGGCCTCCCATTACGGCATTCCGGCCAACCCACAGGGCAGCCGTGAACCGGCCATCGCCAGCCGCTTTTATGATAAAGCGACGGGGCGCTATGAAACTGACGCACAGTTCAGCCAGCGGATCGGCGATGACGTGCGCAAGGTGACGGATAAAATCACCCGGGTAACCGGGAAAGCGCCGCGCGCCTGGGTCTGGCCGTACGGAGCAGCCAACGGCACGTCACTGTCTATTGCCAAAAAAGAGGGCTACCGCCTGGCCTTTACCCTGGAGGACGGACTGGGCGACGTGGGCAATCTCAGCAGCATTCCCCGCCTGCTGATTGCCGGGAATCCCTCGCTCAAAACCTTTGCTAGTACGGTCAGCCAGATCCAGGAGCACGATCCCGTGCGCGTCATGCACGTCGATCTCGACTACGTTTACGATCCCGACCCGGCTCAGCAGGCCCAGAATATCAACAAGCTGGTCCAGCGGGTCTACGACATGAAAATAAGCCATGCTTTCCTCCAGGCCTTTGCCGACCCGCAGGGCGACGGCAAAATCAAAGCGCTCTATTTCCCCAACCGCCGGCTACCGGTTCGGGCCGATCTCTTTAATTTTGTCTCCTGGCAGCTCCAGACCCGGGCGGGCGTGAAGGTCTTCGCGTGGATGCCGGTGCTCTCGTTCGATCTCGATCCTTCCCTGCCGCGCGTTCAGCGTCGGGATCGTCAGACAGGCGCATTGCACGAGGCCACCGATCCCTATATCAGGCTTTCGCCATGGAACCCGCAGGTTCGCCAGCAGGTGACGGAAATCTATGAAGATTTAGCCCGGCATGCCAGCTTCAACGGGATTGTGTTCCATGACGATGCGGTGCTGACGGACGTTGACGATGCCGGGCAGGATACCGCGCGCCAGAGGAGTCAGCTGCTTATTGGGTTTACCCAGGCCTTAAGCCAGGCGGTAAAGGACATTCGTGGTCCGCAAATTAAAACCGCGCGGAATATGTTCGTCTTGCCCATTCTGCAACCCGAAAGCGAAGCGTGGTTTGCGCAGAATCTTGATGATTTTCTGGCGGCCTATGACTGGACGGTACCGATGGCAATGCCCCTGATGGAGTCCGTCCCGGTAGAGGAGAGCAATGCATGGCTTACGCGTTTGGTTAAAGCCGTCGCCGCGCGGCCCGGCGCGCTCAATAAGACCATTTTTGAACTCCAGGCGAGAGACTGGTCGCAAACACCGCAACGCCCCGTTCCCGACGAGCGTCTGGTGGAGTGGATGCGCGTGCTCCAGTTGAACGGCGTCAAAAACTACGGTTACTACCCCGACGATTTCATTAACAACCAGCCTGCTATATCCCGCATCAGGCCTGAATTATCTTCCTACTGGTATCCTGACAATGACTGATCGCATTATCGCATTCTCTATTTTATGTCTGGTGTTCGGGCTGCCATTAGGCGTTGCCGCCCTGTTTACCGGCGAGCTGATCCTGGATTTTGTGTTCTTCTGGCCGCTGTTCATGTCCGTGTTGTGGATAACCGGCGGTCTCTACTTCTGGTTTCAGCTCGAACGACGCTGGCCGTGGGGCAAAGAAACGCCAGCCCCGATGCTCGCCGGTGAGCCGTTAATTTCCATCCTTATTCCCTGCTTCAACGAGGAAAGGAATGCCAGAGAGACCATCAGCGCAGCGCTGGCTCAACGGTATGAAAATATTGAAGTTATCGCCATTAACGACGGATCTTCCGACAACACCGCCCGGGAGCTGCACCAGCTCGCGCTGGAGCAGCCGCGCCTGCGGGTGATTAACCTCGCGGAGAACCAGGGGAAAGCCGTTGCGCTCAAGGCCGGGGCAGCGGCGGCCCGTGGCGATCTGCTGGTCTGCATTGACGGCGACGCCCTGCTTGACCGCGACACGGCGGCGTATCTGGTGGCGCCGCTGATCCAGTATCCCCACGTTGGGGCCGTCACCGGGAACCCGCGCATTCGCACGCGCTCGACGCTGATTGGCCGTATTCAGGTGGGCGAGTTCTCATCCATCATTGGGCTTATCAAACGGACGCAGCGGATCTATGGCCGGGTCTTTACCGTCTCGGGCGTGATCGCCGCCTTTCGCCGCCAGGCGCTGGCGGACGTCGGGTACTGGAGTCCGGACATGATCACGGAAGACATCGACATCAGCTGGAAACTCCAGCTGCGCCACTGGGATATCTTTTTCGAGCCGCGGGCGCTGTGCTGGATCCTGATGCCGGAGACCCTCAAAGGCCTGTGGAAACAGCGTCTGCGCTGGGCGCAGGGCGGCGCGGAGGTGTTTCTGGTCAACCTTCGCAGAATAGTGCGCTGGGAACACCATCGCATGTGGCCCCTGTTTATGGAGTACGCGCTGTCAACGCTGTGGGCGTTTGCTTACGCGGTGACGGTACTGTTATTCCTCATCAGCCATGTCGCGCCGGTGCCCGCCAACCTGACCGTTGAAACCCTCTTTCCACCGGCGTTTACCGGGCTATTGCTGGGCGTTATGTGCCTGATGCAGTTCCTTGTCAGCCTGTACATCGAGCGGCGGTACGAGCGAAAAGTGGCGAGCTCGCTTTTCTGGGTGATTTGGTTCCCGATGGTCTACTGGATGATTGGCCTGTTCACCACCCTTGTTGCATTTCCAAAAGTTATGCTTAAGCGCCAGCGCGGACGCGCACGCTGGATCAGCCCGGACCGGGGAAAAGGACGTCTTCAATGAACGAAAATACCTTAATTTTGACTGAACACCGGCTACTCCCACGCCTTTTCGATACCGCGTTAACGCTGCTGGCGTGGGGAGGATTTCTGTTTTTTCTGTATGCCCGGCTGTGGATGCAGTTAACTGAAGAGAGCGAGTACCGGTGGGGAGACATCATTGCTTCCTTTAACACGGTACTAATTTATTTGCTGCTCGCCGTACTCAACGGCTGGCTTCTGATTTTATGGTATCAGTACAATCGTCGACGTACCCACGTAAGACGCCGTCGTGCGGGCTATTTGCACCATGACGAGCTTGCCAGAAGCTTTGACGTTTCACCGCAGCTTATCTCGGAGATGAGCCAGTACAACCTGCTGACGGTCTATCATGACCAGATCGGCCGCATCATTGATCTCAAGATTAGCGAACAGCAGGACGAGGAAGAAGCGTAAGAAAAAGCCCCCGCCGGTTATCCGGCGGGGGCTTTTTGTCGCGGGTATGAATTACTTATCTTTCACCACAATCAGCGGTTCAATATCGCTCTCTTTTTTCACCACTAGCGACTCATCCCCGCGCAGACAGGTTCCGCCATAGTTCCCGCCCACGGTAAAGGTGCAGACCTGAATGTATTTGCCGTCAACCTTCGGCAGGCACCACAGCTGCTGATAGATATTTTTACGATCGACAAACTTGCCGCTGGATTTATCCAGCAACTCATCCTGAGCGCTGATGAGGTCGATGTTGCTCCCGCAGCGCCCGGCAATAGGCTTAACGGCGTAACCGGTCTGCTTCAGCAGGTCGTTCACCTCGAAGTCGGTATCCAGCAGATAGCGGTGGTTCGGGAACAGCTGCCACAGCACCGGCAGAATCGCCTTGTTACCGGGGATCACCGTCCACAGCGGTTCGAAGACCAGCACTTCCGGGCGCAGAAGGACGTCGATCAGGCGTACTTCACCCTGCGGGTGTCCGGTGCGGATAGGCACGGCGGCGTACTCGGTTTCGCTCACCTCGCGGATCTGCTCAATCGCCGTTTCCCACGCCCAGGTTTTCCATACGCAGTTGACGTGACGGCCTTCATCATCAATCAGTTGCCCGGCTGCATCCCAGCTCAGCGCGCCCAGGCCATGGAGGATTTTGGTTTCAAACCCGGCCTGGATCAGCGAGCGCTGAATAAAGAGTGCGTGGTAATCCTCTTCAGTATCGTTGTCCTGCATGATATGCACGAACGGCCGCGCGTGGCTGTGCTTCCAGGCGCCGGTCAGCTCCTCCAGCAAGCCTTCCGCCGGATTGTGGCCGGTGCCGCGATAGCCGTTTTTCACCCACTCTTCGAGAATGAGCCCGCCCTCGGTATGGCAGGAGGCGGAATCCGCGTTGTACTCGTAAACCTTGATGCCGCGCTCATCCATGCAGAAATCCATACGACCGGTGATCATATGGTGACGACGCCACTGCCAGGAGAGGCGCAGGCGCGGCCAGAGGATTTTCGGGATGTCGAAAAGCGCGAGGAGATTGTCGTCTTTCAGCACCTTGTCGGTGGCGTGGAGGTACATCAGGTGCAGTTCGTTGGTGGCTTTGATCAGCTCCTGCTCGGCGCTTTCGGTAATGGTGAAGTACTGGCAGGGATCTTTGTTGATAACGTGGCCGTTGGCGCGAACGTACGCCTGTTGCAGGGCGTCGTTTTCATTGAGCCATTTCCCGTCAAACTGACGGCTGTTCTTCAGCCGCGCGCCGCTGATTTTCAGCAGCTCACCGTCGATCTCCGGCTGAGGGATGCTGTGTTCAGTCTCCTCCGTCTGGATCATCCAGCCGAGGATCTCGGTATCGCTGAACGTGTCATGAAGCGTATAGCAGCCGTTTTCAACGCTCAGACGCAGCTCGCGCGTCCACTGCTGCCCCAGCGGCAGCGGAGCATGGATAACGTTCTGCTCCGCAATGCGCACCCTGTCGTCCAGCAACTGGGTGATGACGGCCACGTGTCCGGTCTCCTGAAACTCACCGCCCTTTTGCCAGATAAGCAGCGCCCCGGCCTGCGGCGCGCGCTTCGAGCCATTGGCAAAGGCCTGTAACGGCAGAATGTTGTCGTTCACCACCTGGCGTAAAAAACGAAGAGAGAAGATCTCCCACGCCATCCCGACGTCGGTAAAGACAAACCCGTGGTTGAGAAACAGGAAGCGGCGCGCAAACTCAACGCACTGCCATTTATGGCCCATGTATTCGTTGCCGATATAGCTGCGGAACTCCGCGTCTTCCGGGTAGTGGCGCGGATCGAGACTGCCATAATTTGAAGAGTAAATCGCCACGCCACCCGGCGCATAACCTAATAACGTCCCGAAGGGTGCGTCACTGCTTAACGTTCCTTTACGCATGTGTCCAACCTAAAACAGGCAGGCGGCAATTTTTTGTGGGGTTGTCGTCGTCTGCACGTTGTAATTAACTGACAGAGGTGGCGTTATCATACACCCGCCCTGACCATTACGCTCGCATCGTTAAACGGTTCCTATATCTCCTGCTACACTGCCTCAACACAACACCAAAAAGGCAGGCCAACATGTCCGAAAATACCTATCAGCCACCGAAAGTGTGGGAATGGAAACAGAATAACGGCGGCGCGTTCGCCAATATCAACCGTCCTGTCTCGGGCGCCACGCACGAGAAAGAGCTCCCCGTGGGCGCGCACCCGCTCCAGCTGTACTCTCTGGGTACGCCGAATGGACAGAAAGTTACCATCATGCTGGAGGAGCTGCTGGCGCTGGGTGTAACGGGCGCGGAATACGACGCATGGCTAATCCGCATCGGTGAGGGCGATCAGTTCTCCAGCGGGTTTGTCGACGTGAACCCGAACTCGAAGATCCCGGCGCTGCGTGACCACTCTACCACCCCGCCGACGCGCGTCTTTGAATCCGGCAATATCCTGCTCTATCTGGCCGAAAAGTTTGGTCACTTCCTGCCAAAAGATCCGGCAGGACGAACGGAAACCCTGAACTGGCTGTTCTGGTTACAGGGCGCGGCCCCGTTCCTCGGCGGCGGTTTCGGCCACTTCTACAACTATGCGCCGGTGAAGATTGAGTACGCTATCGATCGCTTCACCATGGAAGCTAAACGCCTGTTCGACGTGCTGGACAAACAGCTGGCGCGCGGCCGCTACGTGGCAGGCGAAGAGTACACCATCGCCGATATGGCGATCTGGCCGTGGTTTGGCTGCGTGGCGCTGGGCAGCGTTTACAACGCCGCCGAGTTCCTCGACGCCGGGAAGTACACCAACGTGCAGCGCTGGGCAAAAGATGTGGCGAATCGCCCTGGGGTTAAACGCGGACGCATCGTTAACCGCACCAACGGCGAGCTGAGCGAGCAGTTGCATGAGCGCCATTCAGCGAGCGACTTCGATACCCAGACGGAAGATAAACGTCAGGCCTGACGGATGACCGGGCGGTTCGCCGCCCTTCTTCTGCGATGAGAAAAGTGAGTCAGCACGCGTACGCAAGGAACCTCGTATGTCAGACCAGACGCTGAAAGCAACCCGACAACAGCGCCTTATCGCTTTGCTGAGCAAAAGCGACTGGCTGACCACCGATGTGCTGGCTGAGAAGCTCTCCGTCAGTAAAGAGACAATCCGCCGGGATTTGAAGTCGTTGCAGCAGCAGGGGAAGCTCCTGCGTCAGCACGGACGGGCGCGTCTGATTCATCCCGATAGCCGCGACAGCGGTGAACCCTTTGGCGCACGGCTGAAAAGCCATTATGCCGACAAAGCCGATATTGCCCGCCACGCGCTAGGCTGGATCAGCGAAGGGATGACCATTGCCCTTGATGCCAGTTCGACCTGCTTTCATCTGGCGCGACAGCTTCCGGATATCGAACTCACCGTGTTCACCAATAGCCTGCCTATCTGCCACGAGATGGCGAAGCGCGAGCGGATCACGCTTATCTGTTCCGGCGGAACGCTTGAGCGTAAGTATCGCTGCTATGTTAATCCGGCGCTGGTGACGCAGCTAAAAGGGCTGGAGATCGATCTGTTTATCTTCTCGTGTGAAGGGGTCGATGAGCATGGCGTCCTTTGGGATCCGTCCGAGCACAACGCGGGCTTTAAGGCGCTGCTGTTAAGCCGCGCCAGCCAGTCGCTGCTGCTGATCGACAAAAGTAAACTTATGCGGGCAAGCGAAGTGAAAATCGGCCAGCTGTCGCAGGTGACACAGATTATTCAGAGCGATAAACGTCAGGCCGCCAGTGACGGCCTGACGCGATGATGTTACGCGGAGAGACGGAACTTCTGCACTGAGCGCTGAAGCTCTTCAGTCTGCCGCTCCAGTGCGGCGGCGGCGGCGGAAACCTGCTCCACCAGCGAGGCGTTCTGCTGGGTCACGCCGTCCATCTGGGTGATGGCCACGCCGACCTGCGAAATGCCTTTACTCTGCTCCTCTGACGCGGTGGCGATCTGCTTCATAATGACGGTCACCTCCGTCACGTCCCGCAGGATGGCTTCCATCGTCGTGCCGGTATCGTTCACCAGCTGCGCCCCCTGCGCCACGCGGGAAACGGAATCTGCAATCAGCCCTTCGATCTCCTTTGCCGCGTTCGCGCTGCGGCTGGCCAGATTACGCACCTCACCCGCAACGACCGCAAAGCCACGCCCCTGCTCCCCTGCCCGGGCCGCCTCGACCGCGGCGTTAAGCGCCAGAATGTTGGTCTGGAAGGCGATACTGTTAATCACGGAGGTGATTTCAGCAATCTTCTTCGAGCTGGCTGAGATGCCGCTCATGGTGGTGACGACCTCGTCGACCAGCGAACCGCCGCGGCTGGCCGTGCCGGAGGCAACGTCCGCCAGCTGGCTGGCCTGGCGTGCGCTTTCGGCGTTCAGCTTCACCGTTGCGGTAAGCTGCTCCATGCTCGCCGCCGTCTCTTCCAGCGCAGCGGCCTGCTCTTCGGTACGCGAAGAGAGATCGTTATTCCCGCTGGAGATCTCCGTTGCCCCGCGCCAGATATTCTCGCTGCCGGAACGGATGGTGCTGACCGCCTCACGCAGGCTGTCCTGCATGGCGCTCAGCAGCGGCACCAGCTGGCCCACGCAGTTGCGGCCAATGGGCTCAATCGGCTGGCTGAGATCGCCCTGCGCAATCTGGCGGAACTGCTGGCGGATGCGTTCCAGCGGCTTCACCAGCAGCGCCACCAGGTAGCGGTCGGTGAAGAGCAGGATCAGCAGACCGACGATCGTGGCGGTAACGATCACCGTCCGGGTTATGCTGGTGAGGCTGTCAACCACCACGCGCGTACTGTCGAGCGCCGTCACCGCAGAATTGTTAAAGTTCTCAACCGCGGCGCCAAACGCGCGGCTCAGCGGCGGCGTGACGTTGTTGGCCTGCTGACGATAGCCTTCGAGCGTCGCCTGCTTCGCCTGCGCCATCTGCGGCGTAACGCCCCGATCGAGCAGCGCCTGCCAGGTGGAAATGACCTGCGCAGAGACCGTTTCATCCATCGGGCCCGGGGAGATGGCCTTCATCTCCGCCAGCTTTTTGCTCATGTTATCCAGAGCCTGCTGGGCGGGAGCCAGGTCTGGCGTGCCGCCCGCCGCTTTAACGTCCATCGCGCGGCTCAGGCGGGTGACAAAACGAAAATACTGATCGTTACCCTGGCTCAATACCGTCATTTGCCGGACCAGCTGACGGTCAACGTCGTTACCATCAGAAACGCGGGACAGAGACCAGGTGCTGTAAAGCCCTACGCCCGCCCACATGACACAAAAGATCCCCAGTATCGTCAGCATGACGAAACGGATGGTGAAATTACGAAGCATGTTCATTGAGTGTTCCTTGCCGTGAGGGTGAATTCGCCCAGAGGCGAGTGCTATCCTCGTTATCGGCAGGGACAGGGGAAAAGATAACCCCTTGTGATGATTTATTTAAGCAGTGCTTATTATTCCAGATGATTTTTAAACCAGCTTAACGTTCTCGACCAGCCAGCTCGGCTTCGGGATGGTCATAGTCAGGCGCGTCGTCGCTTATCTCCACGATTTATGATTTGATAGGCTTAGAATAAAAACGCTGTTTCGAAAATTCACCGATAAGAAAGGAGACATCATGTCCTGGCACCCTTACTCCGGCCGATACGAAAATATGCAATACCGATACTGCGGCAAAAGTGGCCTGCGCTTACCGGCGCTGTCGCTGGGCCTGTGGCACAGCTTCGGTCACGTTCAGGCGCTCGATTCCCAGCGTACGCTGCTGCGTAAAGCCTTCGATCTCGGCATTACCCATTTTGACCTTGCCAATAACTACGGCCCTCCTGCGGGCAGCGCTGAAGAGAATTTTGGCCGCCTGCTGCGGGAAGATTTTGCCGGTTATCGCGACGAGCTGATTATCTCCACCAAAGCGGGCTACGACATGTGGCCAGGGCCGTACGGTTCGGGCGGTTCACGTAAATATCTGCTCGCCAGCCTCGACCAGAGCCTGACACGCATGGGCGTGGAGTATGTGGATATTTTCTATTCTCACCGCGTTGACGAACACACGCCGATGGAAGAGACCGCCGCCGCGCTGGCACACGCGGTGCAGAGCGGAAAAGCGCTGTATGTCGGCATTTCGTCTTACTCCACGGAACGCACGACGGCGATGGCCGAACTGCTGCGCGAGTGGAAGATCCCGCTTTTGATCCACCAGCCGTCTTACAACCTGCTTAACCGCTGGGTCGACAAAACTGGCCTGCTGGACGCGCTGGAGAAAAACGGAACGGGCTGTATCGCCTTTACCCCGCTGGCGCAGGGCCTGCTGACCGGTAAATACCTGAACGGTATTCCGGACGGTTCACGCATGCAGCGGGAAGGGAAGAAAGTGCGCGGCCTGACGGAGAACATGCTGACGGAAGCTAACCTGAGTAGCCTTCGTCTGCTGAATGAAATGGCGCACGCGCGCGGGCAGACGATGGCGCAGATGGCGCTAAGCTGGCTGTTGAAAGACGCGCGCGTAACGTCGGTGCTCATTGGTGCGAGCCGCCCTGAGCAGCTGGAAGAGAACGTGCAGGCGCTGAATAACCTGCGCTTTACCGAAGATGAACTGACGCGGATTGACCAGCACGTGGCGGACGGTGAACTGAATTTGTGGCAGGCGTCGTCGGATAAATAGCGCGCCTGCTGCCCTCACCCCGGCCCTCTCCCACAGGAAGAGGGTTAGGGTGAGGGGCGCGGTGAATTTATTTCTTACTGATCTTATCCAGATACCCCATCACAAACGCCGACAGCACAAACGTCAGGTGGATAATGACATACCACATCAGCTTATTGTCCGGGACGTTCTTCGCGTCCATAAAAACGCGTAACAGGTGAATAGACGAAATCGCCACAATTGACGCCGCGACTTTATTTTTCAGCGAGGAGGCGTCCATTTTCCCCAGCCAGCTGAGCTTTTCTTTATGCTCGGCGATATCAAGCTGAGAGACGAAATTCTCATAACCGGAGAACATCACCATCACCAGTAATCCCCCCACCAGCGTCATATCCACCAGCGACAGCAGAACCAGAATCAAATCGGCTTCTGCCACGGAGAAAATGTTTGGCAGGACGTGGAAAATCTCCTGGAAGAACTTGATCGTCAGAGCGACCAGCGCCAGGGAAAGACCAAAATAGACGGGTGCGAGCAGCCAGCGAGAGGCATACATTGCGTTTTCAAAAAAGCGTTCCATAAAATCCTGTCTGCAAACGAAACCAGCGCTCAGTATATCTCAACTACACATCGTTGGGATCTACATCCGGGCGCGCATACTCCGGCCAGACCAGCGCAACCAGTTCCGGGTAGGCTTCCAGGCTAAACTCGCGAAAACACTGGCGCAGATTTAATACGTCCAAATCGGAGTACGACACCTTCTCACCATTCAGACAGCGCTTTTTGATATTGTCATAATATTTATAGACGGCGGAATTAAGGTCGCTACAGCGGCGCTGCGCATCGAACAGGCCGGGCGTGTCATTAATGTCGGACATTTTCATCCGCTTTATTGTCGCATGAAGAAAATCGATATATTCGTGATTCACCCGCCAGTACCACACCGGCGTTACGGCGTTCATCAATACGGAGAAATGATCTTCCCCCTCCTCTTTGGACATCAATTCAGGCTGCGGCGGTTCACTGACGTCTTTTGACACTTTCGTTTTATTGAACTCTTGCATCAATAAAAGCACGCCAGCGGTCAGTAATAGTAACGTTATGACCGTAAAGAAAATGCTGTTCATGGGTAGGCTCCATTTTTTTTGATTTTAAAATTGCCTCATGTTATTGTCAACGAATCTCACCCTTTTTCCAACCCCACCCTTTTGAAATTAAAGGAAATTAAAATGCTGCCCGACAATATTGTCCCGGCAAAGTACCACATTACGCCTGTGGAACAGCCTTCGGCGGAAGCAGATAAAGAGGCGAATTTCACTCAAGGAAAAAGAAAACTCTCCGACTACGAAGCCGACATATTAATTGGTGTTTCGCGCACCGGCAAATCTCGTAATATGGTGCTGGAAGAGCACGATCGCCATTTAAAAGAACGTTTATTTCGGGCCATCAAGATTGAAGCTCTGGTTCATCTGCTGAATGATTTACAGGCCGAAGGGGAAATAGATGCCCAGACTTTAAGTCAAATAATGGCCGAGAAAACGCAGCAAATAAATGAAGCGGGCAATGAAATTTGGCTTAATTTAATTACGCGTGAAAAAAACAATCCCATTTTTTATCAGCTGGGGGAAGATTAACGTGAATGATGATACCGGTAATAACGTTTATTTGACTTTAGATGATAAGAAAAGCGATGAATTTATCTTAAAGCAAAATCTCGACGCCCTCAAAAAGATAAAAAATGACGAGATGACGCGTATTACGCAGGATTTAATTTCAATTCCGGCCACGCTGGTGCGCCTGAAATGGCAGAACCGCCGGGAGATTTATGCCTTGCAGGTCAAAGAGGAAATTTACGGTGCGGTGATGAACGCCATTATTGAACAGCGCCCTGAGCTGAAGGAGAAGATCCTCGGGCGGCTGGAGGCGAGCTATCAGTACCTGCTGGCACGCGAAACCGCCACCCTGCGCCTGACCCGTAAACTCTCGGAAGGCAACTATCGCACATCAAACGTCACCTGCGTGGCGCTCGATGAAGAGGCGTCAACAACATCTTCCGACTGCTGACAACGTGGTTCGCCCGGCGGCGCTAGCCTGAAATTGTAGGCCGGGTAAGGCGAAGCCGCCACCCGGCACGGAAGGCGGCTTCGCCTTCGTTTTACTTCGCGGCCGCTTTCTCTTCGCCGACCAGACCAATCTTCAGGTAACCCGCCTGATGCAGCGTGTCCATTACCTTCATCATGGTTTCGTAATCGACGGTTTTATCCGCGCGGAAGAAGACGGTGGTGTCTTTCTTGCCGCCGGTCAGCTGGTCCAGCGCCGGAATAACCGAGGCATCCGTCACCGGGTCGTTGCCCAGGAACATGGATTTGTCAGCCTTCACCGACAGGTAGATAGGCTTTTCCGGACGCGGCTGCGGCTGGCTGGAGGACGCAGGCAGATTCACCTTTACGTCCACCGTCGCCAGCGGCGCGGCAACCATAAAGATAATCAGCAGAACCAGCATGACGTCGATAAACGGCGTCACGTTGATCTCATGCATTTCACCGTTATCGTCCAGATTTTCATTAAGACGCATTGCCATACAATCAACCTACGCGCAGTTTGGAGGCCGCATGCACCGGTTTAACGGCGCTGGCGTTCAGGTCCAGGTCGCGGCTTTGCAGCAGCAGAACCTGCGCGGCAACGTCGCCCAGCGTGGCTTTGTAACTGCCAATCATGCGCGCAAAGATGTTATAGATAACCACCGCCGGGATAGCGGCAACCAGACCGATAGCCGTTGCCAGCAGCGCTTCTGCGATACCCGGCGCGACGACCGCAAGGTTAGTGGTCTGCGTCTGGGCGATGCCGATAAAGCTGTTCATGATGCCCCAGACGGTACCAAACAGGCCGACAAACGGGGAGATGGCGCCGATAGTCGCCAGATAGCCGTTACCGCGGCCCATATGACGGCCTACGGCTGCAACGCGACGCTCCAGACGGAAGCCGGTACGCTCTTTAATGCCTTCGTTATCTTCACTGCCTGCGGAGAGTTCCAGCTCGTTCTGAGCTTCATTCACTAACAGGGTGGTCAGGCTTTTCGCATGGAAGGATGAGGTGATATCAGAAGCCTGATCCAGAGAGCGGGCTTCTGCCAGCTGCTTCTGCTCACGCTTGAGGCGACGTTTTTGTGAAAGAAGTTCGGCGCTCTTGCTGAAGAAGATAGCCCAGGTGATCACGGACGCCAGAATCAGGCCGATCATCACAATCTTAACTACGATGTCAGCATGATGGTACATGCCCCAAACGGAGAGATCCGTCTGCATCAAATTATTACCCACTCTGTATCTCCAGGACGCAAATCACAAATCTGAACGTAATAATATCAAAACGTCGTCGAATTGATAGTAGTTCTCATTAGTATTTACATAGTGCCGTAATTTTCGCTCACTTTCCTTGCGCTTACGCAGTAAAAATTTTTTATGCGTATTTTTAATAATATTTTCTGCTTATTCGATAAGCATCCGGATGCACATTCTGACAATCATGGTAGTCTGGACGTCCAGACGTATAAAAATAGGGTTAGCGAATATGACTAATAAGCAGCTTGAGACCACGCTGGTGCAGGCAGGACGCAGTAAGAAATACACCCAGGGCTCCGTCAACAGCGTGATCCAGCGCGCCTCCTCGCTGGTGTTTGATACCGTCGAGGATAAAAAAATCGCCACGCGTAATCGCGCGAAGGGCGGGCTGTTTTACGGTCGTCGCGGCACACTAACCCATTTCTCGTTGCAGGAAGCCATGTGCGAACTGGAGGGCGGCGCGGGCTGCGCGCTGTTCCCGTGCGGCGCGGCGGCGGTCGCCAATACCATTCTGGCGTTTGTGGAACAGGGCGACCACGTCCTGATGACCAATACCGCCTACGAACCAAGCCAGGACTTCTGCACCAAAATTCTCAGCAAGCTCGGCGTCACCACCAGCTGGTTCGATCCGCTGATTGGGTCAGGCATTGCCGGGCTTGTTCAGCCAAACACGCGCGTGGTGTTCCTGGAATCTCCCGGCTCCATCACCATGGAAGTGCATGACGTCCCGGCCATCGTGAACGCGGTGCGCAGTATCGCGCCGGAAGCGATTATCATGATCGACAATACCTGGGCGGCAGGCGTGCTGTTTAAAGCGCTGGACTTTGATATTGATATCTCCATACAGGCGGCGACTAAATATCTGATTGGCCATTCCGACGGCATGATCGGTACGGCGGTAGCTAACGCCCGCTGCTGGGATCAACTGCGTGAAAACGCCTACCTGATGGGTCAGATGGTGGATGCCGATACCGCCTACATGACCAGCCGGGGTATTCGTACGCTCGGCGTGCGTCTGCGTCAGCACCACGAAAGCAGCTTGCAAATTGCCCAGTGGCTGGCGCTGCATCCGCAGGTGGAGCGCGTTAACCATCCGGCGCTGCCGGGCAGCAAAGGCCACGAATACTGGCAACGTGACTTTACGGGCAGCAGCGGGCTGTTCTCATTTGTTCTTAAAAAGCGCCTGAATGACGCCGAGCTGGCGCGCTATCTGGATCACTTTACCCTCTTCAGCATGGCCTATTCCTGGGGTGGATTTGAATCGCTGATCCTGCCTAACCAGCCGGAGCAGATTGCGGCCCTGCGCCCGGGCGGCGAGGTGGACTTTGAGGGGACCTTAATCCGCCTGCATATCGGGCTGGAAAATGTGGACGATTTAATTGCGGATTTATCGGCAGGGTTTGAGCGCATCGTGTAAAGTGCTGACTGAAATGTACTCCCCGGAAGCCATTCTGAACACCGCAAGCGGAAAAGTCTGTATGAGATGCGCCTGCGATCAACCCCTACAGGCAAATTTGGGAGTACAATAGCGTTATATCTGCTGTTCCACAGGAAAGTCCATGGCTGTTATTCAAAATATCATCACGGCGCTCTGGCAACACGATTTTGCCGCGCTGGCGGACCCGCATGTCGTCGGGATTGTCTATTTCGTGATGTTCGCGACGCTGTTTCTGGAAAATGGACTACTGCCAGCCTCATTTTTACCCGGAGACAGCCTGCTTCTGCTCGCAGGAGCGTTAATCGGCAAGGGCGTGATGGACTTCGCACCGACAATGGTGATCCTCACCTCTGCGGCCAGTCTCGGCTGCTGGCTGAGCTATTTGCAGGGGCGCTGGCTTGGAAACACCCGCGTGGTGAAGGGCTGGCTGGCGCAGCTGCCGCAAAAATACCACCAGCGTGCGACCTGCATGTTTGACCGCCACGGCCTGCTGGCGCTGCTCGCCGGGCGTTTTCTGGCGTTTGTGCGTACCCTGCTGCCAACCATGGCGGGAATTTCAGGCCTGTCTAACCGCCGCTTCCAGTTCTTCAACTGGCTGAGTGCCCTGCTCTGGGTGGGCGTGGTCACCACGCTCGGCTACGCGCTGAATATGATCCCCTTTGTTAAGCGCCATGAAGACCAGGTGATGACGTTCCTGATGGTGCTGCCGATCTTCCTGCTGGTTGCTGGGCTGGTGGGTACCATTGCGGTGGTGATTAAGAAAAAGTATTGCAGTGCATAACCAAAAGCCGGGTGGCGCTACCGCTTACCCGGCCTACGTTTCCCCTCAGGCTCCCTGCATGGTTCGGATGCGCGACGCATCTTCCCCCGGCGTAACGCCGAAGTAACGCTTAAACTCCCGACTAAACTGCGACGCGCTTTCATATCCAACCCGCATCGCCGCCGCGCTGGCCTTCATGCCATCGTGGATCATCAGCATCCGCGCCTTGTGCAGACGGTAGGTTTTGAGGTACTGCAACGGCGACGTGCTGGTGACGGATTTAAAGTTATGGTGAAACGCCGAGACGCTCATATTGGCTTCCGCCGCCAGCTGGTCAACGCTGAGGTTTTCGGTGTACTGGCTCTCAATGCGCTTCAGCACGCGGCTAATCAGGCTGAAGTGCGTTTGCCGGCTTACCAGCGCCAGCAGCGCCCCGCCGCCCGGCCCCAGCAGCACGTGATAAAGAATTTCGCGGATAATCTGCTTTCCGAGAATACGGGCGTCCAGCGGCCTTTCCATCACATCTAACAGGCGTTCGATCGCGCAAAGAATTTCATCCGATAAGGTCGCGGAGTTAATGCCGCTTGCCGCCATCGACGGCCGGAACAGTTCGTCCTCCCCAATCTCCATCAGCAGCTCCTGCAACTGGAGGATATCGACGTTGACGCGGATCCCGGCCAGGGGCACATCCTCTGTCGCGAAGGTTTCACATTCGAAGGGTAAAGGTACTGTCAGAAGCAGATATTCATTGGGATCGTAACGGAAAACGCGCTCGTTGATATAGCCAATCTTATGGCCAGAAAAGAGAAAAACGATGCCGGGCTGATACATCACCGGGGTGCGTGTACCGGGCTGGGTTCCGTAGAGCAGCCGAATATCCGGCAATAGCCCGGACACATTATTTCCATTATCTGTCAGTCTCTTAATCTGCGACGTTAGTTGATGGCAGATGGCATCACGGTTCATTTTCAGTTACTCCGGGTACGGTTTCCGACGTTAATAGTGTGCGCATTTTCTTACCGTTTCTCCAGCGCGCTGTAGAAATGGGCAAGACATCGGCAGGAATGTGCATTGAGAGGATAGCGCCTGCCCGCCACAATGTGCAGCATCAGGTTGCCTTCTGCGCCACCACGATTTTTTACCCACTACAGGGAACAAGCCATGAACAACTTTAACCTTCACACCCCAACCCGCATTCTGTTTGGTAAAGACGCTATCGCTGACCTGCGTGCACAAATCCCGACGGACGCCCGCGTCCTGATTACCTACGGCGGCGGCAGCGTGAAAAAAACCGGCGTACTGGATCAGGTTTACCGCGCGCTGGAAGGACTGGACGTGCGCGAGTTCGGCGGGATCGAGCCTAACCCGTCTTATGAAACGCTGATGAACGCGGTGAAAATCGCCCGCGAGGAGCAGATCACCTTCCTGCTGGCGGTGGGCGGCGGCTCCGTGCTGGACGGCACCAAATTCATCGCGGCGGCAGCGCATTACGCTGACGGCATCGACCCGTGGCATATTCTGGAAACGGGCGGCAGCGACATTAGCAGTGCCATCCCGATGGGCTCCGTGTTGACGCTGCCGGCCACCGGCTCTGAATCCAACAAAGGCGCGGTCATCTCCCGTAAAACCACCGGTGACAAGCAGGCCTTTATGAACGAACACGTTCAGCCCGTGTTCGCGATCCTCGATCCGGTTTACACCTATACCCTGCCTGCACGTCAGGTGGCGAACGGCGTGGTTGACGCCTTTGTTCACACCGTTGAGCAGTACGTGACTTATCCTGTTAATGCCAAAATTCAGGATCGCTTTGCGGAAGGCATTCTGCTGACGCTGATTGAGGAAGGTCCGAAAGCGCTGAAAGAGCCTGAAAACTACGACGTGCGTGCCAACGTCATGTGGGCCGCCACCCAGGCGCTGAACGGCCTGATCGGTGCAGGCGTGCCGCAGGACTGGGCTACCCATATGCTCGGCCACGAGCTGACGGCGATGCACGGACTGGATCACGCCCAGACGCTGGCGGTGGTTCTGCCTGCGCTGTGGAACGAAAAACGTGACGTTAAACGCGCCAAGCTGCTCCAGTACGCCGAACGCGTGTGGAACATCACCGAGGGTTCCGACGATGCGCGTATTGATGCCGCGATTGCAGCCACCCGTCAGTTCTTTGAAAGCCTGGGTGTGCCAACGCGTCTTTCTGACTACGGCCTGGACGGCAGCTCCATCCCTGCCCTGCTGGCGAAACTGGAAGCACACGGCATGACGCAGATCGGCGAGCATGGCGACATCACCCTGGACGTCAGCCGTCGCATTTACGAAGCGGCACGCTAAGCGTTTTTAGGATCCTGACTTTCGTTTTTTGACATTTCGTCCAGACTTAATGCACATCACATCGTCGGAGGTTCCCTCCGGCGATGAGCACCTGAAGGAGGAAAAATGGCAAACCAAACCGTAATCAAGCTACAGGACGGCAACGTGATGCCCCAGCTGGGGCTAGGTGTATGGAAAGCCGGTAACGACGAGGTCGTCTCCGCCATTCATAAAGCCCTGGAAGTCGGCTATCGGTCCATCGATACTGCCGCCGCCTATAAAAACGAGGACGGCGTGGGGACCGCGCTTGCCAGCGCTGGCGTTCCCCGCGATGAGTTATTCATCACCACCAAGCTGTGGAACGACGATCAAAAGCGTCCCCGCGAAGCGTTGCAGGAGAGCCTGGAGAAACTCCAGCTCGATTTTGTCGATCTCTATCTGATGCACTGGCCGGTTCCGGCTATCGATCATTACGTTGATGCCTGGAAGGGGATGATTGACCTGCAAAAAGAGGGGCTGATTAAAAGCATCGGCATCTGTAATTTCCAGGTTCATCACCTGCAACGCCTGATTGATGAAACGGGCGTCGCGCCGGTAATTAACCAGATTGAGCTGCATCCGCTGATGCAGCAGCGCCAGCTTCATTCGTGGAACGCCACGCACAAGATCCAGACCGAATCCTGGAGCCCGCTGGCTCAGGGCGGCGAAGGAGTGTTTGACCAGAAAATTATCCGCGAGCTGGCGGATAAGTACGGCAAAACGCCGGCGCAGATTGTCATCCGCTGGCATCTGGACAGCGGTCTGGTAGTGATCCCGAAATCGGTCACGCCGTCGCGTATCGCCGAGAACTTCGACGTCTGGGATTTCCGCCTGGATAAAGACGAACTGGGTGAGATTGCGAAGCTGGATCAGGGTAAGCGCCTTGGGCCAGACCCGGACCAGTTTGGCGGTTAATAAAAAACCCCGGCTTGCCGGGGTTTTTCTTTACGCTTTGCGCTTCACGGGCTTCTTCGCGCTGGAATTACCATTCGAACGCTGATGCACAATCGGCGTGTGCTTCGTCAACGCCGGGCGCGTATTGCGGTTCTGGCGGCGCGCTTCGCGCATCTCTTCCAGCGTTGGCGCAGGCACCAGACAATCACGACGCGAGCCAATGAGGTGCTTTTTGCCCATCTCTTCCAGCGCCTGACGGATCAGCGGCCAGTTTTTCGGGTCGTGATAGCGCAACAGCGCTTTATGCAGACGGCGCTGTTTATCCCCTTTCGGCACCACCACGTCTTCACTCTTATAGCCAATCTTACTCAGCGGGTTCTTGCCGGTGTAATACATGGTCGTCGAGTTAGCGAGCGGCGACGGATAGAAGTTCTGCACCTGATCCAGACGGAACCGACGCTGCTTCAGCCACAGCGCCAGGTTCACCATGTCTTCATCACGCGTGCCAGGGTGCGCGGAGATGAAGTAAGGGATCAGATACTGCTCTTTCCCCGCCTGTTTTGAGTAGGTGTCGAAGAGCTGTTTAAAGCGGTCGTAGCTGCCCATGCCCGGCTTCATCATTTTGGACAGCGGGCCTTCTTCGGTGTGCTCCGGGGCGATCTTCAGATACCCGCCCACGTGGTGCGTCGCCAGCTCTTTAATGTAGCGCGGATCTTCCACGGCGATGTCGTAACGCACGCCAGAGGCGATCAGGATCTTCTTGATGCCTTTGAGATCGCGCGCGCGGCGGTAGAGGTTGATCGTCGGCTCGTGGTTGGTGTCCATATGCTCACAAATGCTCGGATAGACACAGGAGAGACGGCGGCAGGTCTGCTCGGCGCGCGGCGATTTACAGCGCAGCATATACATGTTCGCCGTCGGGCCACCCAGATCGGAGATCACGCCGGTAAAGCCCGGCACCGAGTCGCGAATCGCTTCGATCTCGTTAACAATCGACTCTTCAGAGCGGCTCTGGATGATACGGCCTTCGTGTTCGGTGATCGAACAGAAGGAGCACCCGCCAAAGCAGCCGCGCATGATATTGACCGAGAAGCGGATCATCTCGTACGCCGGAATACGGCTGTTGCCGTATGACGGATGCGGCACGCGCTTGTACGGCAGGGCAAAGACGCTGTCCATCTCTTCGGTAGAAAGCGGGATTGCCGGCGGGTTAACCCAGATATAGCGCTCACCGTGCTTTTGCATCAGCGCTCGGGCGCAGCCCGGGTTGGTTTCGTGGTGCAGAATACGCGACGCGTGGGCGTAGAGCACCTTATCGCTTTTCACCTTCTCGTAAGACGGCAGCAGCACGTAGGTCTTCTCCCACGGCTTCGGACGCGGCGGCTGCACCACCACGGCCTTTGCTTCCGCTTTCTTCGGTTCAACCGGTTTGTTATCCGCGCACGGCAGATCGTCACCGTACGGATGTGGGATAGGGTCGATTTTGCCCGGCATATCGATAATGCGGGAATCCACCCCGCTCCAGCCCGGCAGCGCCTCTTTCACCATGATCGCGGTGTTGCGCACGTCGCGGATCTCGCTGACCGCTTCACCCTGCGCCAGACGGTGTGCCACTTCCACCAGCGGACGCTCACCGTTACCGAAGATCAGCATATCGGCTTTCGAATCCACCAGCACCGAGCGGCGCACGGTGTCAGACCAGTAGTCGTAGTGCGCGGTACGGCGCAGGCTAGCCTCGATGCCGCCCAGGATCACCGGCACGTCTTTCCATGCTTCTTTGCATCGCTGGGTGTAAACGAGGGTCGCGCGATCGGGACGTTTACCCGCCACGTTGTCTGCCGTATAAGCGTCGTCATGGCGCAGCTTACGGTCAGCGGTATAGCGGTTGATCATCGAGTCCATGTTGCCCGCGGTCACGCCGAAGAACAGGTTTGGCTTGCCCAGACGCATGAAGTCGTCTTTGCTGTTCCAGTCAGGCTGGGAGATGATCCCCACGCGGAAGCCCTGGGCTTCAAGCATACGGCCACAGATCGCCATGCCGAAGCTCGGGTGATCGACATACGCATCACCCGTTACCAGAATGATATCGCAGCTGTCCCAGCCCAGTTGATCCATCTCTTCCCGGGACATCGGCAGAAACGGCGCCGGTCCAAAGCAGGCCGCCCAGTACTGGGGCCAGGAGAAGAGGTCGCGATCCGGCTGGATCAGGGAAATAGCGCTCATAATGCTTCCGAAGAAAAAATAGACAAAAGGAGCGGGATTATACGCTGGAACATTGTGGGAAATGAAGGGGTATTTATTGCCCGGTGGCGCTACGCTTACCGGGCCTGCGCGCGTGTAGGTCGGGTAAGGCGAAGCCGCCACCCGACACGTTTTACGGCGCCGGATTGACCAGCATCTGCCCTACCGAGCCCCTGTCCATCATCTCCAGCGTCTGGCTGTGGAACAGGAACGGGAAGTGCGGCCACGACGGTTGACCGTAGTAGACCAGCAGTTCTACCTGCCCATCCACCCAGACGGTATCTTTCCAGCCTCTGTCTTCCGGGAACGGCATCGCCCCGTTGACGTTGCGGATCAGGAACGACACTCCTTCAATATGGAACGACTGCGGCATCTCCGAGCGAACGGTCCAGCGCTCCCAGGTTCCCTGCTGGGCGGTGATATCAATGCGGTTAACGTCCCACAGCGCGCCGTTGATGCCCGGGTCATCGCCCAGGCTGATATCGCGACTGCGCACTGCCGGCCCGGTCACGATCTCCTGCGGCAGCAGGCGCATCGGCAGGCTATCGGTCACCAGCGGCAGCAGGCCGGTCGGGCGCAGCGTCAGCACCAGCGTGGAGACCAGAACGCTCGACGGCTCAAAGAACCCGCGTATGCGGTCAACAATGCTTGCCGCTTCGCCGCAGGTCACGGACACTTCATCCCCGTTGGTCATATCAACGAGGATTTCACGCCGTTCGCCCGGCGCCAGCGCCAGCTGTTTCACCGATACCGGCGCGGGTAATAATCCCTGATCGCCTGAAATAACATGCAGCGCACGGCCGTCGCTCATCTGCAACTGGTAACGGCGCGAGTTGGAGGCGTTCAGCAGACGCAGGCGCACCCAGCCACGTGACACTTCCACAAACGGGCTTTGCGCGCCGTTAACCAGCAGCGTATCGCCCACAAAGC
This sequence comes from Enterobacter cloacae complex sp. P24RS, assembly GCF_014982165.1. NCBI lineage: Bacteria > Pseudomonadati > Pseudomonadota > Gammaproteobacteria > Enterobacterales > Enterobacteriaceae > Enterobacter > Enterobacter cloacae complex sp. P24RS. The sequence goes on from NZ_JADCKU010000003.1 coordinate 194,938, forward strand.
CACCGCTGCCCGGCTCGCTGTACTCCGGCGTGCCAAAGTTATCCAGGCGCTTGTCCTGGATGATGACCGGGAAATCGTCCACGCCGTAGTGATTTGGGATCGGCAGCGTTTTACTGACCTCATCCTCAATCAGCCACATCCCGGCCAGGCCGTTGTAGACCTGCTGGGCGGTGCGGTTCGGGGTATTGGCGTGATACCACAGTGTCGCCGCGCTCTGACGAATCGGGAGCACGGGCGCCCAGTCGGCATTCGGCGACATCATGCGCGCCGCGCCGCCAATTAGCGGCCCCGGCACCTGCAATCCACTGACGGTCATCGCGACATTTTCAGTCGTCCGGTTACTGTAGATGAGCTTAACGTCATCGCCATTCCACACGCGAATGGTCGGCCCAAGGTAGCGTCCGTTAATGCCCCATACCTGCGCGCGCGTTCCCTGGGTAAAGGACCAGTGGCTACGCTGAAGCGTGAGGAATAGCGGCTGCCCGCGACGGGATTCAATCAACGGCGGAATGGGCAGCGGCTGTTGCTGCCCGGCGGCGCTGGCTGTCCGCGGCATCGCACCCGCACAAAGGGCGATACCCGAAGCCTGAATAAACTGACGCCGACTGAGTGACATATAAGCTCCATCTGAAACGACTAACAACGCGGGAATTCGTTTTCCCTTAAACGACGCCGGTTAAATCTTACCGGCGGCTTCTCGCTCTGCAACTTCTTTATCGAGCTGCGCAATATGCTGAGCCATCAGCTCACGACAGTGCGTGGCCAGCTCGCGCACCTGGTCTTTACCGTATGTAGAGGTATCCACCGGCGGCAGCATTTCGACAATCACCAGTCCGTTATTCAGACGGTTAAGATTAATCTTATTCGATGTATTGGAAACACACACGGGAATAATTGGAACACCCGCCGCAATTGCAGCATGAAACGCGCCGGTCTTGAACGGCAGCAGGCCGCGACCGCGGCTGCGCGTGCCTTCCGGGAACATCCAGATTGAGATCCGACGCTTTTTAAACTGATCCACCACTTCCGCAATGGTGCCATGCGCTTTGGCGCGGTTGTTACGGTCAATCAGCAAGTTACCGGTGAGCCAGTACAGCTGGCCGAAAAACGGGATCCACAGCAGGCTCTTTTTACCCACGGTTACGGTCGGCGGAAGAACAATATTTGAGGCCGTCACCATATCGAAGTTGTTCTGATGGTTAGCGATATAGATGGCGTTACCGAAATTCTCCGCCCCTTCAGGCAGACGCTTCTCAACCTTCAGGCCAAACAGCGGCGCAAGACGGCCAAACATGTGGCCAAACGTCGCGACATGCTTTGGGTTACGCGGGCTGAACAGGCAGTAAATCGATCCGAAAATACAGACCAGAATGCAGTAAATAACGGTAAGAATGAGACGAACAATGTATAGCATAGCGACCTCTGAAGCCCTGACAGCTGACAATTATACTTCACCTGTGGCCAGGTAAGGACTTTATTACGAGCGCGTATTGTTAATCGCAACGCACGAATTAACAACGTTTTTACGGGAAATTTTACGGTAATACCCCCTCCGGACAGAGGGGGATGAAACAGGTTACTCTTCGCTGTCGTCCGCTTTGCTGCGCGCCGGCGAGTCGATCTCCACGCGGTCGATTCGCTGGAGGCCGCGCATCAGTGAGCCGCGACGTCCGCGCTCACCCACCACCTTCTGCAACTCTTCCGGACGCAGTTTGATCTTACGTTTGCCGACGTGAATGGTCAGCGTGCTCTGCGGCGGCAGCAGGAAGAGATGCGCCAGGCCATCTTCGCCTTTTGCCGCTTCCGCTGACGGGATACTGATGATTTTGTTGCCCTTCCCTTTCGACAGCTCCGGCAGATCGCTGACCGGGAACATCAGCATACGTCCGGCAGAGGTGATCGCCAGCAGCATGTCGCTTTCGTTCTCAATGATCAGCGGCGGCATCACGTGTGCGTTATCCGGCAGGCTGATCAGCGCTTTACCGGCACGGTTACGCGACACCAGATCGTTAAAGGTACAGATAAAGCCGTAGCCCGCATCGGAGGCCATCAACAGCTTCTGGTCGTCGGCTTCCATCAGCATATGGTCAACCGTGGCGCCCGGCGGCAACGTAAGCTTGCCGGTCAGCGGCTCGCCCTGCCCGCGCGCGGACGGCAGGGTGATCGGGTCAATGGCGTAGCTGCGGCCCGTGGAGTCGATAAACGCCACCGGCTGGTTGCTCTTGCCTTTCACCGCCGCCTTAAAGCTGTCGCCGGACTTGTAGCTCAGGCCCGGCGCGTCGATATCGTGGCCTTTGGCGCTACGCACCCAGCCGCTCTGGGACAGCACGATGGTTACCGGCTCGGACGGCAGCATGTCGTGCTCGTTCATCGCCTTCGCTTCTTCACGCTCGTGCAGCGGAGAACGACGGTCATCGCCAAAGGCGTCGGCGTCGGCCTGCAACTCTTTCTTCAGCAGGGTGTTCATCTTGCGCTCGGACGCCAGAATCGCCTGAAGCTGATCGCGCTCTTTTTCCAGCTCGTCCTGCTCGCCGCGGATCTTCATCTCTTCCAGCTTAGCGAGATGGCGCAGCTTCAGTTCGAGAATTGCTTCGGCCTGGGTTTCACTGATGCCAAAGCGCGACATCAGGGCGGGCTTAGGTTCGTCCTCGGTACGAATGATTTCGATCACGTCGTCAATGTTGAGGAACGCCACCAGCAAACCTTCAAGGATATGCAGGCGCTTAAGCACTTTTTCCAGACGATGGTTCAGACGACGGCGCACCGTATCGCGGCGGAAGGCCAGCCATTCGGTGAGGATCTCCAGCAGGTTTTTCACCGCCGGACGACCGTCCAGACCAATCATGTTCAGGTTGATGCGATAGCTTTTTTCCAGATCGGTAGTGGCGAACAGGTGGTTCATTACCTGCTCCATGTCCACGCGGTTAGAGCGCGGTACAATCACCAGACGGGTCGGGTTTTCGTGATCCGATTCGTCGCGCAGGTCGTCCACCATCGGCAGCTTTTTATTGCGCATCTGGGTGGCGATCTGCTCCAGCACTTTGGCCCCGGAAACCTGGTGCGGCAGCGCGGTGATCACCACCGCGCCATCCTCTTTGGTCCAAACCGCGCGCATGCGCACGGAGCCGCGACCGTTCTGGTAGATTTTGCGGATTTCAGCACGCGAGGTGATGATTTCGGCTTCGGTCGGATAGTCCGGCCCCTGCACGATATCCAGCAGATCGTCCAGCGAGGTTTTCGGCTGCTCAATCAGGGTGATGGCGGCTTTCGCCACTTCACGCAGGTTGTGCGGCGGAATGTCCGTCGCCATACCCACGGCGATACCGGTGGTGCCGTTCAGCAGGATGTTCGGCAGGCGGGCAGGCAGCATTTTCGGCTCCTGCATCGTACCGTCGAAGTTTGGCACCCAGTCAACCGTACCCTGCCCCAGCTCGCCCAGCAGCACTTCGGCATATTTAGACAGACGGGATTCGGTGTAACGCATCGCCGCGAAGGATTTCGGATCGTCCGGTGCCCCCCAGTTCCCCTGGCCATCCACCAGCGGATAGCGATAAGAGAACGGCTGGGCCATCAGCACCATCGCTTCATAGCAGGCGCTGTCGCCGTGCGGATGGTATTTACCCAGCACGTCACCAACGGTACGGGCGGATTTCTTGAACTTGGCGGTAGCATTCAGCCCCAGTTCGGACATCGCATAGACGATGCGGCGCTGAACGGGCTTCAGGCCATCCCCGATAAACGGCAACGCCCTGTCCATGATGACGTACATGGAGTAGTTCAGGTAGGCGTTTTCCGTGAATTCATGTAGCGCGAGGCGCTCTGCCATATCGCTCATTACGTGTGATTCCTCAACTCAGAAACCGATGGGTTTCAGGCAATATTGCCGCAGATACTACCTCATCTGGCGAGTTGAGTCACAAAGAAAAAGGGCCGCTCATGCGGCCCTTTCCGGGTTATTTGTTCAGCTTGATAACCTGCTTCACGTCGATTTCAAACTCGTTCCAGTCTTTATCGATTTTACCCTGAAGCTCGACTTTATCCTGTGGCGTCACCGTCACGCCGTTCCAGCGCTTGTGGTCGATCTCAACCACCACCGTGCCGCTTTCGTCGCGGAAGGTGTAACGGTCATCGGACAGGCGCTCGGTGATGTTACCGCGCAGCTTCACCCAGCTGTCGTCCTTCATGTCTTTCACTTTAGCCGCGGTGGTGAGGTTGGCGTTGTTATCGACAAAGCCGCCCTGCTGGGTTTGCGTCTGGGTCTGTGTTGCAGATGGGCCCGTGAAGCCGCCCTGTGCAGCAAAAACAGGGGCAGTGGTCATCATCATGATGGCAGCAATTGCAGCGTATTTTTTCATCTTAATCTCTCCCTTTAATGTCGTTTCACAATCCATTAAACAGGGTAAACCTTAACAACTTCTTAAGGGGAAAATTTATTTATTTTTACTGTACAGCATGCGCGTGCAGAAGGTTTACTGACGGCATCAAGGAGGGACAATGCGCATTTTACTGGTAGAAGACGACAAGCTTATCGGCGATGGCATCAAAGCGGGCTTAAGCAAAATGGGCTTTAACGTGGACTGGTTTACCGACGGTAAAACCGGTCAGGCGGCCCTGTACACCGCGCCTTACGATGCCGTGGTGCTGGACCTGACGCTGCCGGAAATTGACGGCCTTGAGATCCTGCGCGCCTGGCGCGAAAGCGGTAAGAGCGAGCCGGTGCTGATCCTGACGGCGCGGGATGCGCTGAACCAGCGCGTGGAAGGCTTACGCCTGGGGGCGGATGATTACCTGTGTAAACCGTTCGCGCTGATTGAAGTGGCAGCCCGCCTCGAAGCGCTGGTGCGCCGCAGTCACGGGCAGGCGCGCAGCGAGCTGCGTCACGGCAAGGTCACGCTCGACCCCACAAGCCTTGTCGCCACGCTGGACGGCGAAACGCTGGTGCTTAAACCAAAAGAGTTCGCCCTGCTGGAACTGCTGATGCGCAACGCGGGCCGCGTGCTGCCGCGCAAGGCCATCGAAGAGAAACTCTACAACTGGGATGATGACGTCTCCAGCAACGCCGTCGAAGTCCATGTACATCATTTACGCCGCAAGCTCGGCAGCGAATTTATCCGCACCGTGCACGGCATCGGTTATACCCTGGGTGACGCATGAAACTGACCCAACGCCTGAGCCTGAAGCTGCGCCTGACGCTGCTCTTTTTGCTGCTTTCCCTGGCGGCCTGGTTTGCCGCAAGCGTGGTCGCCTGGCACCAGACGACCGACAAGCTCGATAAACTGTTCGATACCCAGCAGATGCTGTTTGCCAAACGGCTGCTGACGATGGACGTGGACGAACTCCGCGCGCCGGAGCGTATGCGCGAGGTGCCGAAAAAAGCGAAACACGGCCATCTTGACGACGACGCGCTGGCCTTCGCGATCTTCACCGCCGACGGCAGCATGGTGCTTAACGACGGCGAGAACGGGCGCGACATCCCCTATCACTACCGCCGGGAGGGGTTTGCTGACGGTCGGTTGCAGGATGACAGCGACGAATGGCGTTTCCTGTGGCTAACCTCCCCGGACGGGAAATACCGCGTGGTGGTCGGTCAGGAGTGGGAGTACCGACAGGATATGGCGCTGGACGTGGTCAGCTCGCAGCTGACGCCGTGGCTGGTGGCGCTGCCCGTGATGCTGCTGTTGCTGATTGTCCTGCTGAGCCGGGAACTGAAGCCGTTGAAAAACCTGGCGCAGACCCTGCGCTCGCGCTCGCCGGATGCGACCGATACGCTGCCCACCCACGGCGTGCCGACGGAGGTTCGTCCCCTGCTTGATGCGCTTAACCATCTTTTTGCCCGTACGCAGGAGATGATGGCCCGCGAGCGCCGCTTCACCTCGGACGCCGCCCACGAGCTGCGCAGCCCGCTGGCCGCGCTGAAGGTGCAAACCGACGTGGCGCAGCTTTCCCACGACGATCCCGAGGCGCAGTCTAAAGCGCTGGGGCAACTGCATGCGGGCATCGACCGCGCCTCCCGGCTGGTGGACCAGCTTCTTACCCTGTCGCGCCTGGATTCACTGGATAACCTTGATGACGTCGAACCCGTGGCGATGGCTGATTTGCTGCAATCTGCGGTGCTGGACATCTGGCATCCGGCGCAGCAGGCGGGCATTGATGTTCGGCTCAACGTTAATGCGCCCGAGGTGATGCGTCATGGGCAGCCGCTGCTGCTGAGCCTGCTGGCGCGTAACCTGCTGGACAACGCCGTTCGTTACAGCCCGCGCGGCAGCGTGGTGGACGTGACGCTGAATACCCAAAGCTTTACCGTGCGCGATAACGGACCGGGCATTTCTCCTGAAGCGCTGGCACGCATTGGCGAGCGTTTTTATCGCCCACCCGGGCAGGACGCCACCGGCAGCGGCCTGGGGTTGTCTATAGTGAAGCGTATCGCAACGCTACACGGGATGCGCGTCTCGCTGGACAATGCGCCTCAAGGGGGCTTTGCGGTAACCGTCAGCTGGTAAGATTATTGCGCTTAGCGCAAAAGACTTTGCACATTTTGCTTATTTTTCCGCTCCGTCCTCGCGCGTAGAATACCCGGCATACTCTCAGCATCGAGGACAAATAATGAGCAACATTCTGATTATCAACGGCGCAAAAGAATTTGCGCACTCTAAAGGCCAGCTGAATGACACCCTGACCGAGGTCGCGGATGGTTTCCTGCGCGACGCCGGACATGATGTTAAGGTCGTGCGCGTGGACAGCGATTATGACGTGAAGGCCGAAGTGCAGAACTTCCTGTGGGCCGACGTGGTGATCTGGCAGATGCCGGGCTGGTGGATGGGCGCACCGTGGACCGTGAAAAAATACATGGACGACGTGTTCACCGAAGGTCACGGTTCGCTGTATGCCAGCGACGGTCGTACCCGTTCAGATGCGTCTAAAAAATACGGTTCCGGCGGCCTGATTCAGGGCAAAAAATATATGCTCTCCCTGACCTGGAACGCGCCTCTTGAAGCGTTCACCGAGAACGATCAGTTCTTTGAAGGCGTGGGCGTAGACGGCGCGTATCTGCCGTTCCACAAGGCTAACCAGTTCCTGGGAATGACGCCGCTGCCGACCTTTATCGTCAACGACGTGATTAAAATGCCGGACGTCCCGCGCTATATCGCAGAATATCGCAAGCATCTCGCGGAAATTTTTGCTTAACTGTTAGCCTGGAATTAGAAGGAGTTAACCATGCTTACCGTAATTGCTGAAATCCGTACGCGTCCCGGCCAACATCACCGCCAGGCGGTGCTGGATCAGTTCGCGAAAATCATCCCGACCGTTCTGAAGGAAGAAGGCTGCCACGGCTACGCGCCGATGGTGGATGCCGCTACCGACGCTAGCTTCCAGGCAACCGCGCCAGACTCCATCATCATGGTGGAGCAGTGGGAAACCGTCGCCCACCTTGAAGCGCATTTGCAGACCGCGCATATGAAAGCGTGGAGCGATGCGGTGAAAGGGGATGTCCTTGAAACCCACATCCGTATTCTGGAGCAAGGGGTTTAAGTTCTGTGAAATTTGCCGGGTGGCACTGCGTTTACCCGGCCTACAATTTTCCCCCGCAGGCCCGGTAAGCGTTAACGCACCGGGCTTTTTTTATCACCTTACCGCTCAACTGCTATGCTTATTCTGACTTCATGTTTAACAGGAGGATGGAATGGGTCTTTTTAACTTCGTGAAAGAAGCAGGCGAAAAGCTGTGGGACAACCTGACCGATCATAAGGGTCAGAGCGACAAAATCACCGAGCACCTCAAGAAACTCAACATTCCCGGTTCCGATAAAGTTCAGGTTAACGTCACCGATGGCAAAGCCAGCGTAACGGGCGACGGGCTGACGCAGGAGCAGAAAGAAAAAATCCAGGTCGCCGTCGGCAACATCGCGGGCGTCAGCGAGGTGGAGAACAATATCACCGCAACGGACGCTAAAGATGAAGCAACCTACTATACGGTGAAATCCGGCGACACCCTGAGCGCCATCTCTAAAACCGTGTACGGCGATGCCAACCAGTACAACAAGATCTTTGAGGCGAACCGCCCGATGCTCTCCAGCCCGGATAAAATTTATCCCGGCCAGACGCTGCGTATTCCTAAGGCATAACGTCTGAGGCTATTGGTTCACGTCGCGCAGAGGAACAGCATGAAAATCGCTTGTCTTGGCTGGGGCTCGTTAATCTGGAAAAGCGGCGCGTTACCGGTAGCCGGTGAGTGGCAAACCGACGGGCCATCACTGCCCGTCGAGTTCTGCCGCGTAAGCGATGGCGGCGAACTGGCGACCGCCATCTGCATGAACGCGCCCGCCCTGCCTGTGCTTTGGGTATGGCTGAACGCCACTTCGCTCAGCGTGGCCTCTCAGGCCCTGCGCGAGCGGGAGGGCATTCCTGACGATCGTTGCGATGGTATCGGCTCGCTGCTGATAACCGGACGCAACGCGGGAGTGATCTCAACGTGGGCGAGGGAGAGAGGAATTGAGGCGCTCATCTGGACCGGGCTTCCCCCGAGAAGCGCGTCGCAGGAGGGCAGAGTTCCTGCCGTGGACGAGGCCATCGCCTATCTCGACGGCCTCAGCGGACAGGCCCGCAGCCATGCGCGGGACTATATTTGCCGCGTGCCTGCCCAGCTTGATACGCCCTACCGGCGCGCCATTAAAGAAGTGCTTGGGTGGTGACACCCCTGCCCGTTACCAGTACAGCTTCCAGCTCTGGGTGAAGCGCACCAGCGCCTCAACATAGAAGTAATCGCCCCAGCTTGCGCATTCATCCACGCCTTTGTTGCTCGCCAGGTGGTATACCGAGTGCTTGAGGATCCCGTTGCCCTTTTCGTCTTTGCCCATCAGATAGTGCTTCGTCAGCGACGACATGATGCCTTTCGCCCACTCCAGATAACGCTCCCGGTCCGGATCCGTCACCGGCAGATGCTTCACCAGCTCCAGCAGCCCGCACACCGCGATTGCCGCCGACGATGAGTCGCGCAGCGCGTCGGTGCCCACCAGCGCCAGATCCCAGTGGCAGACGTAATCCTCCGGCAGGCGGTTGAGGAAGTAGTTCGCCAGCCGTTTCGACAGGGCAATCATCGTTTCATCGCCGGTATAGATATAGCTCAGCAGGAAGCCGTAAATCCCCCACGCCTGCCCGCGCGACCAGCACGAGTCGTCGGCATAGCCCTGCTGCGTGTTGCCGTAGCGTGGCGCGCCGGTTAACACATCCATATAGTAGGTGTGGAAGGTGGACGCATCGTCACGAATAAGGTACGTCGCCGCCTGCATGACGTGCGCTTTGGCCGCGTCGGCAAAACGCGGATCGCCCGTCTGCTCGGTTGCCCAGTAGAGCAGCGGCAGGTTCATGTTGCAGTCGATGATCATCCGTCCGGCCTGATCGGGATCGGAGAGATCGCCCCACGCCTGGATGATCTTCGCCTTCTCATGGAAGCGCTCCAGCAGCGCCTCCGCCGCCAGCAGCGAGAAGCCGCGCGCCTCGCGGCTGCCGGTCAGTCGCCAGGCCGCCACGCAGGAAAGCGTGTACAGGAAGCCTAAATCGTGGGTGTTGGTGTCGTTGCGCCCGGCGATGCGCAGGCCAAAGGAGCGCACGTGTTTTTCCGCCATCGCGCGAAATTTCTCCTCACCGCTCATCTCCCACGCCAGCCACAGCTGGCCGGTCCAGAAGCTGGTGGTCCACTCCACGTTTTCGGTCAGCGGATAAAAGCCCTCTTTACAGGTCTCCGCCGGGAATTTGTCGCCGAACGCCGTTAAATGACGGCTAATCAGGTCGAGAACGTGGCCGCGGGCCGAACTCAGCTCATCGCTGAACGCGCGGGAATCAACGGGCGCAGCGATAGCGGACAGACGTTCCTCTTTGATACGACTTAACATATTTCGGTTCCTTCTTTGACGGCGTAATTAGCGTGTTGAGGTTTCTGCTACGTTCAGCGCACGGGCCCCGCGCCACTTGCTCTGGCAGGCGGATAACGTAAAGGCAGAAATAAGGGTAAAGGTCAGCGCCGTAGCGCCCATGATGATATAGGTGTGCTCAAAGCCGATGCGGTCGTACATATAGCCGGCAGGAGAAGAAACCACCACGTTGCCAACGTACAGCATCGCCTGATAGCCAAGTAAATACATGGTGGCATTGACGCGCTTGTCGAAATGCTCGGCGATATATTTAAAGACCGACACCAGCAGCAGGCATATTTCCAGGCCGTACAGCGGCTTAAGCACGGAAATTAACAGGTGAGAGTCACACATGCCGGAAATAATCAGACGCGCCCCGACAACCAGCCCGACAATTAACAGCCCGCGCTTGGCGCCAATAAAATTCACAAACAGCGGGACCACCATATACATGACAAATTCCATGCCCGACTGCACCGTACCGAGGTAGCCAAATACCGCGTTGCCTTCGTGAATATCGTCGAAGAAGGTGACGAAATAGCGCGAGAACTGCTGCTCGGCGATAAACATCATCCACGCCACGCCCGCCACGTACAGGCAGAAGGCCCAGAATTTGCGGTTTCGCAGCAGGGCGTAAACGTCAGACGGGGCGATTTTCTCTTTCGTCAGCACCTCCCCTGCGTGAGCGGAGTTAGTGTTCACTTTCAGGTTCAGCAGGACGATCAGCATCACCACCGACGCCACGCTGCCGAGAATAAAGTTATACGCTGGTGAAAGGTTAAACAGCAGGCCGGAGAAGGACGACGCCACCGCCCAGCCGAGCGAGCCCCACATGCGAATTTGCCCGAACTCCATGCCGTTCAGGCGGCTAAAGCGGTCGGAATAAGATTCGCACGCCGCCACGCCCGCGTACCAGGCAAAGCTTAAATAGAGCGCGCCGATAATAATCCCCAGCAGGGTGTTGGACATTAACAGCGGCTGGTAAACATAAATAAAGAACGGAGCCATCAGCGCCGACATAATCACCACAAAATAGAGCAGGTATTTGCTCATGCCGATCTTATCGAGAATATAGCCGTAGATCGGTTTGAGAATAACGGAGAAGATCCCGTTAACCGCAAAGACGGTTCCAATCACCGACCCGCTAAGATTGGCTTTCTGGCCGAGCCAGATTGCCAGCAGGCCAATACTGGCAGACCAGGTAAAGAAATAGAGAAAAATAAAGCTGCTGATTTTGTAATATTCCGTTCTGCTGGTTGTCGATGTACTTTTCATATCATCCTCGCCGACGTGTAGGGCCAGATTTTTATAATGTGAACGACAGCTTACGTTCGCTTCCGGGTTCGTGGATCACAACCTGGTGATGGGTAATGTTCAGCTGCGGTACCGCCGCAGCTATCGGTTTTTCGCAGGCCAGGACGGCGCAGCAGAGCCAGCTCTCCCCCGGCGGGAGTTCGGTTTGCAATAGCGGAATGGAGGCACACCCGGCAAACATCACGCTGCTGTTGGGCGGGGTGACGACGCTGGCCGGCGTGCGGGTGATTTCGGGCGAGAGATCGACAATCGCGCTGCTGCCGTTTTCTGCCGTCAGGTAACTTCCCCGCTCGCGCAGCTGGTGGTCCGTTTTCAGCACCGCAAAGCCGCCCTCGACGGTTTGCAGGGTACGTGCGCTGTTGATGCGGTGCAGGCGCAGGTGCCACTCCCCGAACGGGATCTGCCAGGTCTCTATGTGCACGTCGCGCCACGGCGACCAGCGCGAAAAAATGTAGTTTTCCTCCACCCGAACCTCGTCGCATTCCCGACGGCCGCGGAAATAGTCGTCTCCGTCCGCCAGCAGCAGCATGGAATCGCAGGCCGCATGCTTCAGGCCAAAACGCCCGCGCTCAATGGTGAAGCCGAAGCGGCTGGAGTAGGCAAATTTGGTGTATTTCGCTTCGGTGTTGACGTAGTTGTTCAGCTCCAGCTGGCCGGCGGTGAGCATGACGGCATGCTGCGAATCTTTCGAATGCATCAGGATCTGCTGCGCGTGCGGGATCACGCGCGTCTCAGCCAGCGCGGGCAGCGGCTGCTCGTCGGCCTGCCAGAACGGATGCGTCTCCGGCAGCGCCAGAATCAGGTAGGTTTTCAGCGCCCAGTACGGTGAACCGGGGGAGTTGTAGTCCTCGCACATCGCCAGGTTCGGGCAGGCAAAGCCGAGGGTGAGAATGCCGTCGCGGTCGGTAATCGGCTGCTGCTGCCACCAGCGCAGATGCCGCAGCACGATGCCCTTCACGATGCCTGGCGTGAACACGTCCAGCCCGGAAAAGGCCACCGCGCTCCAGAAGGCGACCATCGCAAAGCGGTAGGTCAGGCTGCGGCCAAACGGAACCGAGGCGCCGTCGGCGGCGGACCAGTAGATAAAGTCTTCCGCGAAGAGGCGCGAGCGCTCTCGCAGTACCTCCGACCTTGCCTCGTCACCGCTCAGGGTGGCGTAAATCAGGCCGTAGAAGTGGAAGGCCATGGAGATGTAGTAGTCTTTCGGGCGGCCCGGGCCATCGGAATACCAGCCGTCGCCGAGGTAGTAGGCGTCCATCAGCGTAAAGCGACGGTCAATGGCGGCCTGGTCGTACGGCAGTCCGGCGCGCTTAAAGCCGAGCTGAACCATAATGGCAAAATAGTTCCAGTTGCTGTCCGGCATCTGCGCGTCGGTGATTTGGTTGAGCCACGCGTGCAGGTTCATCACCTCGCGTCCGGTAAAGCGCGCGGTGAGCGTCTCCCCCAGCAGAGCAAGTCCCAGACCGTAGGCCGCCATCTCCACCAGACGCTGATCGTACGGGCCGGTTTCGCCCCAGTAGCCTGTGCTTTGCGGGTCGGTACCGATCTTGATGGCGGTAAGGTACTTCTCGCTGAACGGCGTGCTTTCGCCGGACGCCATCAGCGGAAACAGCCCCCACAGCGCGCGGGAAAGGCCCTCCATCTGCGCAATATCCGTTGTGTAATGGGCGCAGGTATCGCCCAGCGAGAACCGTGAACGGTTTGCCGGAAATTGCGTGTCCAGCGCTTGTAAAAGCTCATTCAACGACGCCACCACATCCTGGCGTGAAGACAACGGATTTGATTTTTCTTTGTTTGCCGCCCACATCGGTTCGCCCTCGTAATCAACTGCGGCAAAGCATAGTGAATCCGCAAGGGGCAGAAATGTTAGCCGTGTCACAGGCATGAACGATGAATAAACCTCCAGTTGAGAAAATTTAAAAAGGTGGTTTATAAAGACGATCAGACGGGAAAAAGTTGAGTTTTATTGCACTATGCGCGACACGCCGACATCCGACCTTCTGGAACTGATCGCCCTGAACGATACCGTGGCCTCGTTCAGCCGCTTGTTTGCCAATACCGTGCGCTACCATCACTGGCATCAGTGTCTGGAGATCCTCTACGTGGAAGAGGGCTTTGGCGTAGCGATCGTCGATAATCGTCACTACACCATGCGCCCCGGAAGGCTGTTTTTCTTCCCGCCTTTTACGCTGCATAAGGTGATGGTGGACGAACAGGCAGAGGCGATTTACCGCCGCACCATCATTCACCTCGACCAGCACGCGGTGCTGAAGATCCTGCGGGATTTTCCCCAGAGCCGGCAGCGGCTGGAGCGGCTGTCACGCCGCGGGGGCGAAGCGTGGGTCGCCGATTTAGCCCACTGCAATCACTATATCGACCATCTGTTTGGCTGCTACAAACCGCCGATGAACAGCGAGAGCATCGCCAGCCTGCTGATCGGGCTGTTTGCGATGCTTCCCGCCGATCGCGACGGTGAGCCGGGCAACAGCCAGGGGATCGCCAGCCGGGTAATGTTCTGGCTCGACGAGCATTACCAGGAGAAATTTCGCCTGGACGCGCTGGCCAATGAGCTGGGGAAATCCCGCAGCTACGTATCGCGAAAATTCCATGCGGAAACGGGCGAAAAAATTCATGACTATCTGAATACGCTAAGGTTGCGTAAGGCGTGTGAGTGTTTACTCCACACTGATTCAAGCGTGCGTGACATTGCCGCACAGACGGGTTTTTCCGACGTGACGTGGTTTATCAGCGCGTTTAAAAAAGGGATTGGCGAGACGCCGTTGCAGTACCGAAAAAACCATCGTGCGGTGTGATCGAGGGGACTGCTCACGGCTTATCATCCAGCCCACAGGGAGAAAGTGTAAATCAACCGCTCTTCTTGCCCGGCTTTAACCCTCGGTGAAATTCGTTGATGCGCTTCATAGACCTGATGGTGCGCTGCGGCTCGGTGGAGGCGACGGACAAAATAATCATCTCCAGACACAGCAGCACCGTGCCGTGCAGCGGGATTTTGCCCTTCTCGCCTCCGCGCGGGACGTGGATCACCACGCTGGCCTCTTTGCTAAAGCGTGAGTCAGTGGCGTTGGTCAGCAATATGGTGGGAATACCCAGGCGCTTCGCTTCACGCAGCGTCGTCAGCCCTTCCCGGTGCGCGGATTTTTGCGCCATCATCACCAGCACATCACCGCGCTGTAAGGCTATCAGCTGTTCGGCGAGGCCGATACCGGTGCGGTTGAGTGGGATCGCAGGCAGGCCGATGCGGCTAAACAGGCGGGAGGTGTACTCGGCCAGGATGCCGGATGCGCCAATACCAAAAATTGCGACCTGTCTCGCCTGCGCCAGCAGCGACACGGCCTGCGCCATCGCGTAACGGTTACCCGGTTCGGACAACACATTACAGGTATGCTGATGCCCTTCCAGCACAAAATCGATGCTCGCATTGACGTCACTGGTCAGCGTATTCACCGTGGTGGACATCTTCTCGCTGGAGGTGACCACCGGACCAAACCACTGCTCAAGCGTCTGCTTGAGATCCCGTAGCCCGCCAAACCCCAGCGCCTGAATGGCTCGCACCACGGTGGCGTCCGAGGTTTTTAGCACTGCGGCGATCTCCATGGCCGTCTGTTCCATAACGGCTTCACGGTTTTCATTGATATAGCGCGCCACCTGGAGCAGGCGCGGTGTCAGCTGGTGCGCCCGCGAGCGAAAGCGGTCGCCGTAGACATCAATTTTTCGAATCATCGTGCGGCCTCCGGCAGCGGACGACCCGCTATCTGCGACTGCACCTGCGCGACCATCAGCCCTAGCGAGGCGAACGAATTTGAGATCGCTTCCTCGCGGGAGATCAGCACGTAATGCCCGGTCCGGCAGGCGTTAAGGAACTGGCACCAGCCCGGCATCACCGCGTCCATCGCCGCCAGCTCGTCCTGCGGTTTACCGCCGGTATCACCGCGCCAGGTGGCAAAAACGAAATCAGCATCCAGCTCCGGCAGGCGCTCGGCGCTGACGTCGATGCGCCCGCCCTCCGGGATGCTCTCAATCAACGGCGGAAAGGTAAATCCCGCATCGCGCAGTACGCGACCGAGTGAATGGTAGCTGTGCATGGCGTTAATCTTTCCCTGGTTAGCCTGAATCACCGAGACGGTGATTTTGCGGGTATCGACGGTCGCCTTCAGGGCCTTGATTTGCTCCTGGTAGCGACGCTCCAGAATCTTCAGCTTCGCCTGCGTGCCGGTCAGCTGTGCCAGCTTGCGGTAGATTTCCGGCGCGCCGCCGTCTAGGTGATCGATACTCACCGTCGGGGCAATTTTTTCCAGCTGTTCCACCGGCGTGTTGCGGGTTGGCTCAGTGACGATCAGGTCCGGCTTCGCGGCGGCGATGGCTTCGATATCGATATCCGCGGTGCCGATGAATGTGATGTCGGCATTATCAAAATCGATGCCCGTCAGCATACCGCTGGAACGCAGAAAATGGCTGCCGTCCGGTCGGGTACGGCCATGGCTGGCAACCGGCGGTACGCCAAGCTCGATCAGCGGAATGGTAATATCCAGGTCGTGCAGGGAAACAATTCGCTTCGGCTTAACCGGCACCACCACTTTGCGGTTCAGGTCATCAGTAAACGTCTGCGTTGTCTCTGCGGCTCCGACAGCAAAGCCCACCAGCAGCAGCATTGAGAAAAGTACGCGCATCACACACTCCTAAAATCGGTCCCGACGCTGCCAGAGCAGCAGCAGGAAAAATGGTCCGCCAATCAGTGAAATGACAATGCCCGCCGGCAGCTGCAACGGGAGGAATGCCAGCCGCCCGACGTTATCCGCCAGCAGCACCAGCAGCGCGCCCAGCACGGCGCTTCCCTTCAGCAATGCGGTTTGCCCGCCGCGCAGCAGCAGGCGCGCCATATGCGGCGCAATCAGCCCGACAAAACCTATACTCCCCACGCAGGAGACGCAGGCCGCCGTCAGCACCACGGGCGCAAACACGCGCAGCAGCGCGAGACGTGAGGTGCGCACGCCGAGCCCCGTTGCGGCCTGGTTGCCGAGCAAGGCCACGTCCGCGGCGCGCCCGGTAAAAAGCAGCAGGGCAAACGCGGGCAGCGCCCAGGCCGCAGCCATGCCGAGCAAGGTCCAGTTAGCGGCATGCAGGCTTCCGGCCAGCCACAGCATCGCGGTCTGCACGTCGCGCACGTCGGCAGTGGTCATAAAGACGCCCATCGCGGCGGCAAACGTCCACGACACGCCTATGCCGATCAGGATGAATCGCGGACGCGAGATATCGCGGGACAGCGCCACCACCAGCAGCGCGGTGAGTAGCCCACCCGCCATGCCGACCAGCGGACGCCACGCCAGCCCCACTGCCGGAAACTGAAAGATCAGCAGCAGCACCGCCGCGCTACAGCCCTCTTTCACGCCGATGAGTCCGGGATCGGCGAGCCCGTTACGGGTGATGGACTGCATGGCTGCCCCCGCCATGCCAAGCATCGCCCCGCACAGCACCGCCATCAGCAGACGCGGCAGGCGGATATCCATCACAATGTAATGCGCATCCGCCGTCAGACGTTCAGGGTAAAACAGCGCTCGTCCGATGGCGGAAGCAGGAATGGGCAGCGAGCCGTGCGTCAGGCCAAAACTCAGCAGCAGTAAAGCGGCAAGGGTTAAAACGGTCAGATACCACAGCGCCCTCGGGCGAACCAGCGCCGAGAGGGGCCCGAGACGTAACGCACGCAGTCCGGCCCGGTTCATTTGAACATCCTCGAGGCCATGAAGATAAAGATCGGTGCGCCGACCATGGCGGTCATGACGCCCGTTGCCAGCTCATAGGGCGTAAACATCGTGCGGGCGGCGATATCCGCCAGCAGCAGAACCAGTGCCCCGCACAGAGCCGAAAGCGGAACCATCACTCGCAGATCCACCGAAACCAGACGACGCACGAGCTGCGGCACCACGAGCCCGATAAACCCGATCGGCCCGGCAATGGAAACGGCCGCGCCGCACAGCAGGGCAATGGCCAGCAGCGCGAACAGGCGGGTTTTTAAGAGCGACACGCCAAGCCCCTGCGCCATGCTGTCGCCCAGCGCCAGCATGTTCATTGCTGGCGACAGCCAGAGCGCCAGCGCAAAACCCACGGCCGCTACCCCAGCAGCGCTGCGGATAGCGTCTGCGTTTAGCCCCGCCAAATCTCCCGCCAGCCAGGTCCGCATGGCGAGCAGCGTCTGTTCATCCAGAATCAACACGGTGGCGGTAATCGACGAGGCAAACGCCGACATCGCCACGCCGCACAGCGTGACCTTCATCGGCGTGAGCCCGGTACGCCCGGAAGAGGAAAACATCAGCACCAGCAGAAACAGCACTGCGGCGCCTGCGCAGGCAATCAGCGGCCGCCCAAACGGCAGTGAAAGCCCGAGGGCGCTGGTCAGCACAACCGCCAGCGCTGCCCCGGCATTTAGCCCCAGGATGTGCGGTTCACCGAGCGGATTGCGGATCGCCGACTGCAACAGCACGCCCGCGACGCCGAGCGCGGCGCCCGTCACCATGGCGGCGCACAGGCGTATCAAGCGCAGCCTGACGATCACGTTATGGTCAAAATTGCGCGGATCGAAGTGGAAAAATGCCTCCACCACCGTTCGCGGAGCGATAACGCGCGCGCCAATGCCCAGCTGGGCAATCGCACCTGCCCCCAGCAGCAACGTGAACAGGATGAAAGCCAGAGACGTGCGCATCATGATTTGTCGGCCGCCTGGCGAAACGGCATAAAAAAGGGTTTACCGGTCAGCGGATTAACAGACATATGCACATCAACATCAAACACCGATTTAATGAGCGCCGGCGTACAGGTGTCGCCTTCGTGCAATACGCCCTCGACTTTCCCCTGACGTAAAAAGACCAGCGAATCACCGTAGTTTACGGCGAAGTTGAGATCGTGCAGTACCACTACCACCGTGCGTCCGTGCCGGCGCGTGAGCGTATGCAGCAGTTCGAGGATTTCTACCTGATAGCGAAGATCGAGGTAAGTGGTCGGCTCATCAAGCAGGATATACGGCGTTTGCTGTGCCAGCGCCATCGCGATCCAGCAGCGCTGGCGCTGGCCGCCGGACAGGCTTTCCACGGGCAAATCGGCAAACGCCGCCGTGCCCGTCAAACATAACGCCTCTTCCACGGCCCGCTCATCTTCCTCGCTCCACTGGCGCATAAGGTTCTGCCAGGGAAAACGCCCGCGCGAGACCAGCTCAAATACGGTTAACCCTTCCGGCAGCAGCGGAGACTGCGGCAGGATGCCAAGCTGCCGGGCAACCGCTTTGGTGGGCTGCGCGTGGATGGCTTTGCCGTCGAGCACCGCGCTGCCGCCAAGCGGCTGGAGCAGACGCGCGATGGTGCTCAGCAGCGTGGATTTTCCACAGCCGTTCGCCCCCACCAGAACGGTTATTTTCTGCTGGGGGATCGTGAGGGAGATATCATCAACGATGATTTTTTTCTGGTAACCCGCCGAAAGGTTCTTCAGAACCAGACCCGAGGTTGTCGTGTTGTGAGCCACGTGAATGCCAACGTAAAAAATAAATAAAAATAAAACTCATTCTCTTTTAAGAAGTTTGCCGCTGCGCCGTGTAGTAGTCAAGCCATGTAAAGCCCTAAAAAAAGCAGGGATGAATGCATAACACAACACAGTCATTAAGAAGTATTTTTTGTTTTAATTCATAAAGTTAAACATCTGACATCGCGTTAAATAGCCGCGATAACTCGCTGTAGTCGATTTTTTCTTTTTTTCATTTACTACTACATTTGCACATGTTTGAATGATTCTCAATTACAAGTTCGATGCCATTCAGGCTAACGAACAGACCGTAAGGGCAATGACTCACACATTTCTCCGCGAGCCTTCACTCGCCGGATTTTTCGGGATAACAGATTTAATGGCTAAATTCACACCTTCATTCTCTGGGATAAAAGGGCGCGCGCTCTTTTCACTGGTGTTTATGGCTCCCCTGGTACATGCAGCGGCAAAAGACGGCGACACCCTGACCGTTACCGCCGATCCGAATGCTACCCTTGACGCTACCAGCGGCTACCAGCCCCTGAACACCTCCACCGCCACGCTAACCAACATGCCGATGCTGGACATCCCGCAGGTGGTGAACACGGTTAGCGACAAAGTGCTGGAAGATCAACACGCGACGACGCTCGACGAGGCGCTGTATAACGTCAGCAACGTGGTGCAGACCAACACCCTGGGCGGCACGCAGGATGCCTTTGTGCGCCGCGGTTTTGGCGCCAACCGCGACGGGTCGATCATGACCAACGGCCTGCGTACCGTGCTGCCACGCAGCTTTAACGCGTCAACCGAGCGCGTGGAAGTGCTGAAAGGTCCAGCCTCAACGCTGTACGGGATCCTCGACCCCGGCGGGCTGATTAACGTGGTGACCAAACGCCCGGAAACCCACTTTGGCGGCTCGCTATCAGCCACCTCCTCGAGCTTTGGTGGCGGCACCGGGCAGTTCGATGTCACTGGCCCGGTTGAAGGCACGCGCCTGGCGTATCGCCTGACGGGTGAATATCAGGATGAAGATTACTGGCGCAATTTTGGCACCGAGCGCAGCACCTTTATCGCCCCGTCGCTGACCTGGTTCGGCGATGATGCCACCGTGACGGTGCTCTATTCGCATCGCGACTATAAGACGCCGTTCGATCGCGGGACAATTTTCGATCTCAACACTAAGCAGCCGGTAAACGTGGATCGCAAAACGCGCTTTGACGAGCCGTTTAACGTTACTGACGGGCAGTCCGATCTCGCTCAGCTCAACGCGGAATATCGCCTCAACGGCCAGTGGACCGCGAAGTTCGACTACAGCTTTAGTCAGGACAAATACAGCGATAACCAGGCGCGCGTGATGGCCTACGATTCAAAAACCGGCAACCTGACTCGCCGCGTGGATGCCACGCAGGGATCGACCCAGCGGATGCACACCACCCGCGCGGATCTTCAGGGGAACGTGGATATCGCAGGCTTCTACAATGAGATCCTGACCGGCATCTCGTATGAGAATTACGACCTGCTGCGCACGGATATGATCCGCTGCAAGAACGTTAAAGGTTTCAATATTTACAACCCGACGTATGGCGATATTGGCAAGTGCACCACCGTTTCAGCCTCCGACAGCGACCAGACCATCAGGCAGGAGAGCTACTCCGCCTATGCGCAGGACGCGCTGTACCTGACCGATAAATGGATTGCCGTTGCTGGTCTGCGCTACCAGTATTACACCCAGTACGCGGGCAAAGGCCGTCCGTTTAACGTGAACACCGACAGCCGCGACGACCAGTGGACGCCGAAGCTGGGCCTGGTTTACAAGCTCACGCCTGCGGTCTCTTTATTTGCCAACTATTCCCAGACGTTCATGCCGCAATCATCAATTGCGAGCTACATCGGCAACCTGCCGCCAGAGACGTCAAATGCCTATGAAATCGGCGCTAAGTTCGACCTGTTTGACGGAATTACGGCTAATATTGCTCTGTTTGATATTCACAAGCGCAACGTGCTGTATACCGAGAGCGTGGGTGACGAAACCGTGGCTAAAACCGCAGGCCGCGTGCGCTCGCAGGGCGTGGAGGTGGATCTCGCCGGATCGCTTACGGAGAACACCAACATTATCGCGAGCTATGGCTATACCGACGCGAAAGTGCTGGAAGATCCGGACTACGCGGGCAAACCGCTGCCGAACGTGCCTCGCCATACCGGCTCCCTGTTCCTGACGTACGATATTCACAATGCGTTTGCCGGGAATACGCTGACAATTGGCGGCGGCGGGCACGGCGTGAGCCGTCGTTCAGCAACCAACGGTGCGGATTATTATCTGCCGGGTTATTTCGTGGCGGATGCATTTGCGGCGTACAAAATAAAGCTGCAATATCCGGTGACGCTACAGGTGAACGTGAAGAACCTGTTTGATAAGACCTACTACACGTCGTCGATTGCGACCAACAACCTGGGCAATCAGATTGGCGACCCGCGTGAAGTGCAGTTTACGGTGAAGATGGCGTTTTAATAAGAACGGCCCGGTGGCGATACCCTCTACCGGGCCTGGACTTTTAACAGGAAAAATCTTAATTGCCCCAATAGCGAACAACCTCCGCATTTCATTTAATTCTTTATTCGGAATAAGCCGCGCTGAAATAGTAAAAGCTTCCTTAATCCTGGCTCCAAATTCTTAAATCCAGCCTTTTACTATATCGTTCTTATGCGCTGTTGATTACTATATTGCCCCTCAGGTAGAAGGAGTCAGTGAAGCCACCAAAAGGACAAGCGGTAGTATGATTTCAATTTTGCTTGCAGACGATCATCCAGCAATTTGCTTTGCTTTAAAGGTACTGCTGGAGAAGCACGGAGATATGGTCGTCAGTACCTCTACAGGTGAAAAACTGCTGTCCCAGCTGCATCAGCAGCGTCCGGACTTATTAATTCTGGATCTCGAACTTAAGCACGCCGATGGCCTCGACCTGTTGCCCCGAATTAAACAACACTTCCCGGAACTTAAAATCCTGATCTTTACCAGCCAGTCAGCAGGATTATATGCGCTGAGAACGCTTCAGGCCGGGGCGCAGGGCTTTATCAATAAAAATATGCCGCTGGAAAACGTTGAGCCACTGTGCCGGCTTATTATGACGGGCTATCAATGTTTTCCCGAAGGAACGCTGTTCAAAGCCGCCAGCGTCAATGAAAAAAGCGATGCGCCTGAATCACTCTCAAGCCGCTTCTCGGATCGTGAAATGGCCGTTCTCAATTACCTGAAACAGGGCAAGAGTAACAAAGAGATTGCCGATCTCCTGATGCTCAGCAATAAAACCATTAGCACCTATAAAACACGGATGCTGCAAAAATGTGGCTGCGACGATCTCAATCAGCTCATTTCGCTGATCTTCAGAGAGTCTGATAATGAGAATACTTAGCGGACTGCTGCTGTTGCTCGTCGCGTTTATGGCTCAAGGTGCGACGGCGCAAGAACCCCTTAAGCTTCTCTCCCGCAGCATGGAGACGATTGCCGACCCGGGGCTGAGCGCAAGCGAATGGCGCTGGCTGCGTGAACACCGCAAGATCCGCCTGGCCGTCTGGCTGCCGATGTCGCCGCCCTATGACATTACCACCGGCCTGAATGATTACGGTGGCATCAATGCCGATTTCATCGGTCTGGCGGCGGATAACCTGGGCGTCGAAATAGAGGTGATTCGCTACCCAAACTATCAGGCTGCACTGGAAGCGTTACGCGCAGGGGAAGCCGATTTCATCGCGCAGGCCAGCGATAACCAGCATCAACAGGGGCTGATACTGAGCCACCCTTACAGCCCAAATTCTGCCGTTGAAGTGGTCAATAACGAAGCCACACAGGATGATGCGGTCAGAAAGATTGCCATCGCGCCGGGCTACGATCCTCAACGCGTCCTGGAGCGCTACCCGAACGCGGAGATCGTCCCCTTCTATTCACCACGCCACGCGCTGGAAGCACTCGCGTTTCGAAAAATCGACCTTTTCTTTTGCGATGGCGTCACCGCTCGCTATCTGGTGAACCAGTCCAACATCAGCAACTTACTTATTCGCCCTCTCGACACCCCCTTCCCCGTGTCAGGATTTTCCTTTGCGGCAATGCCAAAGATGCGCATCTGGATCACGGTGTTGAATAACTTTCTGGCCGCGTTACCGGAAAGTGCGAGCGTAGAGATACACCGTCGGTGGAATGGCGGCATCCCGCTTTCACTCAGCGAGCAGAAACCGGTCTTTACGTCGCTGGAGAACAAATGGATTGATGAGCACAAACGTATACGGGTGGCAGTGGCCGAGGATAACCCACCGATTGCCTTTTTTGATAAAGGCGGCAAGATGCGTGGCATTATTGCCGATGTACTGACCGCATTACAGCTTCGCACCGGGTTTACCTTTGTTATCCAGCGTTTTCCTACCCAAAGGGCGGCCCTGGCGTCGGTAAAAGCGGGAAAATCGGATTTGGTTGCAGGCGTGACGCAGGGGGATATCTGGCGCACCGATTTACTGACCACCCGCACCTGGCTCTATAACTCCTGGGTGATGGTCGGACAAGCGCACTCGGTTCCTGGCGCGGTGAGTTCCGGCGTACTCAGCCTGGACGGGCAGTCGCCCGAAGAGTGGTTACGTAAGCAGAGCGGGGGCCAAACGGAAAAGGTCGACACCTGGCGACAGGGGCTTAACCGCATTGTTCACAGTAACGACAAAATGATGGCCATGCCGCTGATCGTCGCCAATACGCTCCTGGCGAATAAAGAGTATGCCGCGCTCCGTATTCTGGGAAGCATCGACATCGACCCAATGCGATTCTCGTTCGGGGCGTCCCGCCAGTCCTGGCCTTTAATCACCATTCTCAATAAAGCGCTCATTAATATTCCGCCGGAGGATCTCCATGCCCTGACCCGTGGCGGAAATGCGGGTAACAGCTTCACGTCGACAGGACCAAAACAGGTCGCGCTGAGCACGGTAGTGAGCGTCGGACTGGCAATCGCATTTTTTCTCTGCCTCGCCGCCGCGTGGGGTTATCGTCGCCATCTGCACTATCAGCAGCGCATGCTGAAAATCATTTCGGCCCAGCGACAATCCAGGAAACTTGCGCACCGCGCCAGCCGTGCGAAGAGCGTGTTTCTGACAACCATGAGCCACGAGATACGCACACCGATCGGCGCCATCATGGGGATGCTGGAGCTCGTGATGAAACGCCCTGGTGATACCCAGCAAAACCGCCAGTCCGTGCAGGTGGCGTGGGATGCCGCCCAGGCCCTGCTGGATTTGATCGGCAACATACTCGATGTGTCGCGTATCGAATCTGGCCGCCTGGTGCTTCGCCCCGAGCGTTCCTCGCTGCGCAAGCTGATTGAGGAGCCCGCCATGTTGTTCGAAGGCATGGCGGCGCAAAAAGGGCTGGCCTTCGTACTGGAACGTGATGCCGAACTACGGGAGGACGTATTGGTCGATCGCAGCCGTTTCAGGCAGATTCTGGTTAACATCGTCGGAAACGCGATCAAATTCACCGAACGCGGACAGATAACGCTGAGCGTGCAGCTCGATGGACGCGACGAGGGCTATCTGCTGTTGCGTATCACGGTCGTCGATACCGGGGTAGGTATCGACGAGGCCACCCAACAGCGGTTGTTCCAGCCCTTCGCTCAGGGAAACACCCCTAACGTTGCACAGGGGAGCGGGCTGGGCCTTTATATCTGCCGCACGTTAACAATGATGATGGGCGGCAGTTTAGCGATCCACAGCGAGCCTGGACAGGGAACGACGGTCACAGTCTCCCTTAAGCTGCCGATAATGGCAGAACGCCAGGATGTTCCTGATATACAGCCCGCGCCCCCGCTTTCTCGCCCCTCCCTGCGCGTTTTGATTGTCGATGATAATCCCGTCGGCAGAATGGTACTCAGCCAGCAGCTAAGCTGGCTCGGTCACCGCGCGATCGACGCCGACAGCTCAGCCTCTGCGCTGGAAGCACTACAGCATGCGCAACCGGATGCGGTGATCACCGATTGCAATATGCCTGGCATGAGTGGGTTTGAGCTGGCTCAGATAATTCATACGAACTACCCCGATATTGTGGTCTTTGGCGCGACCGCTGACGCACGGGAAGTTGTCCGGGAGAGAGCAAGAGAAGCCGGTATGCGCCACTGTCTGTTTAAGCCGATCACCCTCACTATGCTTGCGGAACTGCTGGCCCCCCTGAAGGGATCTGCCCCGATTGCCGAAAGCCCGCAAGGGTCAATAGCGTGCAACCTGCCGCCCGAATTGCTGGAAGGGGATAACCTGCCCCTGTTCCTTTCGCTCCAGATTTCGGTCATTGATGAATCCCTTGCCCACCTGCGCGCCTGGCTCGTGACGCCGGATACCGCTCTGCGTGAGACGCTGCACAAACTGCGCGGCGGGCTGGCGTTACTGGGCGTGCCCGCGTTGATAGCCCGCTGTGAAGCCCAGGAAGCCAACCCGGACCGCGACGGCATCCACCAACTGTTAGCTGAACTTGAGCAGCTACGCGCCGCGTTACAGCGTTGGTACGATTCAGGACGACAACCTTAATCCACGTCCTACATGCGTTGAGGACGCGTCTGCATCGTTTTGGCTATCCGCGTTGCAGTACTCTTTTGTTCACAGGAGATTGCCGGAGCATCCGTTCAGGCAATACATCAACAAAGGAGAAAGACTATGAAGAAATTAGTTTCCGTTCTGTCTGTCGTTGCAGCTGTTGGTATGTTCGCAACAGCATCAGCACATGCCGCTGAAAGCTGTGCTGCTAAAAGCGCTGCGCTGGAAAAAGAGATCAAAATTGCCCAGCAGTACGGCAATATCTACAAAGTGAATGGCCTGAAAAAAGCTCTGGCAGAAGTCAAAGCCCACTGTACTAATGCAAGCGTTCTGGCTGATGCCCAGAAAGACGTGCGTAAGCTGGAGAAAAAACTGGCTGAAAAACGTGGCGACGTTGCTGAAGTTCAGGCCGATCTGGCAGAAGCTAAAGCGAAGGGTGATGCTAAGAAGATCGCCAAGTACCAGAGAAAACTGGCAGAAAAACAGGCCGATCTGCGTGAAATTCAGCAGGAGCTGAATCAGGCTCGTGCTGAGCTGGCTGCCCTCAATAAATAAGCCATAACGAGCTTAATCGTGGGCAGCAAAAGCTGCCCACGATGTTAACGCAGATGCAGATCCACCATGCAATTCGAGTGATGGTGCTGTTACTGACAGCAAACGCTGCGTCTGCAAATGAAAAGACATGGGTTATTCTTAATAACGACTATAAAGGCTCAATCTTTCTTGATTTTCACTCCGGTAAACCCTGCCTGACGCGTCCTCTCCTTGAAGAGTGGGGCGTAAAATCCTCCGTGCTTGACAGGCTTCACTGGGACACCAGGGCATGTCTGAGCGCCGACTCGGCGAACGCCTTCGACCTCCAGTCCTGGTATCGTCCGGATGCCAGCCTGCTCACGCTTTTATTTCCCCAGGAGGCGTTTAATCCGCAGCAAAACGGGGTCAGTACCAGCCGCTGGGATGATGGAATTAATGCCCTGTTTGTTAACTACCGGCTGGACGTCAATAACCAACGTGCACAGTACCGTTGGGATACGCCGGGCACCGATGCAACGCTCGTGCTGGAAAACGGCCTCAACGTCGGACCATGGCGCATGCGCTACCAGAATACATTCTGGCGAGAGGCGGACCGCCAGCACGGCTCTTACAGCAATTCAGCCTCTGTCTGGCGCAGTATCACGTCTATGCGCTCCCGGCTTAACCTTGGCGACGGTTACACCTCATCGAACCTGTTCGACAGTATGTCCTATCGGGGGATTTCCCTGGCCAGCGATGAGGCGATGTTCCCGGATAGCTGGCGGCCCTATTCGCCGCTGATTAACGGCTATGCGCGCAGCGAAGCAGAAGTCACGCTTCGCCAGAACGGCGAGCGCGTCTATCGCATTCACGTCCCACCGGGGCCCTTCGTTATCCGTGATTTTTATCCACCAGATTTACAGGGCAACCTTGAGCTGACGATTCAGGAGAGCGACGGGAGCGAGCGTACCCGGTCCATTCCGTACTCGATCATGCCCAATCTGGTGCAGTATAAAATGTTCAGTTACGAGCTGGTCGCCGGGCGTTATAAACCCTTTCACGGCGTGGAGCTGGATAAAGATCGTTTCTGGCAGAGCACGCTCTCCTGGGGCGTCGCCCCGCGCGCTACCGTTTTTGGTGGCATACAGCAGGGCGAGAATTACTTCAGCCATGTTGTGGGTTTGGGCGGCAATATGGGCAAATGGGGAGCGTTGTCTGCGGATGTACGTAACGCCCGTTACCGCCAGCAGGGCAAAGCGCTGAGCGGCAGCGTCGGGCGAATGCGTTATGCCAAAACATTTTTTCAAACCGAAACCAGCCTTAACGCCCAGCTTCAGTGGTACCCGCGCGGTAGCCAGTATCGTTCGCTTGAGGAGCGGTTAAACCGCGCCTCGGTGCTGGCCTGGGGTTTCGATGATGACACCACTCAGCGCGCCCTTGACGGCCAGATTGAGCTGACGCAAAACTTCGATGAAAACTCGAGTCTGAGCCTCTCGTGGCGCTGGCTGAAATCACGCGCTCGCGAGGCGGGCAGTAACAGCCTCACCCTGAGCCTTGACGCCAGCTGGGAGGACGTCGATTTTTCGCTTTATGGCGGCTATGACCGCTACGGCGACTCTGCCCCTGAATCAACGCTGGGGTTTAACATCAGCATCCCCTTCAGCATTGGAAGCCATTTTACCAATGTGGGACTGGTTTCTGACCTCGCCAGCCGAAACAAGAATACCCATGGAATCAACGTCAATGGCTCGCTGCTGGAGGATTATAGCCTGCGTTATGACGTGACGGCGGAGCATAGCGAACACGGGAACGATGCCCTGAAAAGCAGTATCGGCTATCAGTACAACAGCGGGGAGCTGAACGTCAGTATGACCCGCAGCGGCACGCAACGTGATTATCATGGAGACGTCAGCGGCAGCGTGCTGTTATATCAGGAGGGGGTTGTCCTGGGCCAGACGCTGGGAAGCACTGCGGCACTGGTTCAGGTACCAGGTTCGGCGAAGATTGGATTTTATAACCAGTTCGGTTCGACCACCAACGCAGAGGGCGATCTGCTGGTGAGTTACCTCACCCCCTGGCGAGTAAACCGCATCACGGTTGACAGCCTCAGCCTGCCTGAAGGGACCGATATGGATGTGAATGAGCTGGAGACCGTCCCCACCGACGGCGCAATTGTTAATCTGCGTTTTTTGAAACCGGAAAAAACAGCGTTTCGCTGACGGGATTATGGCGCAATGCCCTGGAATCCGGCGATCCCTCAGCCGCCTGGGAGGCTGAGGGCCAGTGCATCAGGCTTCAATATCCGCCATATCGCCTTTCTCCTGTAGCCAGTTACGTCGGTCTTCAGAACGTTTCTTGGCCAGCAGCATGTCCATCACGGCGTTGGTTTGCTGTTCGTCTTCATCGCTGATGGTCAGCTGCACCAGACGGCGAGTGTTCGGATCCAGCGTGGTTTCACGCAGCTGCATCGGGTTCATCTCACCCAGCCCCTTAAAGCGCTGCACGTTCGGTTTGCCCTTCTTGCGTTTGAGCTGCTCCAGCACGCCCGCTTTCTCTTCTTCCGTCAGCGCATAGTAAACTTCTTTGCCGAGGTCGATACGGTACAGCGGCGGCAGCGCCACGTGGACGTGACCGTTTTTCACCAGCGTGCGGAAGTGCTTCACGAACAGCGCACAGAGCAGCGTGGCGATGTGCAGCCCATCGGAGTCCGCATCCGCGAGAATGCAGATCTTGCCGTAGCGCAACTGGCTCAGATCGTCGCTGTCCGGATCGATGCCGATCGCCACGGAGATGTCGTGCACTTCCTGCGAGGCCAGCACTTCATCGGACGAGACTTCCCAGGTGTTCAGGATCTTACCCTTGAGCGGCATGATCGCCTGATATTCACGATCGCGCGCCTGCTTGGCCGATCCGCCCGCCGAGTCCCCTTCCACGAGGAACAGCTCGGTGCGGTTGAGATCCTGCGCGGTACAGTCCGCCAGCTTGCCCGGCAGCGCGGGGCCGCTGGTCAGCTTTTTACGCACCACTTTCTTCGCCGCGCGCAGACGACGCTGGGCGCTGGAGATGGCCATTTCAGCCAGCATCTCAGCAGCCTGAACGTTCTGGTTCAGCCACAGGGTAAACGCATCTTTCACCACGCCGGAAACGAACGCCGCGCACTGGCGCGACGACAGACGCTCTTTAGTCTGACCGGCAAACTGCGGATCCTGCATCTTCACGGAAAGCACGTAGGCGCAGCGGTCCCAGATATCTTCTGCGGAAAGCTTCACGCCGCGCGGCAGAATGTTGCGGTATTCGCAGAACTCGCGCATCGCATCCAGCAGGCCCTGACGCAGGCCGTTAACGTGCGTACCGCCGAGCATGGTTGGGATCAGGTTGACGTAGCTTTCGGTCAGCAGCTCGCCGCCTTCCGGCAGCCACAGCAGCGCCCAGTCCACCGCCTCGGTGTCGCCTTCGAAATTACCGACGAACGGTTTTTCTGGCAGGGTCGGCAGGCCGTTAACCGCTTCGCTCAGGTAGTCGTTGAGACCCTTTTCGTAGCGCCAGCTCTGCTCGGTGTTGTTAACGTGATCCTTAAAGGTAATTTCCACGCCGGGACACAGCACCGCTTTGGCTTTTAGCAGGTGCGACAGGCGAGAAACGGAAAAGCGTGGGCTGTCGAAGAAGCTTTCGTCAGGCCAGAAGTGGACGCTGGTGCCGGTGTTGCGCTTACCGCACGTCCCGACGACCTGCAAATCCTGTACCTTTTCGCCGTTTTCAAACGCGATGTTATAGACCTGACCGTCACGACGGACGTTCACTTCCACGCGCTTCGACAGGGCGTTAACCACGGAGATCCCCACGCCGTGCAAACCGCCGGAGAACTGGTAGTTTTTGTTGGAGAACTTACCGCCCGCGTGCAGACGACAGAGAATCAGCTCAACGGCAGGGACGCCCTCTTCCGGGTGAATATCCACCGGCATGCCGCGGCCGTCGTCGATGACTTCCAGCGACTGATCGGCGTGCAGGATAACGTCCACGCGTTTGGCATGGCCTGCCAGCGCTTCGTCCACACTGTTATCAATTACTTCCTGGCCCAGGTGGTTTGGGCGCGTCGTATCGGTGTACATCCCCGGGCGGCGGCGAACCGGCTCAAGCCCGGTGAGTACCTCAATGGCATCAGCGTTATAGGTTTGCGTCATGATTTAAACTAGCAATTCGCATTGATTGTCAGTGGCTGTGCAGTCCAAGAAAATCGACAATCTGGGTGAAATGATCTTCAAAGCCCGTGAAAGCATGGTTTCCGCCCTCCTCTACAGTCTGGCGGCAGGATGCGTAATACGCCACTGCCTGGCGGTAATCCAGCACTTCATCTCCCGTCTGTTGCAGCAGCCAGATAAGATCGGGCGCTTCAAGCGGGTCGACCTGCATAACTTTGAGATCGTAAATATGGCGTGACTCTAGCACATATTGTTGGCCGGTGTAGGGGTTCTCGTTTTCACCGAGAAAGTCCCTTAACAGCTCAAATGGCCGGACCGCCGGGTTGACGACGACAGCGGGCAACATAAAGCACTGCGACAGCCAGGTGGCGTAGTAGCCGCCGAGCGACGACCCGACAACGCCAAACGATTCGCCGCCGTGTTCAAGCACAATCGATTCCAGCATCTCTGCCGCATCCGCCGGATAGGGGGGCAGCTGCGGAATAATCATCTCCACGTGCGGATGATGTTCGCTCAGCCACTGGCGAAACTGCGTCGCCTTTGCGGAACGCGGTGAACTGTTGAACCCATGGAGGTAAAGGAGCGTTGACATCAGTAGCCTTCTGAAGCGGTATCCGGGCGGAATTCAGCCCCGGCCAGACGGCAAACTTCGGTGGTCAGCGTGCCGTCGGCATGCAGTTCCAGCCAGCGCCAGCCCGGCGCGATGGTATCCAGCGTGAAGTTGGCGCAATGCGGCTTAAACTGCACGCAGGTGGATGGCGTCGCGAGCAGGCGGCGACCGTTCCAGTCGAGATCCTGCTCCTGGTGAATATGCCCGCACAGCAAATGCTTCACGCGCGGGAATTTCGCCAGCACGCTGTCCAGCGCCGCTGAATTGCGCAAGCTGTGCTGATCGAGCCAGCTACAGCCTGCCGGCAGCGGATGATGATGCAGTAGCAGCAGCGTATTGCGATCCGGCTCGGCGGCCAGTTTTGTCTCCAGCCAGTCAAGCTGATAGTCGCTCAACTCACCGTGCGGAACGCCAAACACCTGGCTGTCGAGGAGCAGAATTTGCCACTGGTCCCCCACAAAGACACATTTTGCCGGTGAAATCCCCGCGTCCTGAAGCGAACTGTACATGGCGGGCTGAAAATCGTGGTTGCCGGGTAGCCAGACGCAAGGCACGCTAAAGCTCGCAATCCCTTCAGCGAAATGCTGATAGGCTGCGGAGGATTGATCCTGCGCCAGATCGCCCGTCGCGACGATCAGATCGCATGGCCGGTTTTCAGCATGAATTGCGCTAAGCACCGCCTGATAACTCTCCCAGGTGTTCACGCCCAGCAGCGTCTCATGCTTTTCGGCAAAAAGGTGGGTGTCGGTGATTTGTAATATCCTGACTGGCGCCCCACCAGCAACAGTCAGGTTCAACAGGCTTTCCAAATGGTGTCCTTAGGTAGGTTTATGACGCTAACAAACCGGAATCGCCATTGCTCCATGTGCTAAACAATATCTTAGCCAGTCGGCTAAAAACTGGTTAATTTGATGCTTTTCGTCGCGTTGATGCAACTTTTTATTCGGGTAATCATACCGCGCTTTGAAGCGAAAGATCTGCTGGCTTGAACACACTTCAGCGACCATCGCATCGTGATAAAGACGTACCGTCATCGACGGCAGGCTCCAGTAGCTGATTTTCGGCGCCGTTTGCTCAATTTCCACCAGCGTAGTGTAGCGCGTTGATTCTGTTATCGTTAACCGATACTGGGCGTTGCTCACCTGATAGCTCACCGTTTCGCCGGGTGCGTCGTTTCGCGGCAGCAGGCGGCGCAGCTGTGCAAAATTGGTTTCGCACAGGCGCATCATTTCTGGGAAGTCAGGCGTATAGCGCTTCATTTTTTCCACTCGTTTCGTAAACTCTGATAGTGCAGTTGCAGCCATTGCAGGGCAATGACAGACGCTGCGTTGTCGATTTTCCCCTCTTCTACCCATTGGTAAGCCTGCTCCCGACTCACCACATGAACCCGAATATCTTCGTTTTCATCTGCCAGACCGTGGATCCCTTCCGCCGTCGTGGCGTCCACTTCGCCCACCATAATAGATGAACGTTCCGTTGTGCCGCCCGGGCTTGCCAGGTAGCTCAACACCGGTTTCGTCCGCCCCACCACCAGGCCCGCTTCTTCCAGCGCCTCGCGGCGAGCGACGTCCTCGACCGACTCACCTTCTTCAATCATCCCGGCCACCATTTCCAGCAGCCACGGGGTTTCGCTGGTATCATAAGCCGCAATGCGAACCTGCTCGACCAGCACAACTTCATCACGCACTGGGTCAAAGGGTAGCAACACAGCCGCATGCCCGCGCTCAAAAATTTCGCGTTTGATCTCACCGCTCATTTCACCGTTAAACAGACGATGCCTGAAACGGTAAAGTTCCATTGAAAAAAAACCGCTATAAAGCGTTTCTCGTGCAATAATTTCTACATCGTTTTTGGCGAAGGTGACAGGCACGTTTTCTGGTTTTTGCATCGGTCAAGTCCTGGTAGCAATGGTGATGAAATTGTGAATTTCAAGGCTGTTTGGCTGCCGTTTGTATGGCTATATGGTAGATTGGAGCAAATTACCGCCAGATGGCACGTTACGCCAACCTTTTGGTGTGGATGATTCTGTTAGAATCGGCAATTATTTTTAATTAGATCAGCGCTAATACTGCTTCACAACAAGGAATGCAAATGAAGAAATTGCTCCCCATCCTTATCGGCCTGAGCCTGACGGGCTTCAGTGCAATGAGCCAGGCAGAGAACCTGTTACAGGTCTACCAGCAGGCACGTCTGGGCAACCCTGATTTACGTAAATCAGCGGCCGATCGTGATGCTGCGTTTGAAAAGATTAACGAAGCACGTAGCCCACTGCTGCCGCAGTTAGGCTTAGGTGCAGATTATACCTACACTAACGGTTTTCGCGATAACAACGGCATCGACTCGAATGCCACCAGCGCCTCTTTACAGCTTACACAGACTCTGTTCGATATGTCCAAATGGCGTGAACTGAGTTTGCAGGAAAAGAGTGCGGGCATTCAGGATGTCACCTATCAGACCGATCAGCAAACGCTGATCCTGAATACCGCGACCGCGTATTTCCAGGTATTGAGCGCGATTGACGCCCTCTCCTACACCGAAGCGCAGAAACAGGCGATTTACCGTCAGTTAGATCAGACTACCCAGCGTTTCAACGTGGGTCTGGTTGCGATCACTGACGTGCAGAACGCCCGTTCACAGTACGATACCGTACTGGCTAACGAAGTGACCGCACGTAACAACCTCGACAACGCGCTGGAAGCTCTGCGCCAGGTCACCGGTAATTACTATCCTGAGCTGGCCTCTCTGAACGTGGACAGCTTCAAGACGGACAAACCGCAGGCGGTTAACGCCCTGCTGAAAGAAGCGGAAAACCGCAACCTGACCCTGTTGCAGGCACGCCTGAGCCAGGATCTGGCACGCGAGCAGATCCGCCTTGCACAGGACGGCCACCTGCCAACCCTGAGCCTGAGCGCCTCGACCGGCGTATCGGATACCAGCTACAGCGGCTCTAAAACGACGTCTCAGGCCTATGACGACAATAACATTGGTCAGAACAAAGTGGGCCTGAGCTTCTCCCTGCCGCTGTACCAGGGCGGGATGGTTAACTCCCAGGTTAAACAGGCGCAGTACAACTTTGTTGGCGCAAGCGAGCAGCTGGAAAGCGCGCACCGCAACGTGGTGCAAACCGTGCGTTCTTCCTTTAACAACGTGAACGCGTCTATCAGCAGCATCAACGCCTACAAACAGGCCGTTGTCTCTGCGCAAAGCTCTCTGGACGCGATGGAAGCGGGCTACTCCGTCGGTACGCGTACCATCGTTGACGTGTTAGACGCAACGACCACGCTGTATAACGCTAAGCAGCAGCTCTCCAGCGCACGTTACCAGTACCTGATTAACCAGCTGAACATCAAGCAGGCTCTGGGTACGCTGAACGAGCAGGATCTGCAAATGCTGAACAGCACGCTGGGTAAACCGGTTTCCACGTCGCCTGACAGCGTCGCGCCGGAAAATCCAGAGCAGGATGCCGCGGTTGATAACTTCAACGCTAACGGCAGCATGCCAGCAGCGCAGCCTGCGGCCGCGCGTAGCACGGCACCTGCAAGCAGCGGTTCTAACCCGTTCCGTAACTAAGCATTGCCCGATGGCGCTTCGCTTATCGGGCCTACTGAATCGTAGGCCGGGTAAGCGCAGCGCCACCCGGCGCAAAATCCCCCCCGAACGTAAGCCAACGTAAAGATCCCCTGCATTTCGCCCCTCTTCGCTTCATTTTCAACCACTCATCCTCTATCCTGAGCGTTATTACCACTGGGTCCCGGAAGACAAATATGAAACGGACAAAAACGATGAATCACGCGTCGTTCCGCAAAAGCTGGAACGCACGCCACCTGACACCTGTCGCGCTGGCGGTCACTGCCGTCTTTATGCTGGCAGGCTGTGAGCAGAGCGACGAAACGGTCTCGATGTACCAAAACGCCGACGACTGTTCGGCTGCCACCGGTAAAGCCGCCGAATGTACAACGGCCTATAACAACGCCCTGAAAGAAGCGGAACGTACCGCGCCGAAATATGCCTCACGCGAAGACTGTGTCGCTGAATTCGGTGAAGGCCAGTGCCAGCAGGCGCCGGCTCAGGCGGGTATGGCTCCGGAAAACCAGGCGCAGGCTCAGTCCAGCGGCAGCTTCTGGATGCCGCTGATGGCGGGTTATATGATGGGCCGTCTGATGAGCGGCGGTGCGGGCTATCAGCAGCAGCCGCTGTTTAGCTCCAAAAACCCGAACAGCCCGGCGTACGGTAAATACACCGATGCCACCGGCAAGGGTTACGGCGCAGCAACGCCGGGCCGTACGATGACCGTACCGAAAACCGCGATGGCACCAAAACCCGCAACCACCAGCACCATCACCCGTGGCGGCTTCGGTGAGTCTGTGGCGAAACAAACCACCATGCAGCGTAGTGCGGCCGGCTCTTCGACTCGCTCAATGGGCGGCTAATCATGGAACGAGTCAGTATTGTCGAGCGCCCGGACTGGCGCGAAAAAGCCACCGAATACGGTTTCAATTTTCACACCATGTACGGCGAGCCGTACTGGTGTGAAGACGCTTACTATAAGCTCACGCTCGCTCAGGTTGAAAAGCTTGAAGAGGTGACCGCTGAGCTGCACCAGATGTGCCTGAAGGTGGTCGAGAAAGTCATCGACAGCGATGCGCTGATGACCAAATTCCGCATTCCAAAGCACACCTGGAGCTTCATCCGTCAGTCCTGGAAAACAAATCAGCCTTCGCTTTACTCTCGCCTCGATCTGGCATGGGACGGCGTGGGTGAGCCGAAGCTGTTAGAAAACAACGCGGATACGCCAACCTCCCTGTACGAAGCCGCGTTCTTCCAGTGGATCTGGCTGGAAGATCAGGCGAATGCCGGAAACCTGCCGGAAGGCAGCGACCAGTTCAACAGCCTACAGGAAAAGCTGATTGAGCGTTTCGCCGAACTGCGTGAACAGCACGGTTTCAACCTGCTGCACCTCGCCTGCTGCCGCGATACCGAAGAAGATCGCGGTACGGTTCAGTATTTGCAGGACTGCGCAGCCGAAGCGGAAGTGGCGACGGAGTTCCTCTATATCGAAGATATCGGTTTAGGTGAAAAAGGTCAGTTTACGGACATGCAGGATCAGGTGATCAGCAACCTGTTCAAGCTCTATCCGTGGGAATACATGCTGCGCGAGATGTTCTCGACCAAACTGGAAGACGCCGGCGTGCGCTGGCTGGAACCGGCCTGGAAGAGCATTATCTCTAACAAAGCCCTGCTGCCGATGCTGTGGGAGATGTTCCCGAACCACCCGAACCTGCTGCCTGCGTACTTTGCCGAAGATGAGTTCCCACCGATGGAGAAATACGTCGTTAAGCCGATCTTCTCCCGCGAAGGCGCGAACGTCTCCATTATCGAAAACGGTAAAACGCTGGAAGCGGTTGAAGGGCCATACGGTGAAGAAGGGATGATCGTCCAGGAGTTTTATCAACTGCCGAAGTTTGGCGACAGCTATACGCTGATCGGCAGCTGGCTTATTAACGATCAACCTGCCGGGATTGGCATTCGCGAAGACCGCGCGCTGATTACGCAGGATCTGTCACGGTTCTATCCGCATATTTTTGTTGAATAAAACTTGCCCGGTGGCGCTACGCTTACCGGGCCTACGCTCGACATGCAGGCCGGGTAAGGCGAAGCCGCCACCCGGCATGTTTTTACCCCACCTGCACCGACAGCATACTCAAACTCCCCATCTCAATGCCGTCGACCGGGATGGTAATCTCCTCCTGACCATTCCACGTGCCTAACACATACAGCAGCGGCAGGAAGTGATCCGCCGTGGGGTTAGAGAGCGAACCGCCTTCGTGATCCAGATAGTTCACCAGCGGATGCTGTTCAACCGGCCTCTGCCAGGCGAGGTTGTCTTTCACATAGTCGTTAAAAGACGTCGCCCAGGGATACGGGGTATTCTCCCCGTGCCAGCGCGCCGTACGCAGGTTATGCACCACGTTACCGCTCGCGACCAGCATGATGCCTTCATCACGCAGGGTTGCCAGATTGCGGCCCATCTCCATATGCCAGGCCGCTGGTTTAGTGCTGTCGACGCTCAACTGCACCATCGGGATATCGGCCTCGGGATACATTTTAATCAGGACGCCCCAGGAGCCATGGTCAAAGCCCCAGGCTTCTTTATCCAGCGTCACCGGAACCGGTGCGAGCAGATCCACCAGCCGCTGCGCCAGCGCAGGGGAGCCGGGCGCAGGATAGTGCGTGTCATACAGGGCCTGCGGAAAGCCGCCAAAATCATGGATAGTTTTCGGCGCTTCCATGGCCGTTACGCCGGTACCACGGGTAAACCAGTGCGCAGACACCACCACAATCGCCTTCGGCCGCGGCAACGTCTCACCCAGGTGATGCCAGGTGCGGGTATAGACGTTATCTTCCAGAACGTTCATTGGGCTGCCATGGCCTAAAAACAGTGCTGGCATACGAGATGAAGACATGGTGATATCCTTACAGGAGGTGTCAATTTGATGGTTCTACATTACGCGCATTCAGGTGAAGATGAACGCAGATAACCGTGAAGATCATCATCAGGAAATTTGAATGTCAGATACAGCTTAAGGAGAGTGCATGTCAGTACCCTTGATTTTGACCGTACTTGCGGGTGCCGCGACCTTTATCGGCGCGTTCCTCGGCGTGCTCGGACAAAAACCGTCTAACCGCCTTCTGGCCTTTTCGCTGGGTTTCGCTGCCGGGATCATGCTGCTTATCTCGCTGATGGAGATGCTGCCCGCAGCCCTTCATACCGAGGGAATGTCGCCAGTGCTGGGCTACGGCATGTTCATCGTCGGCCTGCTGGGCTATTTTGCGCTCGACCGCATGCTGCCTCACGCGCACCCTCAGGATCTGATGCAAAAGCGCGCGGCTCCCCTTCCGGGCAACATCAAGCGCACGGCCATCCTGCTGACGCTCGGCATCAGCCTGCATAACTTTCCGGAAGGCGTTGCCACCTACGTCACGGCCAGCAGCAATCTGGAAATGGGGTTTGGCGTGGCGCTGGCGGTAGCCTTACACAATATTCCTGAAGGACTTGCCGTTGCCGGCCCGGTCTACGCGGCCACCGGTTCAAAACGGACTGCCGTGCTCTGGGCTGGGGTTTCCGGCCTGGCTGAAATTCTTGGCGGCGTGCTGGCGTGGCTGATCCTCGGCAGCCTCGTTTCGCCAGTGGTGATGGCTGCCATCATGGCGGCGGTGGCCGGGATCATGGTCGCGCTCTCTGTCGATGAGCTGATGCCGCTGGCGAAAGAGATCGACCCTAACAATAATCCCAGCTACGGCGTGCTGTGCGGCATGTCGGTGATGGGGCTCAGCCTGGTTCTGCTGCAAACGGCAGGTATAGGCTGACTCGGATGCCCTCATTGATGAGGGCAATTCCTTGATGCGCCCCGGCGCAGCCGTTGCATTTTACAATGTCTGCGACTCTGTATTTACAATTGGAAAATCAAGAATTTTTATGGATATTTTTAAGCGCAATATTTCCCACTTAAATTGCGCGTAAAAAGCCGCTGCTGCATGAAATATTAACCGGTTACAATAGTAATAAATTATATATTAACCTCCTCTAAAAATATCTTTAAGTCTCATTAATCGCAAACGCCTCCCTCAACCCGTTATACTTTGCGAGTATTCTGAAAATTAATATTCAGATTATGAATTCAATTGAAAAAGGATATTTTCATGTATATGGGTAAAAAAGTACTGTTAGCGGTTGCGATGGCTGCCATTGTTTCGGGTTCTGCTTTTGCTGAAGAACAGGGTTCAGGCAAAATCAAATTCAAAGGTGTGGTCATCGATGCGCCGTGCAGCATTGCACCAGACAGCGTTGATAAAGAAGTTGACCTGGGTGAAGTCACCACCGCCGTTATCAATGCCAACAAAAAATCAACGCCTGTTCCGGTCGATATTAATCTGGAAAACTGCCAGCTTGACGATCCGGCAGACGAGACCGACACGCCAATTACCAAAGTCGATGTCACCTTCACCAGCGCAGCAACGGACGCGACGGATACCAGCCTGATGAGCAACACCTATGCCAGCGGTGCTCAGAACGTGGGTGTGCGTTTGATGGATAACGCGGAGTCTAACATTACGCTGGGACAAGCTAACGAGATTGACCTGCTGCCAAGTTCAACCACGCAGACGCTGCATTTTAAAGCGCTTCTGGAAGTCGCGGCAGGTAAAACCGCGACAGCAGGCCAGGTGGAAGCTACCGCTAACTATGTCCTGATGTACAAATAAAAACGTTGCGTCACGGTATAAACCGACTGGCATTTTATGCCAGTCGGCACGAAATATTATTCTTCGAGTAACAGGATGATGACATATAAATTACAATGGTTACTCATCATTACGTCCCTGTTAATGACGAAAGTCGCCTCTGCCACCGAATTCAACATTAATGCCATCGATAAAGATCAGCGCGGCGGCGTTGATTTGTCGCTTTTTAAAGATCAAATATCCGTTATCCCGGGGCGTTATTTCGTCACGGTTTCAATTAATGATATTCCGCTGGCCAACGGCTGGCAGCTAAGCTGGCGGGAAATAAACGATGCGGTTCAGGTCTGTATTCCTCCCGAGCTGGCCGATACGTTTGCGTTGCAGGATAACGTTCGTCAGGCGTTACCGGTAAAAGAGGGATGCGTTGACTTCACCGCCAGGCCAGACATCAAATTCAACTTTGAGCAGGCCAGCCAGACGCTGAAAGTGACGATCCCCCAGGCATGGTTGCAGTATCGCGCAGCCGACTGGATGCCCCCGGCCACCTGGGATAACGGCGTACCGGGCGTGCTGCTGGATTACAATCTTTTCGCCAGCCATTATCAGCCCGATAGCGGCAGCAGCAATGACAACGCCAACACCTACGGCACCGCCGGTGCGAACATGGGGGCGTGGCGGCTGCGCAGTGATTTCCAGTACACGCAAAGCCATACCGAAGCGGGCTCGGAGCACGACGGCCGTTTTTCTCGCGTCTATATGTTCCGCCCCCTGCCCTCGCTCGGCGCAAAGCTGACGCTCGGGGAAACGGATTTCCAGTCCGCGATTTTCGACGCCTTCACCTACACCGGCGCCTCGCTGATCAGCGACGAGCGCATGCTGCCGTGGTCGTTGCGCGGCTATGCCCCGCAAATTACCGGCATTGCCCAGACCAACGCTACGGTGACCGTTAGCCTTGCCGACCGCGTGATTTACCAGAGTAAAGTGCCGCCCGGCCCCTTTGTTATTCAGGATCTAAACCAGTCGGTTCAGGGTACGCTGGACGTTAAGGTGACGGAAGAGGACGGGCGCGTGAGTACCTTCCAGGTTTCTGCCGAATCTGTCCCCTTCTTAACGCGCAAGGGCCAGCTACGCTACAAGCTAGCGGCCGGGAAGGCGCGCAAGGACGCCTCTCACGACGTTGAAGATAACGGCTTCATGAGCGGCGAGTTTTCCTGGGGCGTACTGTCACAAACTTCCCTGTACGGCGGCACGCTGGCTGATGGCGACCATTATCGCTCCGTTGCCGCCGGGATAGGCCAGAACATGGCGTACCTCGGCGCGCTCTCGTTTGACGTTACGCAGTCCACCAGCCAGCTACCCGGCCAAAGCAGCCAGACAGGCTACAGCTACCGCGTTAACTACAGTAAGCGTTTCGATACGACTGGCAGCCAGCTCACGCTTGCCAGCTATCGCTACTCGGACCCGCAGTTTTTGAGCTACGCCCGTTATCTTGACTATGACGACAGTGACCGCCAGACCGAAAAACAGACGCTCAGCGTTACGGCAAGCCAGTATATTTCGGCATTATCGCTGAATCTGTATGTGAACATGCTGCGCCAGACCTGGTGGAACGACGCGCCTTCCACAACGGGCAGCGTCACGGCGGGCTACAACTTTGACGTGGGCCGCTGGAAAAACCTGGGCGTGAGCGTGTCCTGGAGTAAAACGCATTACGAAGATGAAGACGAGAACGACGACACCCAGTTTTACCTCTCGCTCAGCGTACCGCTCGATCCCGACCATCGCCTGAACTATGACCTGCGCAACAGCGACACGCTCAGCCATAACGTGTCGTGGTATGACACCTCGGACCGCAATAACACATGGGGCGTTTCCGCAGGTGCGGAAAGTGAAAAGCCGGACGCCGGCGCGCAGGTCAGCGGAAATTATCAGCATTATTCAACCTTTGGCGATCTGAACCTTTCCGGCAGCTATAAGGCTGATGAATACACATCCCTCAGCGCAAGCTGGAACGGATCGTTCACCTCAACGGCGAAAGGTGCCGCCCTGCACCGACGCAGCTACGGCAATGAACCGCGCGTGATGGTAAGCACCGACGGCGTGGGCAGTATCCCGCTGAACATGTCGCGGGATGAGACCAACCGCTTTGGCATTGGCGTTTTGCCGTCATTCTCCAGCTATACGCCCTCCAGCGTGCAGGTCAATATGAACAACCTCCCGGATGGCGTGGATGTGGACAACCGCGTCGTCACCTCCACCTGGACCGAGGGCGCCATTGGATACCGTCAGATTGCCACGCGGGCGGGTAAGGACATCGCGGGCATTTTACGAACGCCGTCAGGCACGCCGCCGCTGGGGGCGATCGTTCGACTTAAGGAGAGCGATTTGCAGGTTGGGATGGTCGCCGATGAAGGCCACGTCTGGCTGGGCGCGGTTGAGCCAGAACAACAGTTTCGGGTGACGTGGGGCGACAATCAGCAGTGTCGCTTCTCGCTACCTTCTCACTTAGAAAACAGTATGCAGCTGATACTGCCTTGTCAGTAAGAAATCATGATGAAATTAACCCCGCTTAAAAGTCTGTGCCTGATGCTCTTCAGCGCAGCATTTACCACTCACGCCGCCATTAACCTGGACCGCACGCGCATTGTCTTTCCCGAAAGCGATAAGGCCAGCAGCCTGAAAGTGGACAACCAGAGCAAGGCGCTGCCTTACCTGGCGCTTTCCTGGATTGAAGATGAAAAAGGGCGCAAAGAAGACGCGCACTTTATGGCGCTTCCGCCCATTCAGCGCATTGAGGCAGGCTCCTCATCCCAGGTGAGAATTGTGAAACAAGCCGCGACCGGTCAGCTGCCTAAAGACCGGGAGTCCCTGTTTTACTTCAACCTGCGCGAAGTGCCGCCTAAAAGCAGCAGCGCAAGCGAGGAGCGCAGCGTGATGCAGGTGGCGATGCAGAGCCGAATCAAACTGTTCTGGCGTCCAAAGGCGATCGCCAAAAAACCGGGGGAGATGACGGAAATGCGCATGGAAATTACCGCCAGCGCGAAAGGCCTGACGGTGCATAACCCGACGCCCTACTACATCACGCTGGCGTGGCTGAGCAAAAACGCCAAAACCATGCTGCCGGGCTTTGACAGCCTGATGATTGCGCCTTTTGCCACGGAAACCACCACCACCGGGGATTATCACGGCAGCTATTACAGCATCGGGTATATCGACGATTACGGCGCGCTCAGGAAAGTGGATGCGCAATGCGCGGGAACGGCTTACTGCAAGCTCACCGAACGGAAGGTCAGCCCTGATGCGAAAGCTCATTAACCTCATGCTGCTTCTGCTGGCCTTTTTACCGCTGAAAGAGGCGCTGGCGCTTAACTGCTATCTGGGCGGCTCGGGCGGGCCCGTCGAGGAGACAAAAACGATCTCGCCTTTTGCTATCCCCAGCAACGCGCAGGTTGGGCAAAAAATCTGGGAATCGAACGACATTAAGATTCCGGTGACGTGCGATCACAACGTCACCAGCGGGTTTGAGCCAGAAGATGTTTATGCCTGGGTCAACCCGTACCCCTCCGCAACCGATCCTTACTATGAGCTCGGCGTCACGTATGAAGGGATGGATTACGATGCGACAGGCCAGTCCAACGGCGTTGATACGCATCAGTGCCTGGATAACAATAACATCACGATCTACACCCCTTCACAGATACGCCAGATGGGCTGGGAAAACCGCATCTGCTCCGGTAACCCGGACGATATCCACACCTCGCGCACGTTTATCGCCCGCCTGCGTCTGTTCGTCAAAATCAAGGCCGTCCCGCCCCACGGCTACGTCAGCTCGCTGAGCGATTACATCGTGGTGCAGTTTGACGGCAAGGGCGGGGTGAACCAGATGGTTGACGCGAAGAACCTTAAGTACCACATCAACGGTCTGCAAAACATTACGGTACTGGACTGCGGGGCAACCTTCAGCATTTTCCCGGAAAATCAGGAAATTGATTTCGGCACCTTTAGCGCCCGCGACATTGTGAACCAGCAAACGCGCAAGCGGACCTTTTCGGTCAGAACCACGAAGGTTCAGGACGCCCAGTGCTCCGACGGTTTTAAGATGGATTCGTCGTTTTACACTACCGACACGCTCACCGCGGACGATACCGCGCTGCTGATTGGCAACGGCTTAAAGCTGCGTATTCTGAACGGGACGGAGCCCTATACGTTTAACCAGTATAAAGAGTATGCGGATTTTACGGGCAGCACGTTGCAGTATGAGCAAAACTATACCGCAGAGCTGTCACCGGTGGAGGGAAAAGCGATCCGGTCCGGGCCGTTTGAAACCGTGGTACTGTTCAAAATTAACTACCACTAGCAACAAAAAAGCCGGGTTTCCCCGGCTTTTTCACGTCAGCGCGTTCAGCTGGCCTTGCGCTCATGCGCCTGGCGGTACTCCACCAGATCGTCAATCGTCACCACCGGCATGTTGTGCAGACGAGCAAAGGTGATGCACTCCGGCGCGCGCGCCATGGTGCCGTCATCGTTGGTCAGCTCGCACAGGACGCCCGCAGGCTTGAAGCCAGCC
Source organism: Enterobacter cloacae complex sp. P24RS (assembly GCF_014982165.1). NCBI lineage: Bacteria > Pseudomonadati > Pseudomonadota > Gammaproteobacteria > Enterobacterales > Enterobacteriaceae > Enterobacter > Enterobacter cloacae complex sp. P24RS. The sequence goes on from NZ_JADCKU010000003.1 coordinate 238,368, forward strand.
AGCGTCACCAGATCGATGGTCGCTTCGGTATGACCACCACGGGTCAGCACACCGCCCGGCTGCGCGCGCAGCGGGAAGACGTGGCCAGGACGGTGCAGATCGGAAGGTTTCGCGCCATCGGCAATGGCTGCACGGACGGTAGTCAGGCGGTCAGCCGCCGACACGCCGGTGGTTACGCCATGCGCCGCTTCAATGGTCACGGTAAAACCGGTCCCGAAGGCGCTGGTGTTGTTTTCAACCATCATCGGCAGCTCAAGCTGCTGGCGGCGGTCTTCGGTAATACACAGGCATACGATGCCGCTGCCGTGACGAATGGTCAGCGCCATCTGCTCAACGGTCATGTTTTCGGCGGCGAAAATCATGTCGCCTTCGTTTTCACGATTTTCGTTGTCCAGCACCATCACGCCGCGGCCTTCGCGCAGTGCGTCCAGTGCATGTTCAACACGTTGAGTTGAAGTGCCAAAAGAGGAAAGTAGCGTCTGATTCATGGTAAAAAAACCTCATTAACTTTATGGTTACCAGAATCAGGGCAGTCTTAGGAGCGCCGTACAAGCGGCAAAAAAATAACGTGAGCGGGCCTCGCCCGACTTGATCGTTACTCTCTCCCATCCGGACTCTAACCGTCGGCCCCGGAATTACACCGGATCTGCTGACCTTTGAGAATTCACCCAAAGCGCTCGCGGGCTTTCAGCGCTAAGCTGATTTACCGCCGGTGGGGAATTTCGCCCCGCCCTGAGAATAAGCGAGATAACTATAACGCTATTGATTACCCTGGGCAATGCATAAGCTTCAAACAATTTTGTTTAACCCGCGGCATGACGCGCTACAATAGGCACTAACACCTTTTCATCAAGGGAAACGACAATGATTGACCCAAAGAAAATTGAGCAGATCGCGCGTCAGGTTCATGAGTCCATGCCGAAAGGCATTCGTGAGTTTGGTGATGACGTTGAGAAGAAAATCCGCCAGACGTTGCAGGCACAGTTGGTTCGCCTTGATTTAGTCAGCCGCGAAGAGTTTGATGTGCAGACTCAGGTTCTGCTGCGCACCCGCGAGAAGCTGGCGCTGCTGGAACAGCGTCTGAGCGATCTGGAAAACCGTAATGCGCCGGAAGAAGTGAAGCCGGCACCGGCTATTCCGCCGGTGGATGACCAGGAGTAAGTGCGGCCTGTTGTGCCCGGTGGCGGCTCTGCCTTACCGGGCCTGGATGATCGCGTAGGTCGGGTAAGGCGCAGCCGCCACCCGACATAAAAAAACGGGCCAATTGGCCCGTTTTTTACTGACTGTCTTTCTGAATCTTCCTGATGATGTTGGTGGTGGAACACCCGTCCTCAAAGTTGAGCACCATCACTTCACCGCCATTCGCCCAGACCTCTTCGCTACCCGCGATTTGCTCTGGCTTGTAATCGCCGCCCTTCACCAGCAGGTCAGGCAGGATCCCGGCAATCAGGCGCTGCGGGGTATCTTCTTCAAACGACACCACCCAGTCCACCGCTTCCAGCGCACCGAGCACGATCATGCGCTGCTCCAGCGGGTTCACCGGGCGCGTTTCGCCTTTCAGACGTTTGGTCGACGCATCGCTGTTGACCGCCACAATCAGGCGATCGCCCAGCTTGCGCGCGTTCGCCAGATACGAAACATGACCCGCGTGCAGGATGTCGAACACGCCGTTAGTCATCACCACTTTTTCACCGCGTTTACGCGCGGCCGCAACGGCCACCTTCAGCTCGTCTTCGGTCATGACGCCAAAGCCGGTATCCGCACGCCCGCGCACCGCGTTTTCCAGCTCGATTGGCGAAACGGTGGAGGTCCCGAGTTTACCGACAACCACGCCCGCCGCGGCGTTCGCGAAGTAGCACGCCTCTTCCAGGGAGTTACCCGCCGCCAGCGTTGCCGCCAGCACGCCGATCACCGTATCACCGGCACCGGTCACGTCGTACACTTCCTGCGCCTGGGTTGGCATATGCAGCGGTGCCTTGCCCGGTTGCAGCAGCGTCATGCCCTGTTCGGAACGGGTGACCAGCAGCGCAGACAGCTCGAAATCAGCGATGATTTTCATGCCGCGCTCAACCAGCTCTTCTTCCGTTTTGCACTTGCCCGCCACCGCTTCGAACTCAGAAAGGTTTGGCGTTAGCAGGGTTGCGCCGCGATAGCGCTCAAAATCGGTGCCTTTCGGGTCGATCAGCACCGGTACGCTGGCTTTACGCGCCAGCTGGATCATGGTCTGCACGCTCGCCAGCGCACCTTTGGCATAATCCGACAGCACCAGCGCGCCGATATTGCCCAGCGCCTGGCTGATGCGCTCGTGCAGCGGCTCAGGATCAACGCCTTCGAACCCTTCTTCAAAATCGAGGCGGATCAGCTGCTGGTTACGCGACAGCACGCGCAGCTTGGTGATGGTTGGGTGTGTCGGAACAGAAACGAAGTCGCACTTCACGTTCACGTCCGCCAGCGACTGACTCAGCGCACGCGCCGCATCGTCAATGCCGGTCAGGCCCACCAGACGCGAATGCGCGCCCAGCGAGGCGATGTTCATCGCCACGTTTGCCGCGCCGCCTGGACGCTCTTCAATGGTGTCGACCTTAACCACCGGCACCGGCGCTTCCGGAGAGATACGGCTGGTCGGCCCATACCAGTAGCGATCCAGCATCACATCACCGACAACCATAACTCCAGCACGTTCAAACTCTGGCAGTGTTACTTTCATTCCTGACTCCAGAAAGATTCACAATTTGCGCGCGATAATATCACACTTGTTTTGTTACGCACGGTTCCACCAGCCACTTCTGCCAGCTTGTGGTCACCTGCGCGCGTTCATCGCTGAAACAGTCCAGCGCCACATGGCCCGGCTGTTCTTGCAACGCCAGGTGGTGCAGCTCATCACGCAGCGTGGTGTAGGCGCGGGTTAAGGCCTGCGCCTCCTGCTCGTCCATGATGTCGTTCTGTGCCAGCAGTTCCAGAATGCGCACGTTATCGGACCAGCGGGTCAGCTTCGGCTTGTCGTGCGCGTGCAGCAGCACCAGATACTGGGTGATGAACTCAATATCGGTAATTCCGCCCTCGTCGGCTTTGATATCAAAGCGATCGCGATGTTTGTTGCCCAAATGCGCGCGCATTTTCTCACGCATTTCGCGCACTTCAGTTTGCAGGTTGCTGCCCTCACGCGGGGTCGTCATCACTGACTTGCGGATCGCATCGAACTGCGTTTTGAGCTGCGGATCGCCGTACACCACGCGGGCGCGCACCAGCGCCTGATGTTCCCACGTCCAGGCTTCGTTCTTCTGATAGTCAGCAAAAGCGTCCGTCGAGGTGACCAGCATGCCTGCCGCGCCGGACGGGCGCAGGCGCGCGTCCACCTCGTACAGAATGCCCGATGAAGTGCGGGTGCTGAACAGGTGCATGATGCGCTGGGCCAGGCGCAGGTAAAACTGCCGCCCGTCGATTTCACGTTCGCCGTCGGTCATCACGTCAACCGGGCAGTCGTGCAGGAAAATCAGATCCAGATCGGAGCTGTAGCCGAGCTCCCAGCCGCCCAGCTTGCCGTAACCCACCACCGCAAAACCACGGCCTTCGCGGTCGGCAAGGTGCGTCGGCTGGCCGTAGCGGGCCACCATCTGCACCCACGCCTGGTGGACTACCGCATCGATGATCGCCTCCGCCAGCCAGGTTAAGTGATCGCTCACTTTCATTACCGGCAGCGTACCGGCGATATCCGCCGCCGCCACGCGCAGCATCTGCGCCTGCTTAAACTGACGCAGCGCCTCCAGCTGCTGCTCTTCGTCCTCTTCCGGCACGCGCAGCAGATACTGGCGCAGCTCGTCGCGGTAGGCGTCCGTCGCCGTCGGCTGATAGAGCGTATTCGGATCGAGCAGCTCGTCCAGCAGCAACGGATAACGCGCCAGCTTGTTGGCGACCATCGGCGAGGCGGCGCAGAGGGAAATCAGGTGCTTCAGCGCGCCGGGAAACTCGCTCAGCAGTTCCAGGTAGGTGGTACGCGTGACGATCCCGCTCAGCAGCGGCATCATGCGCGACAGCGGCACCGGCGCATCCTCGCGGGAGCAGACGTCGCTCAGCAGATGCGGCATCAGATGATCCAGCACCTGCCGACCGCGCGGGCCAATGGCGCGCTTGTTCAGCTCAAGGCGAAAATCGGCAATCAACGCCACCACGCGATGGCGGGCGTCGTCGCTTAAGTGCGCCAGCACCGGCGTGGTGTCATCTTCCTGGAGCGCGTCCTGCCACAGTTCGCGCCAGTGCTCGGAGAGCGCATCGTCCTGCGTTTCACTTTCGTCGTCACCAATCAGATCGTTAAAGATGCGGCGCACGCCCGCCATATGGGCTTCCAGCCGTGCCGTCAGCGCTGCCCAGTCATCCACCCGCATGCCCCAGGCCAGACGCGCCCGGTTCAGCTCGTCGCCGGGCAACGTCTGGGTCTGTTCGTCGTTAATGCTTTGCAGCAGATTTTCCAGACGGCGCAGGAAGAGATAGGCCTCCCGCAGCGTTTGCGCGTCGCCTTCCGGCAGAAGATGCAGCCGATCGATTGCGCTCAGCGTCGGCAGCAGCGAGCGGGACTGCAACGAGGGCTCACGCCCGCCGCGAATCAGCTGGAAGACCTGCACGATAAATTCGATTTCACGTATACCGCCCGCGCCGAGCTTGATGTTGTCCTTCAGGCCGCGCCGGCGCACCTCACGGGCGATCATCCCTTTCATATTTCGCAGGGACTGGATCACGCTGAAGTCGATGTAGCGGCGGAACACGAACGGGCGCAGCATGGCGCGCAGCTCGTTGGCGTAGGCGTCTTCGCCGTCGCCCATGATCCGCGCTTTGACCATCGCGTAACGCTCCCAGTCGCGTCCCTGCTCCTGGTAATAATCCTCAAGCGCAGCAAAGCTCAGCACCAGCGGACCGCTGTCGCCAAACGGACGCAGGCGCATGTCCACGCGGTAGACAAAACCGTCCTGCGTGGGCTGATCCAGCGCCTTAATCAGCCGCTGGCCCAGACGGGTAAAGAACTGGGCGTTATCCAGCTCGCGACGACCGCCGCGCGTGGAGCCGTTCTCCGGCCAGGCAAAAATCAGGTCAATGTCAGAGGAGAAGTTCAGCTCGCAGCCGCCCAGCTTGCCCATCCCCAGAATCAACAGCGGCTGCGGAACCCCGTCTTCGCTGCACGGCGTGCCCCACTCCTTACAGCAGGCGGCGTAGAGCCAGTCCCGCGCGGCAACAATCAGCGTCTGCGCCAGCTCGCTCAGCTGCTGCAAGGTGCTCTCTTCGCTCACCAACGCCAGCGCCTGCGCCCAGGCAATGCGTACCATCACCCGGCGGCGGAACTGGCGCAGAACGCGCATCAGCGTGGCTTCATCCGCTACCCCTTCCAGCGCGGTTTGCAGCCAGCCAGCATAATGCCGCCACTCGTCAGCCTGCGGGGGCGCGCTTTCCAGCTCTACCAGCCAGTCCGGGTTGGCGCTGATGCTCTCCTGCACAAAATCACTGAACGTGAGCACGCTTTTCGCCTGCTCGCTTAACGATGACGCGGGTAACGACTCGGGCAGACGTTCGCAAACGGTCTGCCAGTGCTGCTGTAACTGCGAAGAAAGCGGCATATCAGGGGTTCCTTGCCAGAATTAACGTTTTCCGCTGTGCAGCCAGTACGGATCCTGCGAAATGGCCTCGTTGCGGAAATGCTCGATCTCAATCTGCTGACGGGTCTCGATGGCATGCTGAAGCCCCTGCCAGTTCTCCAGCCAGGCCTGCGCCTTCACGCCCTCATACGCACCGGACAGCAGCAGCATGCAGTCGATGTTACGCGCCAGACGGGGAAGCTGGTCGCCATACTGGTCGCCCAGCGGATGCGCGAAGGTGGTTCTCAGTTCGGCGGCGTGACGGGACAGATGGATATCCGCGAAGCGTTTGAAGTTCTCCGCGATTTTGGTCTGGCCTTTCGCATCCAGGAACGTGCGCCAGCCGCGGGTCACCAGAAACTCGGTCAGCGCCAGTTTCGCGCTGGCGTTTTGCGGGCTGTAGATTGCCGTTTGCGCCGACACGTCGGAAAGCATCAGCGTTTCGGTTTGGGTGAGCAAATCACGTAAGTGAGCGCTCGCTTTTCGCGGGACGATACCGCCGAACAGCGCCAGGGTATGACGCACCAGCCCCATGGCAGCAAGCACCTGTTTTTTTGCGTTTTTCACGTTACGCGCCCACAGCTCTTCGTGGTACTGCCACTGAGAGAGCGCCAGCTCCAGCGCCGCCTCCATGCCCTGCTCAACGCTGGCTTTCGGCACTACGCGCAGAATCGGGGTTTCCCGCAGCACGCGCGGCGCATTCCCGGCGGCCAGGTGATAGCCGCGCGCCGCTTTACTCAGGCTGCCCTGACGCAGGCCTGGCTGGTTCACCAGCTTGCGCGCCAGCTTCAGCACATCGCTCGCCTCGCCTTCCAGCAGTTCAAGTTCCAGCTCGCAGATCGGCTCCTGCTCTTCACCCGCCTTAATCTCACCCCGATCAAACGCGATTTCAATGCGGCTCTTGCCTTCCGTCACCAGCCATTTCTCGCGCCAGAAATCGGTGCTGAACAGCGGTTTTGCCTCTGCCGACAGCGTTGCGGGCAGCGTCCCTTCAGGCCAGACTTCCGCCGGAAAACGATCCAGCTCAAGTTCTGGCTTACTGATGTCGATATTGTATTCCGGACGCTGGTGCAAACCGCCGACCACGCGACCGGCGATTTTCATCGTCATCTCGTAACGCCCGTTCGCGCCGCGGATGCGCAGGCCCATATCGTGGTTGCGCAGCCAGTTGTCCGGCGTTTCGTAATAGATGTTGAGCAGCTGTACGGGTTCATGTTGCTCGCCGGACAGCGTGTTCAGATGCTGGCGGAGCGCGTCAGCGCTGTCTTTTTCGACGATAAACTTTAATTCAATCTCTTGTGCCATAGCCTTGTACTTTTGCGTGCGTCACAGACGCGTCGATGAAGGCGAACTTCCTCGCCATTTGTTTGTCAGTACATAGTATTTTGCGCCAAATTGCCACGCAATGAGCAATTTGACGGGCGTAAAAGTTTAAAGCGGTGGAAATCATGACACAGATGATTCCGATTGATGATGAATCCTTTGCGTAGCGACACTGATACCACTACTATCGTTCCACTTTTTATGAAAATAACGACTGATATGCTTAAATTACGCCTGATTGGACTTACTTTACTCGCTTTTAGCGCCGCAACGGCGGTCCACGCTGAAGAGAAACGTTACGTTTCTGATGAACTGAACACCTGGGTACGCAGCGGCCCTGGAGACAATTATCGCCTCGTGGGTACGGTAAATGCCGGCGAGGAAGTGACTCTGCTGCAAACTAACGCAGACACCAATTATGGTCAGGTTCGTGACAGCTCCGGCCGCACCTCGTGGATCCCACTGAAAGAGCTGAGCACGGTGCCAAGCCTGCGCACCCGCGTGCCGGATCTGGAAAATCAGGTGAAAACCCTGACCGATAAGTTGAACAACATTGACGGCACCTGGAACCAGCGCACCGCAGAGATGCAGCAGAAAGTCGCGCAAAGCGACAGCGTGATCGCCGGTCTGAAAGACGAAAACCAGAAGCTGAAAAACGAGCTGATCGTCGCGCAGAAGAAAGTGAACGCCGCTAATCTTCAGCTGGATGATAAACAGCGTACCATCATCATGCAGTGGTTTATGTATGGCGGCGGCGTGCTGGGCGTCGGCCTGGTGCTGGGCCTGGTGCTTCCTCACCTCATCCCAAGCCGCAAACGTAAAGACCGCTGGATGAACTAACTCGTCTTCTCTGCCACACTTACGTATCATCTTGCGAAAAGAGAAAACGGGAGTGTAAGGCGTGAAGAGTTATCTGGTCGGTGGTGCGGTACGTGATGCGTTGTTAGGTCTGCCGGTCAAAGATAAAGACTGGGTCGTGGTTGGCGCCACGCCCGAAGCGATGATTGACGCGGGCTACCAGCAGGTAGGCCGCGATTTTCCCGTGTTCCTCCATCCGCAAAGCCGGGAAGAGTACGCCCTGGCGCGTACCGAACGGAAATCCGGTTCCGGTTATACCGGCTTCACCTGTTACGCCGCACCGGATGTGACGCTGGAGCAGGATCTGCTGCGCCGCGATCTCACCATTAACGCCCTGGCTCAGGACGAAAACGGCCATATCATCGACGCCTACGGCGGGCAGAACGATCTGCGCGACCGTCTTTTACGCCATATTTCCCCCGCCTTTTCTGAAGATCCGCTTCGCGTGCTGCGCGTGGCGCGTTTTGCCGCCCGTTATGCCCATCTCAGCTTCCGTATCGCCGACGAGACGATGGCGCTAATGACGGCCATGACCGAGGCGGGCGAGCTGGAACACCTAACGCCAGAACGCGTCTGGAAAGAGACCGAAAACGCCCTGACCACCCGCAACCCGCAGGTCTTTTTCCAGGTTCTGCGCGACTGCGGGGCGCTGAAGGTGCTGTTCCCGGAAATAGACGCACTGTTTGGCGTGCCCGCCCCGGCGAAATGGCACCCGGAAATTGATACCGGCATTCACACCCTGATGACGCTGAGCATGGCTGCCATGCTCAGCCCTGAGGTGGACGTGCGCTTCTCTACCCTGTGTCACGATCTCGGTAAAGGATTAACGCCTAAAGCGCTCTGGCCGCGTCACCACGGGCATGGCCCGGCTGGGGTGAAGCTGGTTGAAGGGCTGTGCCAGCGCCTGCGCGTGCCGAATGACATTCGCGACCTGGCTAAGCTGGTCGCTGAATTTCACGACCTGATCCACACTTTCCCGATCCTCAAACCCGCCACTATCGTTAAGCTGTTCGACAATATCGACGCCTGGCGCAAGCCGCAGCGCGTGGAGCAGATTGCGCTGACCAGCGAAGCGGACGTGCGCGGCCGCACCGGGTTTGAAGCATCCGATTACCCGCAGGGGCGTTTGCTGCGCGAAGCGTGGGAAGTCGCAAAAGCGGTGCCAACGAAAGAGGTGGTGGAGGCTGGGTTTAAAGGCCCGGCGATCCGCGAAGAGCTGACGAAACGGCGGATTGATGCGGTAGCGGCGTGGAAGGAAAAACGTTGCCCTCAGCCGAAAGACTGAGGGCGGTTGGTCATCAGAAGAAGACCACGTACACGGCAGCCGCGACGATAAAGCGGTAGATCGCGAACGGAATAAACGAGATACGCTTAATCAGTTGCAGGAAGGTTTTGATGGCAATCAGCGCCACGATAAAGGCGGTGATAAAGCCTACGGCGAACATCGGAATGTCGCCCACGGTCAGGAAGTCGATGCTTTTGTAGAGGTCCAGCGCGGTGGCGCCCATCATCATTGGCACCGCCAGCAGGAATGAGAATTCAGAGGCGGCGTAACGGCTCACCCCCATCAGCATCCCGCCGGAAATGGTTGCTCCTGAACGGGAGAAGCCCGGCCACAGCGCCAGACACTGGAAGCAGCCAATGATAAACGCCTGGCGATAGGTCATATCGTCCAGACCTTCCGCACGCGGGGTTTTGGGCTTCAGCACTTCTGCGGCAATCAGCAGGAAGCCGCCGACGACCAGCGCGTACATCACGTTAATCGGGTTAAAGAGCGATTTAATGGTGTCGTGGAACACCAGCCCCAGCACCACTGCCGGGATCATCCCGAGCAGGATATGAATCAGCGTCAGGCGCCCTTTGCCCTCTCCTTCACGCTGCGGCAAACGCCCGAAATGGATGCCGATCAGACCAAACAGACGACGCCAGAACATCACGACCACCGCCAGGATAGAGCCCAGCTGAATCACCACCTCAAACGTCTTTGCGGTATCGCCTTCAAAGCCCAACAGATGGCCAACGATAATCATATGGCCCGTACTGGACACCGGCAAAAACTCCGTCAATCCTTCGACCACACCCAGTATTGCCGCCACCAGCAGCGAGTGCATATCGCTCATCTATAAACCCCTAAAAAGATATAAAAAAACGGTGCCCCACACGGACAACCGTGAAAGATACAGCGTTAAGACCGATATAACCTAAAATGGTTTAGCAATTATGACGTTAAATCTTTCCTTTCAGATTTGTGCCACGCTCGATGATGACGCCCACGTTGGCGGCGCGCGCCACCGCGCCCGGCTTGCTCAGCTTGATGCGCACCCACGGGGAGTTAAACTTGCTCAGCAGCAGTTCCGCCACCTCTTCCGCCACGCGTTCCACCAGCGCAAAACGTTGCCCTTCCACGTGGCCGATGACCGCTTCACTGATGTCGGCGTAGCTCAGACAGTCATTCACATCGTCGCTTTTTGCTGACTTGCGGTTATCCCAGCCCATTTCGATATCGAACACCAGTTTCTGCTCGATGGTCTGTTCCCAGTCGTAAACACCAATTGTGGTGATTACCGAAAGTTGCTCTATAAATACAATATCCATCACGACCTGCCTGCTTTTTGGCTAAACCGGATACCACTTCCGGCGAATTATGCGTATTATCCACAGATGCTGAGAATACAGATACATTTTCAAAACGGAACAGCGTTATGAGTGCAATCGCGCCTGGAATGATCATCCTCGCCTACCTTTGCGGCTCAATCTCCAGCGCCATTCTGGTCTGCCGCATCGCGGGGTTACCCGACCCACGCGAAAGTGGTTCCGGGAATCCGGGGGCGACCAATGTACTACGAATTGGCGGCAAGGGAGCAGCCGTAGCGGTTTTGATTTTTGATGTCCTGAAAGGAATGCTTCCCGTCTGGGGTGCGTATGCGCTGGGCGTCACGCCCTTCTGGCTGGGGCTGATTGCCATCGCCGCCTGCGTCGGCCATATCTGGCCCGTTTTCTTTGGTTTTAAGGGCGGCAAAGGCGTTGCCACCGCGTTTGGTGCGATTGCGCCTATCGGCTGGGATCTCACCGGCGTGATGGCGGGCACCTGGCTGCTGACCATCCTGCTCAGCGGCTATTCGTCGCTGGGCGCCATCGTCAGCGCGCTGATCGCTCCGTTCTATGTCTGGTGGTTCAAACCGCAATTTACCTTCCCGGTGTCGATGCTCTCGTGCCTGATCCTGCTGCGTCATCATGACAACATTCAGCGCCTGTGGCGTCGTCAGGAAACCAAGATCTGGACGAAGCTCAAGCGTAAGAAGAAAGACGCTCAGTAAACCGTTCGTTATGCCTTATAACCAAATGTGATTTTTGTCACCTTCTGCCTGTGGTAACTGTTAGGTACACAACACCACTACACAAAAAGAAAATGGCAGAAATCACAGACACAACTCCCCTTCCAACGTCAGGAAACACCCCGGATGGTGACATCAGGTGGGTACGCAGCGCCTCGGACGTTTCACGTCTCGTTAACGACGGCTCTCAGGGCCGGGCAAATGCCCGCATCGTGGTCGGTATCGCGCTCGGGGGAATTTTCCTCGATGCCTACGATCTGGGTGCACTGGCCTTTGGTATCAAAGACATCACCCGCGAATTTAACCTGACGCCCGCCGGTACCGGCATGGTGGCCTCGGCGATTACCTTTGGCGCCATTGTCGGGGCGCTGCTCGGCGGTTACCTCACGGATAAAATCGGGCGCTACCGCGTCTTTATGGCCGACATGGTATTCTTTGTCGTCGCCGCTATCGCCTGCGCGCTGGCCCCGAATGAATATGTGCTGGCGGGCGCGCGCTTTGTGATGGGCCTTGGCGTCGGGATCGACCTTCCCGTCGCGATGGCGTTTCTCAGTGAATTTGCCAGGCTGAAAGGCCCGGGGAATAAAGCCTCCAGCGTCGCGATGTGGTGCCCTACCTGGTATGCGGCGATCAGCATCTCTTACCTTCTGGTTCTCTTTTTCTACGCCGTACTGCCGGAAAGCCACAGCGACTGGCTCTGGCGTCTGATACTGGGCTTTGGCGCGGTACCCGCGCTGGTGATTATCGCCATCCGCAGCCGCTACATGAGCGAATCCCCGGTCTGGGCGGCGAATCAGGGCAACCTGAAAGAGGCGGCGTCCATTTTACGGCAGTCGTACAACATTAATGCCCACGTGCCGCAGGATGCGCTCGACCAGCCCGCGCCGGTGGTCAATAAGGCAAAATGGTCGAACTACCTGAATCTGTTCCGTGGCATCTATCTGCGGCGCACCACGCTCGCCACGCTGCTGTCGGTTGTCTCCTCGTTCGCCTATAACGCCGTGGCCTTTGGTCTGCCGGTAATCATCTCCAGCTTCTTCGTGCAGTCGATGCTGACCACCATTCTGATCTCCCTCGCGCTTAATCTGCTTTTCGCGTTTGTCGGTGGGCTGCTGGCGGTGCGCTATGTTCCGCGCTTCGGTGCGTGGCGAATGTCACTGGCGGGTTACGCCTGCCAGCTTGTGGCGCTGCTCGGGCTGGGGCTGATTGGCCGCCCTGACGGAGCAACGGAAGGCGTGGTCGCCGTCGCGATGCTGGCGCTGTTTCTGTTTGGTCAGGGTTTTGGACCCGGCGCGCACACCATGACGTTTGCCTCTCTGAGCTATCCAACCTCCCTGCGCGGCGTGGGCGTCGGCTTAAACCAGACGCTGATGCGCAGCAGTTCCACGCTATCGCTGTTCCTGTTCCCGCTGCTGGTCGCCTCGCTGGATACCGCCGTGTTCTGGGTGATTGCGCTGGCGCCGTTTATCGGACTGGCGTCCCTGCTGGCGGTCCGCTGGGAGCCGTCGGGGTATGATGTGGATGCAGAGGATTATCGCTAGCCTTTCTTGCCGGGTGGCGCTGCGCTTACCCGGCCTACATTGCACCACCATATCAACAAATTGCGCATCCCCTTGTAGGCCCGTGCAAGCGTAGCGCCGCCGGGCGAAACTTACAAAATGCACTTTATCAACAGTCTGAAACCGGCTCGCATGAGCCGGTTTTTTTATCCATAAGCGACTCATATGACAGCCTTCATTTCCGCCAGGGCATACTGAAACGTATCCCGATAGTGCGGAAATGGAAGCACCATGTTAGCAACTCAGGTCACTGATAATGCATACAAAGGCTGGCAGGCCTCGCTGGCCCTCCAGTTTTGTTATACCCCTGAGAAAACCCTCCTCCGTTCCGCGCGTCATACCGGGCCGCTCACCGTTCAGCGTCCGTTTTATCCCGAAGGGGAAACCTGCCACCTTTATCTGCTGCACCCGCCAGGCGGGATTGTGGGCGGTGATACGCTGGATATTTCTGTGAGGCTCGACGCCAAAAGCCATGCCCTTATCACCATGCCCGGCGCCAGTAAGTTCTATCGCAGCAGCGGTCCGCAGGCCTCTCTCAATCAGCATTTTTATCTCGATGAAGATGCCACGCTGGAGTGGCTGCCGCAGGACACCATTATCTTCCCCGGTGCGCACGCCGCGCTGCGTTCCGTCTTTCACCTGCACGCCACCAGCACGCTGCTGGCGTGGGAGCTGTACTGTCTTGGGCGACCGGTGATAAACGAAACCTTCAGCCACGGCACGCTGGAGAGCCGCGTTGAGGTGTGGGTGGATGGCGAGCCGCGCCTGATTGAACGCCAGCACCTCAGAGAAGGCGATCTCGCGCCCGTCGCGGGCCATCCGTGGGTCGGCACGCTGCTGTTCTATCCGGCCCGGGAAGCACATCTCGACACGGTGCGCGAACAGCTCACCCCGTCAGAAGACGTTGCCGGGGCAACGCTCACCGACGGCCTGCTGTCGGTGCGTTTTCTCTCCCACGACAACCTGATTTGCCAGCGGATGATGCGCGATATCTGGCAGTCGCTTCGCCAGCTGTTAACCCCCAAAACCGCCTGTTCGCCGCGTATCTGGCAGACATAAGAGAAACGCTATGGAACTGACCCCCAGAGAAAAAGACAAGCTGTTGCTGTTCACCGCCGCGCTGGTTGCCGAACGTCGCCTTGCGCGCGGGGTAAAGCTCAATTATCCCGAATCGGTCGCGCTGATCAGCGCCTTCATCATGGAAGGCGCACGCGACGGCGAAACCGTCGCCACGCTGATGGAGGCGGGCCGCCACGTCCTGACGCGCGATCAGGTGATGGAGGGCGTACCGGAGATGATCCCGGATATACAGGTGGAAGCCACCTTCCCGGACGGATCCAAGCTCGTCACCGTCCACAACCCGATCGTGTAAGGAGCGCGTGATGATCCCAGGCGAATACCGGATCCAGCCCGGCAGCATTACCCTTAACGTCGGGCGAGACACCCAAAGCGTGATTGTGGAAAACCACGGCGACAGGCCGATCCAGGTGGGATCGCACTATCACTTTTACGAGGTCAACCCCGCGCTGAAGTTTGACCGGGAAGCCACCAAGGGCTACCGACTGAACATTCCGGCGGGCACTGCCGTGCGCTTCGAGCCAGGCCAGAAGCGGGAAGTGACGCTGGTTCAGGTGACGGGCGCTCAGCGCATTTTTGGTTTTCGCGGCGAGGTCATGGGAGAGGTGAAACATGGCTGACATTTCACGCCAGGCGTATGCCGATATGTTTGGCCCCACTACCGGGGATAAAGTGCGGCTGGCGGACAGCGAGCTGTGGATCGAAGTGGAAGACGATCTCACGATCTACGGCGAAGAAGTTAAATTCGGCGGCGGGAAGGTGATCCGCGACGGCATGGGGCAAGGGCAGATGACCGCCGACGACTGCGTGGATCTGGTGCTCACCAACGCGCTGATCGTCGATCACTGGGGGATCGTCAAGGCCGATATCGGCGTGAAGAACGGGCGGATCTTCGCCGTCGGCAAAGCCGGAAATCCGGATATTCAGCCCGGCGTGACGATCCCGATCGGTGCCGCAACGGAAGTCATCGCCGCCGAAGGGAAGATCGTCACCGCCGGCGGGATCGACACCCACATTCACTGGATCTGTCCGCAGCAGGCGGAAGAGGCGCTGGTTTCCGGCGTCACCACCATGATCGGCGGCGGCACCGGCCCCGCGGCAGGCACGAACGCCACCACCTGCACGCCGGGGCCGTGGTATATCGCCCGCATGTTGCAGGCCGCCGATACGCTGCCGGTGAATATTGGCCTGCTGGGCAAAGGGAACGGATCAAACCCGGACGCCCTGCGCGAGCAGATCGCCGCCGGCGCCATCGGGCTTAAGATCCACGAGGACTGGGGCGCGACGCCCGCGGCGATCGACTGCTCGCTGGAGGTGGCTGAAGAGATGGACATTCAGGTGGCGCTGCACAGCGATACGCTGAACGAGTCCGGTTTTGTCGAAGATACCCTGGCGGCCATCGGTGGACGCACCATCCACACCTTCCACACCGAAGGCGCGGGCGGCGGCCACGCGCCGGATATCATCACCGCCTGCGCGCACCCGAATATTCTGCCCTCCTCCACCAACCCAACGCTGCCCTACACGGTTAACACCATCGACGAGCACCTCGACATGCTGATGGTTTGCCATCACCTCGACCCGGATATCGCCGAAGACGTGGCGTTTGCCGAATCCCGCATTCGCCGGGAGACCATCGCCGCCGAAGACGTGCTGCACGATATCGGCGCGTTCTCGCTCACCTCGTCAGATTCGCAGGCCATGGGCCGCGTGGGGGAAGTGATTATCCGCACCTGGCAGGTGGCGCACCGCATGAAGGTTCAGCGCGGCGCGCTGCCGGAAGAGACCGGCGATAACGACAACTTCCGGGTGAAGCGCTATGTCGCCAAATACACCATCAACCCGGCGCTGACCCACGGCATCGCCCATGAAGTGGGATCGATTGAGGCGGGCAAGCTGGCGGATCTGGTGGTCTGGTCCCCCGCCTTCTTTGGCGTAAAACCGGCCACCATCGTCAAAGGCGGGATGATCGCCTGCGCGCCGATGGGCGATATCAACGCCTCGATCCCCACGCCGCAGCCGGTGCATTACCGCCTGATGTTTGGCACCCTGGGCGCCGCACGCCACGCCACGCGGCTGACGTTTGTCTCGCAGGCTGCTCATGCCAGTGGCGTGCCGCAGCAGCTCAACCTGCAAAGCGCTACCGCAGTGGTGAAAGGCTGCCGGACGGTGAAAAAGGCCGACATGATCCACAACGATTTACAGCCCAATATCACCGTTGACGCGCAAACCTACGAGGTACGCGTCGACGGCGAACTGATTACCAGCGAACCGGCAGAGGTTTTGCCGATGGCGCAACGCTATTTCCTGTTCTGAGGAGTGATGATGATCTATCTAACCCAACGCCTGGACCACGCGCACCCGATCACCGCCAGCGTCACGCTGCCCATTGACGTGCGGGTGAAAAGCCGCGCCCGCGTGGCGCTGAACGACGGTCGCGAAGCCGGGCTGATGCTGCCGCGCGGTTTGCTGCTGCGCGACGGGGATCTGCTGACCACCGACGACGGCAGCGAGGTGATCGAAGTGATCGCCGCCCCGGAGTCGGTTTCCGTGGTGCGCTGCACCGACCCGTTCCTGCTCGCCCGCGCCTGTTATCACCTGGGCAACCGTCACGTGCCGCTGCAAATTATGCCCGGCGAGCTGCGCTACCACCATGACCACGTCCTTGACGACATGCTGCGTCAGTTCGGGCTGGAGGTGACCTTCTCCAGCCTGCCGTTTGAACCGGAAGCGGGCGCTTACGCCAGCGATGCCCACGGCCATAGCCATTCTCACGCCCATTCACATTAAGGATCCATCATGCGTAAGTATTTACCCTTGTTATTGCTGGCCTTTTCCGTTCCGGCGCTTGCCCATCCGGGACACGGCACCGACAGCTTCCAGGCCGGCTTTCTCCATCCGCTTACCGGGCTCGATCACCTGCTGATGCTGACCGGCGCGGGCGTGCTCTCGGCGCTGAGCGGCCGCAAGCTCCTGCTGCCGTTTGCCACCCTCGGCATGATGCTTATTGGCGCGATTGCGGGCAGTCTGCTCGGCGGCTTTAGCGGCATGGAGATGCTGATTATCGCCTCGCTGGCGGTCTGCGGCGTGATGATGTTTAAGACCGAAAAACGCCTGCTGCTGGCGGTGCCTGCCCTGGCGATGTTCCACGGCTGGGCGCACGGCGTGGAGATGTCTGGCCACAGCTTCTGGCTGTTCACCAGCGGTTTTATGCTCGCCAGCGCGACGGTGCTGGGCGCCAGCTTCGCGGCGGGGCTGCTGCTGCGCCGCCACGACGGTCTGCGTAAAACCTTCGGCGGCGGGCTGATCGTCTCCGCCCTGCTGGCGCTGATGAGCTAATGGAGCACGCCCGCCAGTGGCTGCGCCTGATGCAGCTCTCCAGCAGTAGCCTGCCGGTCGGGTCGTTTACCTGGTCGCAGGGGCTGGAGTGGGCCGTCGAGGCCGGGTGGATCACCAGCGCCGACGCGTTCAGACGCTGGCAAATCCAGCAGATGGAGCAGAGCTTTTTCTGCGTCGACCTGCCGCTGTTCATCCGCCTGTACCGTGCCTGCGAGCAGCAGGACGTCGCGGCAGCAAAACGCTGGACGGCATACCTGCTCGCCTGTCGGGAAACGCGCGAACTGCGCGAGGAAGAACGCAACCGCGGCGCGGCCTTTACGCGCCTGGTTAAAAGCTGGGAACCCGCCTGCCCGGCAGAATGGCTGCCGCTGTTGATGCAGAGCCAGCTCGGCGGCATGGCGTGGCTCGGCGTGCGCTGGGGAATTGGCGCGCGCGAGCTGGCGCTGAGCCTCGGCTACAGCTGGATTGAGAGCGCGGTGATGGCGGGCGTCAAGCTGGTACCGTTCGGGCAGCAGGCGGCGCAGCAGCTGATTATCGACCTGAGCGACCATTTTGCCGCCGGGTTTGAACAGGCCTTTTCACGCAGCGACGACGCGCTGGGGGCCGCTACGCCGCTGTCCGCCATCGCCTCTGCGCGCCACGAAACCCAATATTCACGACTATTTCGTTCCTGAGGAGTCAACATGGCTGATTACAAACATCCCCTGCGCGTTGGCGTGGGCGGCCCGGTAGGCTCGGGCAAAACCGCCCTGCTGGAAGCGCTCTGCAAGGCAATGCGCGACACGTACCATCTGGCGGTGGTGACTAATGATATCTACACCAAAGAGGATCAGCGCATCCTGACCGAGGCGGGCGCGCTTGAGCCAGAGCGCATCGTGGGGGTAGAGACCGGAGGCTGCCCGCATACCGCTATTCGTGAGGACGCCTCGATGAACCTCGCGGCGGTAGAAGCGTTAAGCGAGAAGTTCGGCAATCTGGACCTGATCTTCGTCGAAAGCGGCGGCGACAACCTGAGCGCGACCTTCAGCCCGGAGCTGGCGGATCTTACCCTCTACGTGATCGACGTGGCCGAAGGGGAAAAAATTCCGCGCAAGGGCGGACCGGGGATCACCAAATCCGATTTCCTGGTGATCAACAAAACCGATCTTGCGCCCTACGTGGGGGCGTCGCTGGAGGTAATGGAGCGCGATACCAACCGCATGCGCGGCGAGCGCCCGTGGACGTTTACCAACCTGAAGTCGGGTGACGGTCTGGGAACGATTATTGCATTTCTGGAAGAGAAAGGGATGCTGCGGGTGTAGTGCGGATATTGCCCGGTGGCGCTGCGCTTACCGGGCCTACAAAACCGTAGGCCGGGCAAACGAAGTGCCGCCCGGCAAAAAAACTCACGCCTCCGGCAGTTCCGCCAGCGGCCAGCGCGGACGGACGGACACGCTCAGGTCAGCCGTGGCGCCGGCGTTCAGGCGCACCATCCCGGCGTAGGCGATCATCGCCCCGTTATCGGTACAGAATTCCGGACGCGCATAGAACACTTCCCCGCGACGCTTTTGCATCATTTCGGCGAGCTTCGCGCGCAGCGTACGGTTGGCGCTGACGCCGCCCGCCATCACCAGGCGCTTAAACCCGGTCTGATCCAGCGCGCGCTTGCACTTGATCATCAGCGTATCCACCACCGCGTCTTCAAACGCACGGGCGATATCGGCGCGGGTCTGCTCGCTGTCGTCGTTATTGCGGATGGTATTCGCCGCGAAGGTTTTCAACCCGGAGAAGCTGAAATCCAGCCCCGGACGATCGGTCATCGGGCGCGGGAAAACAAAGCGCCCTTCCGTTCCCTGCGACGCCATTTTAGAGAGCATCGGGCCGCCCGGGTAATCCAGGCCCAGCAGCTTGGCGGTTTTATCGAAGGCTTCACCGGCGGCGTCGTCGATCGATTCCCCCAGCAGCTCGTACTTGCCAATACCCGTTACGCTAATCAGCTGGGTATGCCCGCCGGAAACCAGCAGCGCCACAAACGGGAACTCAGGCGGATTGTCTTCCAGCATCGGCGCCAGAAGATGCCCTTCCATGTGGTGAACCGGAATGGCGGGAACGTCCCACGCGAAGGCCAGCGAACGCCCTACCGTTGCGCCGACCAGCAGCGCACCGACCAGGCCCGGCCCTGCGGTATAGGCCACGGCATCAATATCTTTTGCACTCAACCCGGCCTCTTTCAGCGCCGCCTGAATCAGGGGAACCGTCTTACGCACGTGGTCACGAGAGGCCAGTTCAGGCACGACGCCGCCGTAGTCAGCGTGCAATTTCACCTGACTATACAGCTGGTTGGCCAGAAGCCCTTTTTCGTCGTCGTAAATGGCGATGCCGGTTTCATCGCAGGATGTTTCAATACCCAGTACACGCATGACTTGTTTTACCTCGTTTCAATACCGCGCAGTGTAGAGCCTGGGCGGATTGTTGTAAAACTTTGTTCGCCCCAGGAAGAAGCCTCGTGTATACTCCTCACCCTTATTAAAGTCCCTTTCAAAATCGCATCGGTGCTTTACAAAGCAGCAGCATTTGCAGTAAAATTCCGCACCATTTTGAAATAAGCTGGCGTTGATGCCAGCGGCAAACCGAATTTATTAAAGGTGAGAGTTACATGCCGGTAATTAAAGTACGTGAAAACGAGCCGTTCGACGTAGCACTGCGTCGCTTCAAACGTTCATGCGAGAAAGCAGGTGTTCTGGCTGAAGTTCGTCGTCGTGAGTTTTATGAAAAACCAACGACCGAACGTAAGCGCGCTAAAGCTTCCGCTGTGAAACGTCACGCGAAGAAACTGGCTCGCGAAAACGCACGCCGTACTCGTCTGTACTAATCTGTTGAGGGCCAACGCCCTCAATTGACAGACAGAGTTGTAGTCGT
Organism: Enterobacter cloacae complex sp. P24RS; assembly: GCF_014982165.1. Classification (NCBI taxonomy): domain Bacteria; kingdom Pseudomonadati; phylum Pseudomonadota; class Gammaproteobacteria; order Enterobacterales; family Enterobacteriaceae; genus Enterobacter; species Enterobacter cloacae complex sp. P24RS. Next base: position 258,378 of record NZ_JADCKU010000003.1, read on the forward strand.
AAGGCCGTGCTTCCGGAAGGAATGCGCGGCTTGTTTTCGTTTATAAGTCGCTTAAATTTTTGGGGCATATGGCCGGAAGAATCCCACGCGTTTTCATCAATGACCTGCTTGCCAGAACCGACATCGTCGATCTCATCGACGCGCGGGTGAAGCTAAAAAAGCAGGGCAAGAACTACCATGCGTGCTGTCCGTTCCATAACGAAAAAACCCCCTCTTTCACCGTAAACGGTGAAAAGCAGTTCTACCATTGCTTCGGCTGTGGCGCACACGGTAATGCCGTCGATTTTTTGATGAACTACGACAAGCTCGAGTTCGTTGAAACCGTCGAAGAGCTGGCGGCGATGCATAACCTTGAAGTGCCGTATGAAGCGGGCAGTGGGCCAAGTCAGATCGAGCGCCATCAGCGGCAAACGCTGTATCAACTGATGGATGGCCTGAATTCGTTTTATCAACAGTCTCTTAAGCACTCTGCGGCTGAGCCTGCGCGTCAGTATCTGAACAAGCGCGGACTGAGCGACGATGTGATTGCGCGTTTCGCTATTGGTTACGCCCCGCCCGGCTGGGACAACGTGTTAAAGCGTTTTGGCGGCAATAGCGAAGATCGTAAATCCCTCATCGACGCAGGCATGCTGGTCACCAACGACCAGGGACGAAGCTACGACCGCTTCCGTGAACGGGTGATGTTCCCGATCCGCGACAAGCGTGGCCGGGTGATCGGTTTTGGTGGTCGCGTGCTGGGTGATGCCCTGCCGAAATACCTCAACTCCCCGGAAACCGATATTTTCCATAAGGGCCGCCAGCTGTACGGTCTTTATGAAGCGCAGCAGGAAAATGCGGAACCTCCGCGGCTTCTGGTCGTCGAAGGTTATATGGACGTCGTTGCGCTGGCGCAGTACGACATTAACTATGCCGTTGCGTCACTGGGTACGTCCACTACGGCGGACCATATCCAGCTGCTGTTTCGCGTCACCAACAACGTGATTTGCTGCTACGACGGTGACCGCGCAGGACGCGACGCGGCCTGGCGCGCGCTGGAAACCGCGCTGCCGTACATGACCGACGGACGTCAGTTACGCTTTATGTTCCTGCCCGACGGTGAAGACCCGGATACGCTGGTGCGTAAAGAGGGCAAAGCGGCATTTGAAGCACGGATGGAGCAGGCACAGCCGCTCTCCACGTTTCTGTTTAACAGCCTGATGCCGCAGGTGGATTTGAGTACCCCGGACGGGCGCGCACGGCTCAGTACGCTGGCGCTGCCGTTAATCAGCCAGGTACCCGGCGAAACGCTGCGCATCTATCTGCGACAGGAGCTAGGCAACAAGCTCGGCATACTGGACGACAGCCAGCTTGAACGTTTAATGCCAAAGCAGGCTGAAAACGGCACGGCACGTCCGGCGCCTCAGCTAAAACGCACAACCATGCGTATACTGATAGGGTTACTGGTGCAAAACCCCGAACTTGCTCCGCAAGTGCCGTCGCTGGCGGGTTTGAACCACGAAAAATTGCCCGGACTTGGCTTATTTTCAGAATTGGTCAACACTTGTTTGTCTCAGCCAGGTCTGACCACCGGACAACTTTTAGAGCATTATCGCGGCACAAAAGAGGCCGCTACCCTTGAAAAACTGTCGATGTGGGACGATATAGCAGATAAGGATATCGCAGAAAAAACGTTCACCGACTCACTCAACCATATGTTTGATTCGATGCTTGAGCTGCGCCAGGAAGAGTTGATAGCTCGCGAGCGCACCCATGGCTTAAGCAGCGAAGAACGCCGGGAGCTCTGGATGATTAACCAGGAACTGGCGAAGAAATAAAAAATTTAACGGCTTAAGTGCCGAATATCGATCGGGAAGCCCCCGGCAGCCGCACTGAGAGGCAGCGGCAAAAATATAAGTACGCCCTCGCTTTAAAGGTTGGCAGCCTCATCGCCGACACCAATCAAACGAATTAAGTGTGGATACCGTCTTATGGAGCAAAACCCGCAGTCACAGCTGAAACTTCTTGTCCAACGCGGTAAGGAGCAAGGCTATCTGACCTATGCCGAGGTCAATGACCATCTGCCGGAAGATATCGTCGATTCAGATCAGATCGAAGATATCATCCAAATGATCAATGACATGGGCATTCAGGTGATGGAAGAAGCACCGGATGCCGATGATCTGTTGCTGGCTGAAACCTCCAACAACACTGACGAAGATGCGGAAGAAGCTGCTGCACAGGTCCTGTCCAGCGTGGAATCTGAAATCGGGCGTACCACTGACCCGGTCCGCATGTACATGCGCGAAATGGGTACCGTTGAACTGTTGACCCGCGAAGGCGAAATTGACATCGCAAAACGCATCGAAGACGGGATCAACCAGGTTCAGTGCTCTGTTGCCGAATACCCGGAAGCGATTACCTATCTGCTGGAGCAGTACGATCGCGTTGAAGCGGAAGAAGCGCGTCTGTCCGATCTGATCACTGGCTTTGTCGACCCGAACGCTGAAGAAGATATGGCGCCAACCGCCACTCACGTCGGTTCTGAGCTGTCTCAGGAAGAGATGGATGACGACGAAGACGAAGATGAAGAAGAAGACGACGACAGCAGCGACGACGACAACAGTATCGACCCGGAACTGGCGCGCGAGAAGTTTGCCGAGCTGCGTACCCAGTACGAAGTGACGCGTGACACCATCAAAGCGAAAGGCCGCAGCCATGCCGCCGCTCAGGAAGAGATCCTGAAGCTGTCTGAAGTGTTCAAACAGTTCCGCCTGGTGCCAAAGCAGTTCGACTACCTGGTAAATAGCATGCGCGTGATGATGGATCGCGTACGTACCCAGGAACGCATCATCATGAAGCTGTGCGTTGAACAGTGCAAAATGCCGAAGAAGAACTTCATTACCCTCTTCACCGGCAATGAAACCAGCGAAACCTGGTTCAACGCCGCTATCGCGATGAACAAGCCGTGGTCTGAAAAGCTGCACGACGTGAAAGAAGACGTCCAGCGCGGCCTGCAAAAGCTGCATCAGATTGAAGAAGAGACCGGCCTGACCATCGAGCAGGTGAAAGACATTAACCGTCGTATGTCCATCGGTGAAGCGAAAGCCCGCCGTGCGAAGAAAGAGATGGTTGAAGCGAACTTACGTCTGGTTATCTCTATCGCCAAGAAATACACCAACCGTGGTCTGCAATTCCTGGATCTGATTCAGGAAGGCAACATCGGTCTGATGAAAGCGGTAGACAAGTTTGAATACCGTCGTGGTTACAAGTTCTCCACCTATGCTACATGGTGGATCCGTCAGGCGATTACCCGCTCTATCGCAGACCAGGCGCGTACCATCCGTATTCCGGTGCATATGATTGAGACCATCAACAAACTCAACCGTATTTCTCGCCAGATGTTGCAGGAGATGGGCCGCGAGCCGACGCCGGAAGAGCTGGCTGAACGCATGCTGATGCCGGAAGACAAGATCCGTAAAGTGCTGAAAATCGCGAAAGAGCCTATCTCCATGGAAACACCAATCGGTGACGATGAAGATTCGCATCTGGGTGATTTCATCGAGGATACCACCCTCGAGCTGCCGCTGGACTCGGCCACCACCGAGAGCCTGCGTGCCGCCACGCACGACGTTCTGGCTGGCCTGACCGCCCGTGAAGCCAAAGTGCTGCGTATGCGTTTCGGTATCGATATGAACACCGACCATACGCTGGAAGAAGTGGGTAAACAGTTCGACGTTACCCGCGAACGTATCCGTCAGATCGAAGCGAAGGCGCTGCGTAAGCTGCGTCACCCAAGCCGCTCTGAAGTACTGCGTAGCTTCCTGGACGACTAACCCAGGTAAACAGCAAAAAGCTCCCAATCGGGAGCTTTTTTTTTGTTTATTCCCTCTCCCTGTGGACGAGGGCCAGGGAGAGGGCATCAGGCCGCAGTGGAGCTAAAGCCCCCGCACCATCAGCGCCTCATCAAGTTCCCGGTATGCCTCCACCAGCTTATCCAGCGTCGCCCTGTTCAGCCCGCTCGGATTCGGCAGCACCCACACCTGCGTTACGCCAATAGTAATGTTTTGCTTACCCCACTGAGCACCGCGCTGGCTGAACGCCTGCTCGTAAGCCTGCTTGCCGAGGATCGCCAGCGCTGCGGGTTGGTAGTCTTCAATCTTCTTCACCAGTTCCCGACCGCCAGTGCGCAACTCATGCAGATTCACTTCGCTTGCCTGTACCGTGGGTCGCTCGACCAGCATGGTGATACCGCAGCACGTATCCAGCAGTTGCTGCTCTTCTTCCGGCTTAAGCTGTTTTTCGGTAAAACCGGCCTGATGGATCACCTTCCAGAAGCGATTTCCCGGATGAGCAAAGTGAAAACCGGTGTGCGCCGATGACTTGCCCGGATTGATACCGCAGAACACCACCCGCAGGCCAGGGGCCAGAATATCGTTGATCATCTCTACTCCTGTTTATGCATCATAAGATAAGTATAAAGGATTGATTATGCATTGTTTATAAAAACAGCAGGCAGGTGTGAATGGCTGGATTGCTGAGGGGAGTTACTTTATAATTCACCGCCACGGCCCCTTAGCTCAGTGGTTAGAGCAGGCGACTCATAATCGCTTGGTCGCTGGTTCAAGTCCAGCAGGGGCCACCAAATTTTAGCTTTAGAATCATGCGATTACGCCACTTTCTCATTAAGTGGCGTTTTCATTTCTGCGGTCAGTGTCCCCTTTTTGTCCCCTCATGATCCCCTTTCAGTGCAATGGATCGCAATTCCAACATCCAAAAAAGGAATTTTCATGGCTCTCACAAAGTGTAAAGAGTGTAAAAAAGAAGTCTCAGCGTCAGCAAAAACTTGCCCACATTGTGGCGTTAAGAATCCAGGCGTCACAGCAAAACAGACTCTAGGCGGTTGCCTGGTACTGATTGTTCTGGCTGTTGGGTTTGGTGTTTACATTGCTTCTGACAATGATGAACCGGCGAAGGCCGCACAGAACTGCTCAAATACAGACACGCAGTGTAATTTCGATCAGAACCTTGTAGACGCTGTGACCAAATGCAAGCCGTTAATCCAACAAGCTGCAAAATACGAATATGAATGGACAGACAGCCTTGTGGACACGATTTTTTCTCATGGCCGTATTGATTCAAAAAAAAATCAGCTCACTTTCATAGGCGATAAAGTCAGATTCACCAACGGCTTTAACCCAAAGGTCAACATGACTATGCGTGCACAATGGATCTCAAGTCAAAAAAAATTGTTGGCCTCAAGATGACTGAAGGGAAACTCTGACAGGTAATTGTCATGTTTTTTCGGCGGCGCGGTAATTTTACTTCGATTCATCCAGTGCTCGTATGCTGCTTGCCACGCCTCTGGTTCATCGGCAAAAAGATGTTCTGCAATAGGCAACCACTCAATGCCTTTTGAGCCAAACTCCGAGTAACGTAACCCACATCGAGACGCACCAGCTTCCCCGTATAGTCCTGCGTTGTTCCGGCCGTAATAAACCCCCGGCCGCAGCTGTTCAGCTCCAGCACCAGGCTGGCATCAGCCAGGTGAATTTCATCCGTTGAAAGATATAAACGTTTAATCGGTTTCATGATTATGCCAGTGCGTCATTTACGGGCTTGAGCACGTTGCTTTCAAACCACGTCAGTTTTTCTTCATCCTCGCCAGCGGCCTGGCCACCGTTCTGACCTCCGCCACTTCCCGCCGTTTGCTTCACGGCTTTGGTTTTGCCGCTTGCCCTGGCCTCGCGTTTTTCCTGCACGCTGATATGTTCGGTCAGGGTGAACGTAACCAGCCAGGACATGCGCCCGTCCTGCGGCGGCGCGTCCAGTGTTCCGGTAAAAATCGCCTCGCGGAAATTCACCGCCCGCGCTGCCTCATGTGCAACGCGGTATTTCTGGCGCTGGCCGCTGGCATCCGTCGCGCTGGCCAGCTCAAAGATACGGCGCAGGATCTCCGGATTTTTATACGGAATTTCGCCGGAAACGCGCAGCTCCTTGCCTTTGATGCCCTGCTCGGATTTCGTGGTTGCACTCGTCTGGCCGGACTGGTCTTTGTCCTGAAATTGCTGCGATACGGTCACGCGCATGTTCTTCAGCAGAATTGCTTCACCGTTAAGCGCCAGTGTCGGGTTCGAGGTCATGTATCATTCCTTTTATGCCGTCGAGATTGTCGCCAACCAGCATCATGGCGGCGGTATACACGGAGGACTGAAGCGGGATCCCTTTTACCAGCTCCAGAAGCGTGGACGGCAGATCGCCGCTGGCGGTAAATACCCATGCCCTGGCGCTTTTTCCCTGCAATTCCGTTAAGCCGCTGGCAATGCCAGAAATCAGGCTTTCGCGCTGCTGTTTAAAATCCCCCATCAGCTTTTTTACGCCCGTCAAATCCGCGACGGCTGCGGCCTCCTGCTGGGCTTTCTTCACAGCTGCGGCCGCCAGAGCAGTGCGGCTTGTAGGCACAGAAAGCGGGATCGCCGCGGGCAAACTCTGACTGTATTTCGCCGGAATTTGCATCTTCTCCGCAGCCAGCTGCGCGGCGGACTGCGCCAGCCTCCGCACCTGGGTATCTCATGAAGGAATTGTGAGCGCCATTCGTAGTCCTGTGGGTTACTCATCAATAGGCAGATAGGGCGTAGGGATGGTGATTGTAATATTCGGGCGCATAGTGCAAACTCCTCTTTTCGTCTGAGTGCGTCAACACTCAGTAATATTCACTAAAAGCTACAGAACGGATGTTATTTTAGAACCGATCTATAAATAAAGAGAAATTAGTGTGAGCCTACAAATTAATTTTGACTCAGGTAGTCCTGAGGTTCTGGACAGAGTTATCGAAGCTTACGGATTCAAGACAAAACTAGCCTTAGCCGACCACCTTGGTATCGCAAGCAGCAGTTTAGCTATGCGCTACAAAAGAGGTTTTTTTCCGTCTGATATTGTCGTGCGCTGTATGGCCGAAACTGGAGTCACCCTGGAATGGCTCGCTACAGGTAAAGGCAAAAAGTTTGATGATGAAGCGCTAGACATACTTAACCTCCCCCGCAAGAAGTTGGTAGACGGTCAACTTTATGAAAGCGGATATGCAATGCTTGATAAAGTGTTCTTCCGTGCCGGAGTTCCTCTACCTACTAATCCTTTTTGCCTTTTGGATGAAAAATCACAGTACATCGTTGATAAGTCTTTCTCGGAGGTATATGACGGTGACTGGTTAGTAGATATTGAAGGTAAGATCAGCATCCGAACATTGACTCGAATCCCGATAGGCAAAGTGCGTGTAAGCGGCGTGGGCATGGCATTTGATTGTGCCGTAGAGGATATTGAAGTAATAGGGAGAGTTGTTTTAATAATTTCAGAGAGTAAGTAAATGAATAATCCTGAATCTTTTGAAAAAGAACCTCGTGATAGTACTCAAAAAACGTGCTTCATAATCATGCCTATAGCTGATCATCCGGATTATGATAATGGGCATTTTAACCGTGTTTACGAACATCTGATTAAACCTGCGTGCCTTAAAGCCGGTTATAAAGCAATTAGAGCTGATGATTCAAAAGCCTCCCACATGATAATGTTCGACATTTTGAAAAAAATAATTGAATGTGACATGGCTATTTGTGATTTAAGCTCTAAAAATGCAAATGTTTTTTATGAGCTAGGTCTTAGGCAAGCATTTAACAAAAAGACCATTCTTATCACCGATGGGTTAACCAATACTCCTTTTGATATTACAGGTTTTAGATATGTTCAATACAACCCTAATCTAAGGATTGATACTGTTATTCGCGATGTCAGCGAAGTATCCGCAATGCTAAAAGAGACAGAGGCAGCGCCTGAGGATGATGTAAACTCAATAATTAAACTTCTGAGAATTCAACCTGCGCATATCGATCGTTTACAATTGAGTGCTCAAGACTCAGTTTTATTCGACATGATTAAAAACCTTGACAGTAAAATAAACAAACTCACATCACCACCTACTTTCCCAAAAACTTTAAAACGAGATAATAATTTCACCCTGAGTTTCTCAGAGGCATTACGCCTCGCTCCAAAAACGATAGCTGGAAGAAAATTCAGGAACGCGAGAGGTGTTATTGGGGTCTACGCAGGTGAGACATCAGACGGTTTTCATATATTTAAACAGGATGGCCAAGACATTATATTTGAACCATGGTCTGAATATTTAGACGAGATTTATTGGGATAAGGAAACCGAACAAAAGAATGAACTAGGTTCATAGTTATGTCGATAAGAAAAAAAAAGGATGGCAAATGGATTTTGGACTTTTACCCTGAAGGAAAACCCCAGGGGAAAGCCAGCAAACGCATCCGCAAGACGTTCCCAACCAAAGGCGAGGCTCTTGCATACCAAAATCACATCTTGGAAAACGTCCACGTTAAACCTTGGCTGGACGGAAAAGAGGATCGCCGTAAATTGCGCGACCTAGTAAACCAGTGGTTTGATGAACATGGCGTTACGTTGGACGATGGTGAAAAGCGCAAATCCACAATGGAATTTGCCTGTGAAAGCATGGGCGATCCCCTAGCACATGAATTTGATGCAACCATGTTTTCCCTATATAGGAAAAAACGTCTATCCGGTGAAATATCCCGTACCGTTCGCGTTAAGCAGGTTTCTCCCAGAACTATGAATTTAGAGCTGGCCTATTTTCGGACAGTGTTCAATGAACTAAAGCGACTAGGGCACTGGAAGCTAGACAACCCATTGACCAATGTTCGGCCTTTTAAATCTGAAGAAGCTGAACTGGCATACCTAGAGAGTGAAGAAATAACTAGACTCTTAGATGAATGCTTGAAGAGTCGAAATGAGAGCACTTATTGGGTGGCTTGCTTATGCCTTTTAACTGATGCGCGATGGGATGAGGCTGAATCTTTAACAACCAAACAAATTAAAAACCTGAAAGTCAGCTTTTTCAAGACAAAAGGCAACAGAAACAGAACGGTGCCAATCAGCCATAATTTTTATGAATCACTCCCAAAACCTGAGAGACCTGGTCGTTACTTCAAATCATGTTATTCAGCATTTCGTAAAGCTGTAGAACGTGCCGAATTGAATTTACCAGATGTCCAACTCTCTCACGTTCTACGACATACTTTCGCAAGCCATTTTATGATTAATGGCGGTAATATATTATTACACAACGCATACTAGGGCATACCGATATAAAAATGACCATGCGTTATTCACATTTCGCTCCTGACCATTTAGAAGAAGCGATAAAGTTAAATCCTCTGAATAAGATGAACTATCATGGAACCTAGAAACTCAGTATATGAAATATTCAAAACTTCACGTGATATTCCTGCTAACTATGTAGAAAGACCTCATGTTGATGAAGTTTTTATTGAAACACTCCTTCAAGAAAACCATATCGTTATTTATGGAAGTTCAAAGCAAGGTAAAACCTCATTACGAAAAAAACATTTAGAAGAAAATGATGCTGTTGTTATCACATGCGATAATAACTGGAGTATTGCGGACCTACAGCTAGCAATACTTAAAAAGGTTGGTTTCACCATTGAGGACTCTACAAACATTAAGGTAGATGGCTCCTTGAAAATAAAATTTAAAATCCCTGGGATTGCTGAAATTGAAGCCGGAGGTGGTGCAGGTCGAGATAAAAAAACACATGATTTTGCCATAAACTCCAATGATATCAATGACATAATCCATGTCATTAATAAGATTGGGTTTTCAAAGTATATTATTTTAGAAGAGTTTCATTATCTCCCTATTCAAACACAAAGGGATTTTTCAATTACATTAAAGGCTTATCACGAGCTCTCGAAAGTTTGTTTCATAATCATCGGAGTTTGGTTAGAGAACGATCGAATAACAGCTGCCAATGGTGATCTTACTGGAAGAGTAAAATCTATAAATGCAGACCTGTGGAAAAATGATGATTTAAATAATCTTTTTAGTAAAAGTGAACGTTTATTAAATATTGTTTTTGATGATAAGTTCAAACGAAATCTTATATTAAAAGCAAATGGAAATGTCTTTCTCGTTCAAAAAATATGCCTTAAGGCATGTCAATTAAGCGATGTTCACTTTAGACAACTTGAGAGTAAAACCGTCGGCACCAATATTGCCCTTGACAACGAGATCAAAGAAGAACTTGATATGCAAAATGCAAGATTTCGTCGTCTATTGATGGATTTTAGCAAGGGCTTTGGTAAAACAGAATTAAATCTCTACAAATGGATACTATTTGCTCTGCTAAAAATTGAGAAAAGCATCCTTGAAATTGGGGTGTATGAGAAAGTAATAAGAGAGACTATTAAAGAATCGCATCCTAATAAATTCAGCGTGACTTCTAGGAAGTTATCACAAGCGCTTGCCCGAAGTGTAGAACTACAAACAAGACATGGGATTAAACCTATCGTCTTTGAGTATGACGAAAACAAAACAAAATTAAAGGTACTTGATAAGTATTTTATGATGTGGCGTGAATATCAAGATGTTGGTGAACTTTTTGAACTCGCATCAATATTCTCTGATGATGACACTGAATAACATTTTATCAAGAAACTTGGCTAGTAGGCGGGGTGTCTTGTGGATGCCCCCTTTCTGACCCCTCAGAACTCAAACGCCCAATAAACACCGACAGCATTCAATCTTTAAGTTTATGATATCAATGTAACTTATTGTTTTTAATAGCAGGTGTATCGTTCTCATAATCGCTTGGTCGCTGGTTCAAGTCCAGCAGGGGCCACCAAATTTTGGTTTTAGAATCATCCAGTTAAGCCACTCCCGCGAGTGGCTTTTTTGTTACTTAATGCATGGGTGAGGCAAAAGTGTCGCACAAAAGTAAGAGTGCTCCCTCCCCTCAAGATTATGACAAGCCCTCTCCACATAACTACTACGCCAAAAAGTTGCTTTCCGTAGACTTTTGACTTTAAATTCTCGCGACAAATGAAAGGGAAAGATAAGTAATGGATAAACAAGCGAGATCAACTCATTTACGTGAATGCTTACGTCAGGAAGTAATGATGAGTTCTAAGACATTTTCGTGGTTCAGTGTGCTGCATAAAGCTATCAAATGTCCGGATCGCCGCTTCCACTTCTGGTGGCGCATCGCGTCGCACTGGCATCGCTCGGGCAACAAGTTCCTGAAAAAACGAGCCGCTAAATTAAACAGAAACCTCATTTTCAAATATGGAACTGAGATTCAGTTGGGGGCGCACATCGGACCCGGCATGGTGATTTCTCATCATCACGGGATTGTAATAAATGGTTCGGCTGTAATAGGTCATTCTCTCCGGATAAGACAAAACATCACGATTGGCATTACCGGCGCGAATGTTAATAAAGGACCAATATCCATTATAATTGGCAACAACGTCAGTATTGGTGCGGGTTCCTGCATCATCGCAGATAAGATTCGCATCGGTGACAACGTTGTGATCGGCGCTATGTCATTTGTGAACAAAGACATTCCCAGCAACACCACCGTCTATAGCGAAAAGACTTTGCATGTCATGTCTAACAAATTACATGCAGCATGAGCAGACACTGCTACACATTTCAGTTTTTAAAAGTGACTTCCTGCCCCCAAACCCGCGCCAGCTCTCACCGCGCGGATTTTCCATGTACTTCTCGCCTCCTGTATTTTGATCTTCTTTTTTCACATAAAATCTAAAATATCATTCATTATCTTATAGTTATAAATTTCACTAGATCCTCCGCAGATCCATAAAAGTGAAAAACACTGAAATTCTTTTAATCTTTTCAGTTTGGTTTTCCGCAAAGCCGCCAACCGCATAGCGGGGACGGAACGGATCGGAGAAATTGCCGCTTTTCACTGCCTCAACGAGATCCATCACACGGCCAAACGCTGGCAAATGCATCCCGATGTCAGCTCCGGATAATGGCTTTCAATCTGGCGCTGAACGGGCGTTTTTTCCAGTGGCTTACCCGTAGTACGGTTGCAGGATGTCCTGGTGACAGCCATCGTGTCATTTTGCAGGTGGACTTTTGTCACCCTTTCCCCGCCGGGGCGCAGACTCTGCACCATGTGAAGCGTCATTGAGTTCCCCCGGCTGCCCCCTGATTAAATACATGCGGGATCTCAATCGGGCGATCAGCAAACAGAGCTTTTTCCGCGCCGCCAACATATACCGCACCGCCCGGCAACTGATACCAGACGTAATCCGTAATGCCGAAAGCCTTTCCGAGATTACGCCGTGAAAACTTCCACGCGGCTCATCGGGTCATTGACCCGACCACAAGGGATTTTAATCAAATATTTATCTATCGACTAAATTTCCCCTTGTCCCAGCTCTCGCCGCGGGCCGTTAAGTCGATTGACGGCGCGGCCGCTATTCCCTCAGCATCATAAAAAAATGCGGACGTTGTAAAGCTGTACACGGTGCCGTAAACAGTAAATGAGATATTGTTGCCTATGCCGTCAACTTTCGCGCGGGCGGTGTTCGCTGTAAGCGTGGGCGGGATATGTTGTTTTTCGAGAGCCACCAGCGGATCACCGTCAATCTTGCTCGCTAAAAAATAACGATACACTTCCCCCGTGGTCATGTTCGAGCCGTCATACTCAGTAATATATAACCAGGTCCGGGGCGTAAGCTGGCGAACTTCATATAGCCGATCACTAACAGTTAAACGCTGTATATGTTGGAAATAACAGTACCCCGCGACCGCCAGGGCCATAAGGATAGTGGCGATCCAGTGCAGCGTCCTAAAAGTGATGCTGTTTAACATAGTCGATGCCTTGCTTTATCCAAAATTGGTCAATCGGATCATCACCAAACGGCGGAGCCCCCGTGAAATCACCCCACTCGGGTCTTGATGTGCCGGCTTTCCACTGCGCCGCGCCGGCAGCAATAAGCAAAATCTTTGCAGGGATGCACGCTGCATAACCCACAGCGCCGTAATGGAAATTCCCGAAGTCAGCATAAGCCCGTTTTTGTTGTTTGTAATCCCACGGCCCGCCATTCCTTACTCGCTCATAAAACCATGTATACGTAAGCGGGGCGGCCATATCCTGGACTTCGTGACGCGCCCGCGCGAGCCTTATGTGTTCGCGCAATATCTCCAGCCCGCGGGGTGGATAAATCGGTATACATGCCATCGTTATTCCTTTCTGCCAGGCAAAAAGGGCAACATAAGAGCAATAATGCTAACGCGTACTGCTTAGGATCAATTTATTAATTTTATTTGCAATATCAATAAGTAACGAAATTAAATAACACTAACTTATAACACAATTTGTATCACCTGCGATCCGTTTTTAGCCGTTAATGAGGGTTTACCCTCAACGGAAATGGAGTTTTCAAAATGGCTATTCCTGCTTATCTATGGCTTAAGGATGATGGTGGCAACCCGATTAAGGGATCTGTGGATGTTCAAAATAGAGAAGGTAGTATAGAGATCCTCTCTTTTAGTCACGGCTTGTTAGTTCCGACCGATAACAACACCGGCAAGATCACCGGTACGCGCTTACATGCGCCGCTCGTAATTGAAAAGGAGTTTGATAGCTCCAGCCCGTATCTCTACAAAGCGGTAGCCACTGGCCAAACGCTGAAAAGCGCAGAGATCAAGTGGTATAAGATCAACGATGCGGGCCAGGAGGTTGAATATTTCAATATGCTGCTTGAAAACGTCCGGGTAGTCAGCATTAACCCCGTCATGCATAACTGTAAAGAGCCAGCGTTACAGATACACAATCATAATGAGGGAATACAGCTCCGTTATGAGCGGATCACCTGGAAGTATTGCGATGGGAACGTCCAATACTCGGACGCGTGGAACGAGCGGGTTACAGCGTAAAATAAGGTCGGTTAATCCGCCCTATATTGTTTTTAGAGCCATTTCTTTCGCCCCGTGGGTCTGCCAGCACGTAGTCTCCCCTCGATGGCAATACCCCGTGCGATCACCCGATGCTGTTAAGCATTCTCTGACAGTTATTGCGGCGTACCGCTGCCGCTGCGCGCCTCCGAAGCCCCAAATTTTGGAGTTTCTCGGCTCCCGCATTCAAAAGTGAATTCTAAGGCCACGTATAACTTTGCGTTCATCGTTCCAGAAGGAACGTTCCATCACCCTCACTCCTTCACAACCCCTAAAAACTAAAGAAATCCCCCATCGCGCCGATCATCATCCGTGTGTATTATTTCCTGTAGCGTTGACCACAACTACCCTTAACTCAAATACTTAAGCGCCAGAGCGAAAGGCATCATGAGCACACCGATCAAACGGCTAGAAATCATTAAAAATGCCATTGAGCTGGAAGATGACGACATCATCCAGAGCCAGCTAAAACGCCTCAAAGATGAAGCCTTTGACGATGATCTCCTTTCCATCGTCGCGGCGCTTGAGCAGCAAAACTACACCGCTGCCATCCGTGCTATCACCGCCTGGCTGCAAAACCAGCGTGCCGTTGCCCCGTGGCGCGATCCGCAGCTGGCGGCCAGCAAGCTGGAGCTGAAAGCGCTGGAGGAGCGCCTGCGTGACCTGATTGACCGCCGTAACGCCCGGGTGCAGCAGCTTGATGAGTTCAACGATCTCTATTTTTCGCGCCTCGGGCCGCTGATGCAGCAGATCCTCGTCCTGCGTAAAACGCTGGCGGAGCTGAACCTGCGTCGTCAGCAGGCGGAGGCGCGTCGCCGGGAAGAGGATTACCGCCGCTGCCAGCGCTATATGGCGCAGGCCGTGGAGGTTCTGTCGACGCTCACCCAGCGCTGGCAACAACTGCCTGCGGATTCCGTTCAGGCGGCAGAGGCGCGCAAGCATCTTCAGCAGCAAAGTCATCTTATTGCCACCCTGTTGGCCGAAGCGCAGGAGCTGGAGACCGGACTAACGCGTGAAGAAGAGCCGGCGCGTCAGGCGCGCGATGAGGCCAATGAAGAGTACAGGAAGTATCGCGAACAGCATCATGATGCCGAAGTGCGCCTGCGTAAAGGCAAGGCTCTTTCTGAAGAGGATCGGAACGAACTGAAGCGGCTCTGGCGCCAGGCGAGCAGGCTATGCCACCCGGATCTGGTTGCCGATGACTTAAAAGAAGAAGCCAACCGGATGATGGTGCAACTCAACCAGGCCAAACAGCGCGGCGACGTGAAGGCCATACGCTCGCTGGTCGCCCGTCTGCAACACGGGTTCGAACCGATGATGGCGAGCGACAGGCTGAACGACCTGGAACGTATTCGTAAAAAGATGGCGCAGGTGCGTGAGCAAATCGACGCCCTGGTGAGCGAACTGGCAGAGCTGGAGAAGGAAGAATCCTGGCTGCTCGTCTCGTCGCTCAGCAATATGGAAGCCTACTTTGCCCAGCAGGAGAAAGCGCTGAAAGAGGTATGCGCCTCGCTCGAACATCAGGTGAGCGAAGCGCAACTGGATCCCGCCGCCTGACTATTTTGCGTGCCAGTACGCGCTGGCACGCACCAGCTGCGGGTCAATCGCATCGGTTTCAAACTGACGGCTCAGGCTTTTCACCACCTTTCCCTCTCCGGTCAGCCAGATAAAGTAATCCTCTTCCGGCACGGTCAGCGCGGCCAGATGCTCCGCCACCGCCTGCTCGCTGTGGCCGATAACCCAGGTGATGTTGAACTCGCTCAGGTGCGCCAGGTAGTCTTTATACGACGCATCGCCCACGGTGACGATGGCGTGGATCGCCGGGCGAACCGGCAGTTTTGCGATACCTTCCAGACGGCGGCGCAGCGCGGGCATGCCCGACTCGTCGCACACGTACAGCTGCCAGGCATAATCTTCCGGCACCACCAGCGAACCGCGCGGACCGCCGATGGTCAGCTTGTCGCCCACCTTCGCCTCTACCGCCCAGTTGCTGGCAATGCCGCCATCATGAACGAAGAAATCGAGCACCAGCTCATTTTTTTCGTCATTGTACAGCGGAGTGTAGTCACGCGCCTGCGGACGCACGCCGTCGCCCCAATTAATGCCTTCATCGGTGACGACAGGCGGCACGAAGGTCGTGCCCGGTGCCGGGAAAAAGACTTTGGTATGGTCGTCAAAGCCGCGTGAGCTAAAGCCCTCCAGCGCTTCGCCGCCTAACACAATGCGCTGAAATCCTGGGCTGACGCGCCCGGCGCGGAGCACGTTCAGCTCGCGAAAACGCAAATCGTTGCGGACACGTTGAGGGTAACGGGTAGATGCCATGGTAATGCCCTTCTCAGGTGAATACGATATATCGGAATGAATTTTTAATGATAATGATTGCTATTAACTCAGAAATCAAGATTTTTTAGATTGCATCTGAATATATCTAAGATATAGTTTAGATATATCAAATTGAGGAAAAAACATGCGACACGAACACGACGGGGGTGGACGCAGGCCACGATTTTTTGGCCATGGCGATTTACGGCTGGTGATCCTGGACATCCTGACGCGCAGCGCGAGCCACGGTTACGAGCTGATTAAGGAGATCGAGAACCTGACGCAGGGTCATTACACGCCAAGCCCCGGGGTGATTTACCCGACGCTGGATTATTTGCAGGATCAGACGCTGATCGCCATTACCGAAGAAGAGAACGGCCGTAAGCGGATTGCGATTAACGCCGCCGGAGAGCAGTGGCTGGAAGCTAACCGGGAACAGCTGGAGCAGATCCAGACGCGTATCAAGGCGCGTTCCGTCGGGTTCCAGCTGCGCAAGAACCCGCAGATGAAGCGGGCTTTAGATAACTTCAAAGCGGTGCTGGATCTGAAGGTGAACCAGGAAGAGCTCAGCGACGCGCAGCTCAAACAGATTATCGGCGTGATTGACCGCGCGGCGCTGGAGATCTCCCAGCTGGATTAAGCCAGCACACCGTCGCTCACGCGGAACACGCGCACCAGCTCTTTCAGGTGCATCGCCTGTTCTTTCAGGGATGCCGCCGCCGCAACAGACTCCTCCACCAGCGCGGAGTTCTGCTGGGTGGTGGCGTCTATCAGGCCAATCGCGCTGTTGATCTGCGAGATGCCTTCCGTCTGCTCGTGGCTGGCCTGGCGGATTTCACGCAGGATAACGTCCATCTCCTCCACGTTACCGACCATCCCGTTGATAAGCCCGCTGGCTTTCTCCACAAGGTTCATGCCGTCCTGCGTCTGGCTTGTCGAGCTTTCGATCAGCTGGCGGATCTCACTTGCGGATGTCGCACTCTTCTGCGCGAGCTGGCGCACTTCGCCCGCCACCACCGCAAAACCACGGCCATGCTCACCCGCCCGGGCCGCTTCGACCGCCGCATTCAGGGCCAGAATGTTCGTCTGGAAGGCAATGGCATCGATCAGGTCGATAATGTCGGACATCCGGTTCGATGTTTCGTTAATCAGGCGCATTTTGCTGGTAACCTGCTTCATCATCTCCCCGTTGTTTTTCACCACCGCAGCCGCATCGGCAGACAGGTTGGTCGCTTCCCCGGTGTGCGAGGCGGTGTTCTTCACCGTGGCGGTGATCTGCTCCATCGACGCCGCCGTCTGTTCAACAGAACTGGCCTGCTCCTCCGTGCGCGCGGCAAGATCCTGATTGCCGGCGACAATCTGCGCGGCGGCGCTGGAGATGTTTTCCGACCCGGTCTGCACCTGCTGCACAATCTCCAGCAGGCGCGTTTTCATCTCCATCAGTGCGGTAAGAAGCAGTCCGGTTTCATCTTTACCGTGCGAGGTAATGCTGCGCGTCAGATCGCCATCGGCAATGGCTTGTGCAAAATTCACCGCGTCGTTCAGCGGTCGCGTAATGGATCGCACAATGAGCCAGCCAATCAGGCTGGCTGCCACGACGCTGAACAGCGTAATCACGATCAGCAGGAGACGATTGGTGCGGAAATCGCCTTCCACCTGCACGCCCGCGCTCTGCATTGCCCGGCCCTGGATCGCAATCAGCGCCTGCACTTTCGCTTTGTAGGACTGTTGCAGGTTCAGGGTGTTGGTCATCATCTCGTTTATCGCAGCCGCACGGTCGTTATTCTGCACGGCCTGCAAAATGCGATAGCGCGAGTCGAGATATTGCTGACGTACGCCGCGGATATCCGCCAGCGCCTGTTGAGATTTCTTATCCTCGAGAGCGTTGTCCAGCTCGCTCAGGATTGCGGTGATGCGCTCGCTGATGGCCTTCAGGCGCTGCTCTGACTGCGTCGTGTACGTCCCCTGTTCGTCCAGTAGCATAAGCTGCTGTGTGCTTATAAATTCCTGGAAGTTGTCGATTAGCTGGTTCGCTTTAACCGTGGTTGGATAGTCGCTGGTAAGGATGGTTTGCATTCCATTGTTTGCCCGATTCAGGCTCATCAGAGACAAACTTGCGCTGACGACCATCAGGACAATAAATAATCCAAACGCCAGAAATAATTTCGTGCCGATCTTTACGTCATGTATGAACATATTTACCCCATCGATGTGATTATTTCTCAGACGATCGCTGTTATCGGAAGAAAACTTGCTAACTTTATGACTTTGATCGTTTTTTTCTTTTTCACTCGTAATGAAGTCGGGGCACAAGAATTAAAAATCGGCAGGTTTTTTTAGTTACTTAATATTTCATTAACAACATAACTTATACTGAAAAACAAAAAAGCCGTTTACCCCCGGGGGAATAAACGGCTTTTTCGAAGCAGGCATTTCTTAATGCAGCACGGTAACCGCATCTTCAAGGCGTCCGGCCCGGTGCTTAACCATCGCGGAAATATGTGCGCTCTCTTCGACCAGGTCCGCATTTTTCTGCGTAATGCTGTCCAGCTCCGCCACGGCACGCGTCAGCTCGGTCAATCCCGTGGCCTGCTCGGAGGTGGAATGGCTGATCTGCGCGATAAGCTGCGTGACGTTTTTCACCTGCTCGACAATATCATCCATCGTACGACCCGCAGCGTGTACCTGACTGGCGCCGGACTGCACTTTGCTGGCGCTGGCGTCGATCAGCTTGCGAATATCGTTCGCCGCATTGGCGCTGCGGCTGGCAAGATGGCGCACTTCGCCAGCCACCACCGCAAAGCCTTTCCCCTGCTCGCCCGCGCGGGCCGCCTCAACCGCGGCGTTCAGCGCCAGAATATTGGTCTGGAAGGCGATATCGTTGATAAGAGACGTAATTGAGCCAATGCGCTGGGTACTGTCGGCAATGTCATCCATGGTTTTCACCACGGTCTGCATCACGGTGCCTCCCTGCGTGGCCGCGCTGCTGGCGGCCATCGACAGCTTGTCGACTTCGGCTGCGGTCTCAGAGTTGCTCTGCACCGACGCCGCCATCTGGTTCATTGTGGCCACGGTCTGCTGCACGTTCGCCACGGTCTGGCGCGTGCGGTCGTTGAGATCTTCATTGCCCTGCGCCAGCCTGTCGCTACCGTCGCGCACGCTCACGACCTGGCTGGACACGTCGTTGATCAGCCAGCGGCACATCAGACCCAACTGTCCGACGGCCCGTAGCGTCAGGCCCAGCTCGTCGCTGCGGTTAAGATGCTGAACGCTGTTACGCTCTCCGGTGGCGACCTTCAGCGCCTGGCGCGCCACGTTTTCAACCGGGCGGACGATCTGCTGTTCAAACACCAGGGTGCCAAGCAGCATCACCACGGCCGCCGCTACCAGCGACGTCCATCCCGCAGCACTGGCAACCAGCGTTGCGGCCATCACCGCAAACAGTACCGCCATTACGCTACGCACGCGCCAGCGCAGCGGCATCGCCGGTAATTTACCGAGCCAGCCTTTGCGCACCACCAGCCCTTTATGAATGCGTTTTTTGCAGCGTCCTTCGTTGAGCGCCTTGTAAAGCGGCTCCACCGCGGCTATCTCCTCCTCCGTGGCGCGAGTACGAATCGACATATAGCCCGTCTTCTGGCCATTACGCACCATCGGTACCGCATTCGCGCGTACCCAATAGTGATCGCCATTTTTACGTCGGTTTTTGACAATCCCGCTCCAGGGCTCGCCTTTTTGCAGCGTGTACCACATGTCGGCAAAAGCCGCTTTCGGCATATCGGGATGACGCACGATATTATGCGGCTGCCCAAGCAGCTCCTGGAGCGTAAAGCCGCTCACCTGCACAAAGGTGTCGTTAGTGTGGGTCATGTAGCTGTGGAGGTCGGTGGTCGACATAAGCGTGGTGTCATCGTCCAGCGGATATTCATTCTGGGTGACATAGTCAGGAGAGGACATAGTGAGCATCCCTTGCAGGTTATTTGAATGTTAATTTTGTGGCTTATGTTTTTTCGGCGATAAAAAATTTATCTTTAGTTGTTAACTATGATTGAGATCGCAAATTCGGGTTAAACCGCACTTTTCGTACGTTTTTCTAATTAATTGATTTAAAATACTTTCGTAATGAAACTACCCACAAAGCATCATCCTGTAATGCACCCTTACGTCGCATTCCCTGCCCTGGAGCAGTGCAATTGCTGAAACCTCATCACCGGCCCGCTATCCCTTATTCCGTGCGGCGCGCAATGGCATGATTAAATATTGCACAACTTTGATTTAACCTGGCGTTTATCCCGATTTTCGTTAAGCCCTCTGAGGTGGCGTAATCCCTGCAATACTTACCTCAGTATCATGTGATACGCGATCCCCGGGAGCATATTTTGAACAGGTTACCTTCCAGCGCCTCGGCTCTTGCCTGTACCGCGCACGCACTGAATCTCATTGAAAAGCGAACGCTCGATCATGAGGAGATGAAACAACTTAACCGAGAGGTCATTGATTACTTTAAAGAGCACGTCAATCCTGGTTTTCTGGAGTATCGCAAATCTGTTACCGCCGGCGGGGATTACGGAGCCGTAGAGTGGCAAGCGGGCAGTCTGAATACGCTTGTCGACACCCAGGGACAGGAGTTTATTGATTGCCTGGGTGGCTTTGGTATCTTCAACGTGGGGCACCGTAATCCAGTTGTGGTTTCCGCCGTACAGAATCAACTTGCGAAACAACCTCTCCATAGCCAGGAGCTGCTCGACCCGCTTCGCGCCATGCTCGCGAAAACGCTGGCGGCCTTAACGCCCGGCAAGCTGAAGTACAGCTTCTTTAGCAACAGCGGTACGGAATCGGTCGAAGCGGCAATCAAGCTCGCCAAAGCGTACCAGTCGCCGCGCGGGAAATTCACCTTCATTGCCACCAGCGGCGCGTTCCATGGTAAATCCCTGGGTGCGCTGTCTGCGACCGCCAAATCCACCTTCCGCAAGCCGTTTATGCCGCTGCTGCCGGGCTTCCGCCACGTGCCGTTCGGCGACATTAACGCCATGCGCACCGTGCTGAGCGAATGCCGTAAAACCGGTGACGACGTGGCGGCGGTGATCCTGGAACCGATTCAGGGTGAAGGCGGCGTGATTTTGCCTCCGCAGGGTTATCTGCCCGCCGTGCGTCAGCTGTGCGATGAGTTTGGCGCGCTGCTGATCCTCGACGAAGTGCAGACCGGGATGGGGCGCACGGGCAGGATGTTTGCCTGCGAGCACGAGAACGTCCAGCCGGACATTCTGTGTCTGGCAAAAGCGCTCGGCGGCGGCGTGATGCCGATTGGCGCGACGGTTGCTACCGAGGAGGTGTTCTCCGTGCTGTTCGACAATCCGTTCCTGCACACCACCACCTTTGGCGGTAATCCGCTGGCCTGTGCGGCGGCGCTGGCGACCATCAACGTGCTGCTGGAGCAGAACCTGCCCGCGCAGGCGGAGCAGAAAGGCGATATGCTGCTGGACGGCTTCCGTCAGCTGGGCCGGGAATACCCGGACCTGGTGCAGGAGGCGCGCGGCAAAGGCATGCTGATGGCGATTGAGTTCGTTGATAACGAAATCGGCTACAGCTTCGCGAGCGAGATGTTCCGCCAGCGGATTCTCGTGGCAGGAACGCTCAACAACTCGAAAACCATCCGCATTGAACCGCCGCTGACGCTCACCATTGAGCAGTGCGAGCAGGTGCTGAAGGCGGCGCGCAAGGCGCTGGCGGCACTGCGGGTAAGCGTGGAGGAAGCCTGAAAAACGCCGGGTGGCGCTACGCTTACCCGGCCTACAATAGCCCGGTAAAAGGACAACGCGATGTTTCACGGCTTAAGTGCCTTTCCGTTAACGCCCCTGAAAGACGGGAAGTTTAACGAGCAGTCTTTCATAAAACTTTTGGCACCGCTGGTCGACGCGAGGGTGGATTCGCTGGGCATACTCGGCTCGACGGGCAGCTACGCATATCTCACCGTTGAAGAGCGCACGCAGATCGCCCGCTGCGCGGTGGAGCATGCCAACGATATTCCCGTTATGGTCAGCATCGGCGCACTCCGGCTGGACGATATTCTGCGTCTGGCAGATAACGCGCAGGCGGCAGGCGCGGCCAGCGTACTGATGGCACCGGTGTCGTATCAGCGGCTGACGTCCGATGAGGTGTATTCGCTTTATGAAACGGTGACACGGCAGCTCTCCGTGCCGCTGTGCGTTTACGATAACCCCGCCACCACCGGGTTTACGTTTAGCGACGAGCTGATGGTTGCCGTGGCGGCGCTGCCCAATATCGGCTCGGTGAAATTTGGACGCGTGCCGGAGGATATTGCGCTGGTTCGTGCTCGCCTGCCGGATACGGTCACGATGGGCATCAGCGGGGACTGGCAGGCAGCATCCGCACTGCATGCCGGGTTTGACGTCTGGTATTCAGTGATCGGCGGGCTGTTCCCGCATACGGCGCTGGCGATTGCGCGTTCGAAAGAGACGGCGCAGTCCGATCGGCTGGAACCGCTCTGGGCGCTATTCCGCCGCTACGGCAGTTTGCGGGTGATAGCGGCAGCGGCCGAAATGATGGGGAAAGTGGAAGCGCCGGCGCTGCCGTTCCCGCTACGGGCGATTCAGGGGGAGCCGCGGGAAGCGCTTTCTGCGATCCTTGCGGATTTTGAGCTGGCCTGAAATACGCCGGGTGGCGCTACGCTTACCCGGCCTACAAAATCACCACAACCCCGTACTCGCAGGCCCGGTAAGCGTTAGCGCCACCGGGCAAACCCGGCACCATACCCGTAGGCCCGGTAAGCGTAGCGCCACCGGGCAAAACGTTACTCCGGCAACAGCCCGACGAAACAGCGCTTTTTGCGCGGCTCCGACATCAGCTCCTCAAGCTTATCCACGCACGCCAGATAGTGCGGGGTTTGCTTGTGCGCCAGCACCGCCGCTTCATCCTTATAGGCCTCGTAGATAAAGAACCGGGTTTTCACCCGCGGGTCCTGCAACACGTCAAAGCGCAGGTTGCCCGGCTCCCTGATGGCCCCCTCGTGGTTGGCGCGAAACACCTCCAGAAACTCATCCACCCGCTCGGGCTTGATGTTGATCTCCACTAACGTCACGTTCATTTCGCTTCTCCCTGTTTCTCTTCCTGCCAGAACTGGAACGCCTCGCGAGCGCTCACGTTCTCGTGAACCACTTTTTTCACCGCCTTCAGCATGGCGAGCGGCGCGCTGGACTGGAAGATGTTGCGCCCCATGTCCACGCCCGACGCGCCCTGGTCAATCGCCCGCCAGCACATCTCCAGCGCCTCGAGCTCCGGCAGCTTTTTGCCCCCGGCGATGACGATCGGCACCGGGCAGCTGGCGGTCACTTTTTCAAAGCCCTCGTCCACGTAGTAGGTTTTGACGAACTGCGCGCCCATCTCGGCGGCGATGCGGCTGGCCAGCGAGAAGTAGCGCGCGTCACGCGCCATCTCTTTTCCTACGCCTGTCACCGCCAGCGTCGGCATCCCGTAGCGCGCGCCCGCGTCAACCAGCTTGATGATGTTGTTGATAGACTGATGCTCAAACTCGCTTCCGATGTACACCTGCGCCGCCACCGCACAGACGTTCAGGCGCAGGGCATCCTCCATCGCCACCGCCACGCACTCGTTCGACAGCTCGCCCAGAATCGAGTTACCGCCGGAGGCGCGCAGCACCACCGGTTTGTTCGTCGCGGCGGGCACCTGGCTCCTGAGGATACCGCGCGTGCACATCAGCACGTCGGTTTCGCCAAACAGCGGCGCAATGGAGAGATCGATACGCTCGAGGCCGGTAGTTGGCCCCTGAAAGTAGCCGTGGTCAAAGGCCAGCATCACCGTGCGGTTGCTCTGCGGATTGAAGATGCGCGAAAGCCGGGACTGCATACCCCAGTCGAGCGAGCCGCAGCCCTTCAGGGTGTACGGTACGTTGACCTGCGGCGTACCGATGCCAAAATCCTTGCCGTCTTTGATGTCGTCTAAATCAGCCATTTGCTCCCCCGTCAGAAATCGTATTTGCTGATGTTCTCTTTGGTGAACACCACACGCTCCGGCAGCAGCACGATGCCGTTGCCCTTCGCCTCATACTGATAGCCCTGCACGCTGTTCGGCTCCACCTTCAGCGCTCCGATACCTTTTACGTCAACGCTGTCGCCAGGGTTAAGATCGCCCTTTTTCAACAGACGATCGGCGACGTTTACCGCAATTTTTCCCTGCTGGACCACGTCCCACAGGCCGAAGGCTTTCACCGTCCCGCGTTCAACGTACGGACGCAGGACGTTCGGCGTGCTGAAGCCGACAATCGCCACCCCTTCCCGCTTCAGGTTCTCCGCCGCCTGCGCCGCCGCCGGCAGGGCGTTGGCGTCCGGCGCAATGATCGCATCCAGGTCCGGATACGCTTTTAAGATCCCCTCGGCGGTTTGCAGGGATTTGGTGGCGTCGTTATAGCCAAACTGGGTGGTCACGACCTGCCACTGCGGGTGATCTTTCTCGATTTTCGCCTTCGCCTCTTTCACCCACTGGTTCTGGTCGGTGACGGTGGGGCTGGAGTAGAAGAACGCCACTTTGGCATTCGGTTTGGTGACCTGTTTGCCCGCCATCTCCACCAGCAGGCCGCCCAGCTGTTCCGGCGTCCCCTGGTTGATATAAATGCTGCGGCACTCCGGTTTGGTGTCGGAATCCCAGGTCAGTACCTTTACGCCGCGCTGCATCGCGCGCTTCAGCGCCGGGCAGAGGCCGTCCGGCGACACGGCGGAGACGATGATGGCGTTATAGCCCTGGTTGACGAAGTTATTGATGAGCTGCACCTGGCCGGAAACGCTCGGCTCGGTCGGGCCGTCGTAGGTCACGTCCACGCCAAGATCTTTCCCCGCCTCTTTCGCGCCGTTGCCGCCGCTGGTGAAGAAACCCACGCCCACCAGCTTTGGGATAAAGGCAATACGGTCCGCCGCCTGCGCCGAAGCGAAGCTGAGGGCCATTGCCAGGACGAGCAGTTTTGTTTTCATCATTACGCTCCGGATAGTTTTCTGAAGAGAGATCGCACCCATTCGCGGTGCAGACTCAGCGAACGTCCCATCACCACCACAACCAGCAGCGCCCCCGACAGCGCGCTCGACACCTGGTTGGGGATGCCGACCATCTGTAAACCCTGCTGGAGATACCCCACCAGCAGCGCCGCCAGCGCCGTACCCAGCACCGACCCTGAACCGCCGTAAATATTGGCCCCGCCGAGTACGGCGGCGGTGAGCGCGGGCATCAGCAAATCGCGCCCCAGATCCGAACGCGCAGAGCCGAAATAGGAGACCATCACCAGCGCGGCCACCGCCGACGCCACGCCCACCAGACCGTACAGCGCGTACGGCATGCCGTTCACCGACAGCGCCGCATAGCGTGCCGCGCGCGGGTTTTGCCCAATCAAAAACAGATGGCGGCCAAAGCGCCCGCGATGGGTAATCAGCCAGAAGAAGGCGGTAATTAACGCGAACAGCACCAGCGGGATCGGCAGCCCCAGCACCGTGAGGTTAGCGAACGCGGTAAAACTGTCCGGGAAGCCGCCGATGCCCTCGTAGCCCGTCGCCCCCGCTATGCCGGAGAGCAGCAGCGCGCCGCCGCCGTAGAGGTAGAGCGTGCCGAGGGTAATGACTAAAGGGCTGATGCCGGTGTAGTGGATCAGCGCCGCATTCACCAGTCCGCACAGCAGGCCAAGCAGCAGCGTCAGCGGAACGGCGACCGCCATGGGCCACCCCGCCTGCATCATCACCCCCAGCGCGATGGCGCACAGGCCGATGGTGGAGCCCAGCGAAATGTCGATCCCGCCGCTGATAATCACCAGCGTCAGCGGCAGCGCCACGATGCCGATGCAGATGAAATCGCTGGTGCTGAACAGCAGCATGTTAACGTCGAGCATGCGCGGGTTAATGGCGCCGAAGAGCAGGATCTCCAGCACCAGCAATATCAGCAGCGCGCTTTCCCAGTTGAGCCTCATTTACGCCACCTCTTTGTTGCGTTTGGGAAAGGGGGTGACGTGCTTTCCCCCTCTGTTGCCAGGCTGGAACCGGCCGTACTTCAGCGCCCGCTGATGGCGTGACAGCGCCTGGCGCAGCCGCCCGTCGAGCACCAGCACGCCCAGCAGCACCAGCCCGGCGATAAAGTCGTTCCACCATGCCGGCAGCCTGAACAGCACCAGCACGGTGTCGATTTGAGTCAGGAAGAACGCGCCGAGGAACGCACCGACCAGCGTGCCGGTGCCGCCCAGCAGCGAAAGGCCGCCGAGCACGCAGGCGGCAATGGCCTTCATCTCCAGCCCGCTGCCGGTCTGGTTGGGCACAAAGCCAATCTGCGCGGCAAAGACAATCCCGGCACAGGCCGCCAGCATGCCGTTAAGGGTGAAGGCGATCATGCGCGTGCGGTTCACCGCCACGCCCAGCTGGCGCGCGGCGGCGAGATTATCCCCCACCGCGTAAAAATCACGCCCGAACGCGGTGCGCGACAGCGTCCACGCGCCAACGACCACGAGCATCAACACTCCCACGTCGAGCGGTGAAATGCCGATGGCGGCAGGTTCAGAGAGAGACTTCAGCCCCGGCGGCAGCCCTTCAATCCACTTTCCGCCCGTCCAGAGCAGCATCGCGCCGCGGTACAGCCCCAGCGTGCCGAGGGTGGCGACAATCGCCGGAATGCGCAGGCCCACCACCAGAAAACCGTTGAACGCCCCCGCCAGCGCGCCAATCGACAGCGCGAAGAGAATGGAAACGGGCAGGCTGTAGCCGCCGTTAAGCGCCACGCCCACGGCAA
Source organism: Enterobacter cloacae complex sp. P24RS (assembly GCF_014982165.1). Classification (NCBI taxonomy): domain Bacteria; kingdom Pseudomonadati; phylum Pseudomonadota; class Gammaproteobacteria; order Enterobacterales; family Enterobacteriaceae; genus Enterobacter; species Enterobacter cloacae complex sp. P24RS. The sequence goes on from NZ_JADCKU010000003.1 coordinate 285,285, forward strand.
TGGCGGACAGCCCGACGGTGGAACCCACGGAGACGTCGATATTGCGGGTCAGCATCACCAGTGCGGCGCCGATGGCCAGCAGGATCAGGATCTGCGCGCTGGCGAAGATCATCCCCAGCGTTTGCAGGCTGAAGTAGGACGGATTCAGCGCCACCAGCACGGCGAACAGCGCCAGAATGGCGAGAAACGCGCTCAGCTCGCGGTTTTTGAGTAAGATCTTCATGATTGACCTCCAAACGCCAGCGCCATCATCCGGTCGAGGCTGACGGCGTGGCGCGGCAGCTCGCCGCTGAGTACGCCCTGATGCATCACCAGCACGCGGTCTGCGAGGCCGGGAAATTCATCGAGATCGCTTGAGATCATCAGCACCGCAACGTTCTGCGCCGCCACGCTTTTAATGAGCTGGTAGATATCGGCGCGTGCCGACACGTCCACGCCGCGCGTCGGCTCATCGACGATCAGCAATAAAGGATTGGCCTCCAGGCAGCGCGCCAGCAGCACCTTCTGCTGATTGCCGCCTGAGAGCGTGCGCACGGTTTGATCCGCATGGTTGAGCTTGATCCCCAGCGCCCGGTGATAGCGCTCCACCACCGCAGACTCACGCTTTCGCTGCTGCCAGAGCGACGGCTCGTTCAGCGCCACCGTGTTCCAGCGCACAGGCGCGTCGAGAAACAGGCCAGACACCTGCCTGTCTTCCGGCAGATAAACCAGCCCTTTTTCCAGACGTGAACCCACCGGATCGGTGGTGATCTCCCGGCTCTCCAGCCACACCCGCCCGCCGCGTACGGGACGCAGGCCGTAGAGCGTTTCGGCAAACTCGGTGCGCCCGGAACCCACCAGTCCGGCAAGGCCGACGATCTCCCCGGCGTAAATCTCCAGGCTGAGATCGATAAAGCCCTCTCCGGTGAGATCTTCCACGCGCAGCACCGGAAAATCCTGCGGCTGGGTGCGGCGGTTGCCCGGCAGCGCCAGCCACAGCTTTTGCGCATCGCTTAAGCCTTTCTCGCGGCTGACCGGCGTCATGGCGGCGATCAAAGCGCTGTCGTCAAACTGGGCGGTTTCGCCGCTGAGCACTACCGCGCCGTCGCGCATCACCGAAACGTGGCTCGACAGCGTGCGGATTTCCGGCAGCTTATGCGAGATAAAGACAATCCCGACGCCGAACGCCTGTAAGGCGCGGATCTGGCGAAACAGCCGTTCGGTTTCGCCGGGCGTCAGCGAGGCCGTGGGCTCGTCGAGGATCAGAATTCTGGCGTTGCGCATCAGCCCGCGCAGGATCTCCACCATCTGCTGGTCCGCCACTTCCAGGGTGCTGGCGGTGGCGTCGAGGTTAAGCTGACATTGCAGCTGCTGGAGTTTCTCCGCCAGGCGTTTTTCCCGATCGCGCTCTCGCGGCAGGCGGAACAGGATGTTTTCCCGCACCGTCAGGTTGGGGAAAAGCAGAGGCTCCTGCGGTACCAGATAAATGCCTAACCGGTGCGCCTGCGCCGGGTTAAGCCGTGCAAAAGACTCGCCCGCAACCGAAAGTTCACCGCTATCCGGCGTTTCCACCCCGGCGATGATCTTCATTAGCGTCGATTTTCCCGCGCCGTTACCGCCCATCAGCGCATGCACCTGCCCCGCAAGCAGCGTGAAATCAATGCCTTTTAAGACCGGCACGCCTGAGAACTGCTTGCTGATATTCCGCGCGTTGAGAAGTGGTGTCATCATCGCTCCGCTATTGAACAAATGATTTTTAGATTTAATAATGTTCAAAAGCGTAGACGGTGAACTATATTTACAACCGTGCAGGGATCACAGTTTTATCGATTGAGATTCAGATTAACCAGAAACGATCTAAAAGATCCGTTTTGCCGCGTGGCTCACATTTTCACGCCGCGCCATTACGAACATATGATCTAAATTTTTATAAGAGTTCAACTATGAGCGATAAACGCACTGCGGAAGAAGGACGGTTTGCCGGGCTGGCACTAGCAGAAGAGGAGCTGGTGGCGCGTGTCGCCTGGTGCTACTACCACGACGGGCTGACCCAGAATGATATCGGCGAACGGCTCGGTCTGCCGCGCCTGAAGATCTCCCGCCTGCTGGAGAAAGGCCGTCAGTCGGGGGTGATCCGCGTGCAGATCAACTCCCGCTACGAGGGCTGCCTGGCGCTAGAAACTGAGCTACAGCAGCGCTTTGGCCTGAAGCTGGTGCGCGTGATGCCTGCCTTAAACACCCCGCCGATGAACGTGCGGCTGGGCATTGGCGCGGCGCAGTCGCTGATGGGCGTGCTGGCGCCCGGCCAGCTGTTAGCGGTGGGCTTCGGTGAAACCACCATGAGCAGTCTGCAACACTTAAGCGGCTTTATCAGCTCGCAGCAGATCCGCCTGGTGACGCTTTCCGGCGGCGTGGGGCCGTATATGACCGGTATCGGCCAGCTGGATGCGGCCTGTAGCGTCAGCATGATCCCCGCCCCGCTTCGCGTGTCATCCGCTGAAGTCGCCGGGATCTTAAAGCGCGAAACCAGCGTGCGGGACGTGATCCTCGCCGCGACCGCCGCTGACGTGGCGGTGGTCGGCATTGGTTCCGTGAACCAGCGCCGTGACGCGACGATACTGCGCTCCGGCTATATCAGCGAAGGTGAACAGCTGATGTACGCCCGTAAAGGGGCGGTGGGCGATATCCTCGGCTATTTCCTTAACGCCGAAGGGGAATGCGTCGAGGAGCTGGAGATCCACAAAGAATTACTGGGCGTCACGCTCGATGAACTGGCGCAGCTGCCCACCATCGTCGGCGTGGCCGGAGGGGAAGAGAAAGCCGATGCGATTTACGCCGCACTGAAAGGTCGCCGTATTAATGGCCTGGTGACGGAAGAGACGACAGCCCGCGCGGTGCTGGCTCTGGCCGAATAAGAGTCGCCCTGCGCTAACAGCGAGGCAAGCTCATGAGTTACCTTTTAGCGTTAGATGCAGGGACAGGCAGCGTTCGCGCCGTGATTTTCGATTTACAGGGCAACCAGATTGCCGTCGGCCAGGCCGAGTGGAAGCACCTGAGCGTGGAGAACGTGCCGGGATCGATGGAGTTCGACCTCGACACCAACTGGCAGCTGGCCTGCCGGTGCATTCATCAGGCGCTGGAGCGCGCGCGCCTGAGCGCGGCGGATATTCAGTCCGTCGCCTGCTGTTCGATGCGCGAAGGGATCGTGCTGTACGACCGCAGCGGCGAGGCCATCTGGGCCTGCGCCAACGTCGACGCCCGCGCCAGCCGCGAGGTGGCTGAACTCAAAGAGATCCACGACTACCGTTTTGAATCCGAAGTGTATGACGTTTCCGGGCAGACGCTTGCCCTTAGCGCCATGCCGCGCCTGCTCTGGCTGGCGCATCATCGCCCTGATATTTATCGTAAGGCCGCCACTATCACCATGATCAGCGACTGGCTGGCGGCAAAGCTTTCCGGCGAGCTGGCGGTGGACCCGTCCAATGCGGGCACCACCGGCATGCTGGATCTCTTTTCACGCGACTGGCGTCCGGCGCTGCTCGACATGGCCGGACTGCGCGCCGATATTCTCTCGCCGGTGAAAGAGACCGGCACCGTGCTGGGCGCTATCACCAAAGAAGCCGCACAGCAGAGCGGCCTGCGCGAAGGCACCCCGGTCGTGATGGGCGGTGGCGATGTGCAGCTGGGCTGCCTGGGGCTGGGCGTGGTCCGCGCCGGACAAACGGCGGTGCTGGGCGGCACCTTCTGGCAGCAGGTGGTTAACCTGCCGCAGGTGCGCACCGATCCTGAGATGAACATCCGCGTGAACCCGCACGTCATTCCCGGCATGGCGCAGGCGGAGTCGATCAGCTTCTTTACCGGGCTGACCATGCGCTGGTTCCGCGACGCCTTTTGCGCCGAAGAGAAGCTGATTGCCGAGCGGATGGGCATGGACACCTATTCCCTGCTGGAAGAGATGGCGGGCCGCGTGCCCGCTGGCTCCCACGGCGTAATGCCAATCTTCTCCGACGCGATGCATTTTAAGCAGTGGTACCACGCCGCGCCGTCGTTTATTAACCTCTCCATCGACCCGGAAAAGTGCAACAAAGCGACGCTGTTCCGCGCGCTGGAGGAGAACGCGGCGATCGTCTCGGCCTGTAACCTGACGCAGATTTCGCGCTTCTCCGGCGTGACGTTTGATAGCCTGGTGTTTGCGGGCGGCGGCGCGAAGGGCGCCCTGTGGAGCCAGATTTTAAGCGACGTCACCGGCCTGCCGGTGCGCGTGCCGGAAGTCAAAGAGGCAACGGCGCTCGGCTGCGCCATTGCCGCCGGAACGGGCGCGGGGCTGTTTGCGGATATGGCCTCGACGGGCGAGCGGCTGGTGAAGTGGAGCCGCGAGTTTACGCCAAACCCGCAGCACCGGGAGCTGTACGACGGCATGATGCAGAAGTGGCAGGCGGTGTACGCCGACCAGCTCGGCCTGGTGGACAGCGGGCTGACGACGTCGATGTGGCAGGCGCCGGGGTTAGCGCGGGCAGCGACGCCGTAAAAAACGCCGGATGGCGCTGCGCTTATCCGTCCTGGGGTTTTGTAGCCCCGGTAAGCGTAGCGCCACCGGGGAAGTTCTTTGAGATCTATCACAATCATTCGATCCCGCTTTTACCTTTCTGCTGCCGCTGGCTAAATTAGTAACTCATCCGACCACATAACAATAATTTTACACTGGAAGAGACTATGAGCCGCTATCCGTCGCTATTCGCCCCCCTCGATCTGGGGTTTACCACCCTCAAAAACCGCGTGCTGATGGGCTCGATGCACACCGGGCTGGAGGAGCGTCCGGACGGGGCTGAACGTCTGGCGGCCTTCTACGCCGAGCGCGCGCGCCACGGGGTGGCGCTGATTGTCACCGGCGGCGTAGCCCCTGCCCCTTCCGGCGTGACGATGGGGGGCGGTGCAGTTCTGAATGATGCGACACAGCTGCCGCATCACCGCATTGTCACGGACGCGGTGCATAACGAGGGCGGCAAAATCGCCCTGCAAATTCTGCATACCGGGCGCTACAGCTATCAGCCAAAGCTGGTTGCGCCATCGGCTATTCAGGCGCCGATTAACCGCTTTACCCCTCACGCCCTCAGCCACGACGAGATCCTGGCGCTGATCGACGATTTTGCTCGCTGCGCCGCGCTGGCGCGTGAGGCGGGCTACGACGGCGTGGAGGTGATGGGCTCTGAAGGCTATCTGATTAACGAGTTCCTCGCCGCCCGCACCAACCAGCGCGAGGACGAATGGGGCGGCGACTATGCCCGCCGGATGCGCTTTGCCGTGGAGGTGGTGCGCGCGGTGCGCGAACGTGCGGGTGCGGACTTTATTATCATCTTCCGCCTGTCGATGCTCGACCTGGTGGAAGGCGGCGGCACGTTCGACGAAACCGTACAGCTGGCGCAGGCGATCGAGGCCGCAGGCGCCACGATTATCAACACCGGGATTGGCTGGCACGAAGCGCGCATTCCGACCATTGCCACGCCGGTGCCGCGCGCGGCGTTCAGCTGGGTAACGCGCAAGCTGAAGGGCAAAGTCTCCGTTCCGCTGGTCACCACTAACCGCATTAACGATCCGCAGGTGGCGGACGATGTGATCTCACGCGGCGATGCCGATATGGTCTCAATGGCGCGTCCGTTCCTCGCGGATGCCGAACTGCTCTCTAAAGCGCAAAGCGGCCGTGCGGATGAGATCAATACCTGCATCGGCTGCAACCAGGCCTGTCTGGATCAGATCTTCGCCGGCAAAGTCACCTCATGCCTGGTGAACCCCCGTGCCTGCCATGAAACCAAAATGCCGGTCGTCCCGGCGGTCAGTCAAAAACGCCTGGCCGTCGTGGGTGCCGGCCCCGCTGGCCTGGCGTTTGCGGTCAATGCCGCCACGCGCGGGCACCGCGTGACGCTGTTCGATGCCGCCGGTGAAATTGGCGGGCAGTTTAATATCGCCAAACAGATCCCCGGCAAAGAGGAGTTCTATGAAACCCTGCGCTATTACCGCCGGATGATCGACCTGACGGGTGTTGATCTGCGACTTAACCAGTTTGTCAACGCGGCGGATCTCATCGACTTCGACGAGGTGATCCTCGCGAGCGGGATCGCCCCGCGCACGCCTGCGATCGAGGGCATCGATCATCCGAAGGTGTTGAGCTATCTGGACGTACTGCGCGATAAAGCGCCCGTTGGCGAGAAGGTGGCGATTATCGGCTGCGGCGGGATCGGATTTGATACCGCGATGTATTTAAGCCAGCCGGGCGAGGCCACCAGCCAGAACATCGCCGAGTTTTGCGTGGAATGGGGCATTGATACCAGCCTCAGTCAGTCCGGGGGCCTGCGCCCGGAAGGTCCACAGCTGCCGAAAAGCCCGCGCCAGATCGTGATGCTCCAGCGTAAGGCCAGCAAGCCGGGCGAAGGGCTGGGCAAAACCACGGGCTGGATCCACCGCGCCACCCTGCTCTCACGCGGGGTGAAGATGATCCCGGGGGTGAGCTACCAGAAGATCGACGACGACGGGCTGCACGTGCTGATCGGCGCTGAACCGCAGCTGCTGCGCGTGGATCATGTGATTTTGTGCGCCGGACAGGAGCCGAAGCGCGATCTGGCCGATCCGCTGCGCGAAGCCGGTAAAACGGTGCATTTGATTGGCGGGTGCGACGTGGCGATGGAGCTGGATGCGCGGCGGGCGATTGCTCAGGGGACAACATTGGCATTAGCGATTTGATTTCTTGCCCGGTGGCGCTGCGCTTACCGGGCCTACAAAACCGTAGGCCTGTGCAAGCGCAGCGCCGCCAGGCAAAACCATCTTACCGACGACGCCCCAGCTTCACCGCTTTCAGCACCACAAACTTGTTGTTCGTCGCAATGGTGACGCAGTTACCGAAGATCTTCTTCAGCTTGTGGAAGTAGTCCAGGTGGCGGTTTGCCACGATGTACAGCTCGCCGTTGATTTTCAGGCAGCGGCGCGCGTGGTGGAACATCTCCCACGCGACGTTATCCGTCAGGGCGTGCTTCTGGTGGAACGGCGGGTTGCAGAACACGGCGTTAAAGCGGAAAGGCTCTACGCCGGAGAGCGCGTTGTTAATCATAAACTCGCAGCGATCCAGCGCCTCCGGCATGTTGGTTTCCACGTTCAGACGGCTGGAGGCCACCGCCATCGGCGACTCGTCACTGAACACCACGCTGGCTTCCGGGTTCTTCGCCAGCAGCGTCAGGCCAATCACCCCGTTGCCGCAGCCCAGATCGACAATTTCCCCTTCCAGATTTTCCGGCAGATGTTCCATAAAGAAACGCGCTCCGATGTCCAGACCGGTGCGTGAGAAAACGTTCGCATGGTTGTGGATGGTCCAGTCGGTGCCTTCCAGCGTCCAGCTCAGGGTCTCCGGCGCGTCGGCCAGTTCCGGCGCGCTAAAGGTACAGTTGATCAGGCGCGCTTTTTTCCAGGCCAGCGTGGTGGTGGTCGGACCGAGCACTTTCTCGAACAGCTCCAGCGTCGAGGTGTGAATATCGCGCGCCTTCGCACCCGCGATAATACGCGTTTCTGGCGTCACGACCTTACGCAGCGCGCGCAGCTGCTGTTCCAGCAGCGCCATGGTTTTGGGCACTTTGATCAGCACCACGCCCGGCGCCTGCGGGTAGTCCGCGGTGCTGTCGAGGAACTTCACGCTGGATTCGTCGATGTCGTTGTGACGCAGGTTTTCACGCGTCGCCAGCTCGCTCAGGTAAGAATCGCCGATACTGTAAGGTGCGTGTTCCGCCAGCGCGCAGCCCAGCGCGCCAAACGCGTCATTCAGGATCAGAACCGGGCCGCGGATTTCAGTCTCATCCAACTGTTGCAGCAGATATTCATCCGCCGCTTCCCACGCCTGAAGCGGGTTTACGTCGTCCGTTTCCGGGAAACGTTTAAGGTTGAGTGAACGGAAACCGTTGTCTAAGTGGCTCATCGGCCCTCCTGAATGGTAAAATTTGGCGTATCCCTGAAAAGGGTGCGTGAGTATACCCGTTTTATTGTCGATTTGGGGCGTTGATGAACCAACTTACTTATCTCCAGGGCTACCCGGAGCATTTACTTTCCCAGGTTCGCAGCCTGATTGCCGAGCAGAAGCTCGGCGCGGTGCTGGAAAAACGCTATCCCGGCACCCACGATTTCGCGACCGATAAGGCGCTCTGGCAGTATACGCAGGATCTGAAAAACCGTTATCTCAGAAGCGCCCCGCCGATCAACAAGGTGATGTACGACAACAAGATCCACGTGCTGAAAAATGCGCTCGGCCTGCACACCGCCATCTCCCGCGTGCAGGGCGGCAAGCTAAAGGCTAAGGCGGAGATCCGCGTGGCGACCGTTTTCCGTAACGCGCCGGAAGCCTTTCTGCGGATGATCGTGGTGCACGAGCTGGCGCACCTGAAAGAGAAAGAGCACGACAAAGCCTTCTATTCCCTGTGCTGCCATATGGAGCCGCAGTACCACCAGCTGGAGTTTGATACCCGGCTGTGGCTGACGCATTTATCGTTAAAGAGTAATGCGCAGTAGCGCACGCGAAATGTCATGATGACGTGCTACAGTGGTTTTAAGTTCCCTGCTACGGAGTACGTAAACGTTTATGATACGTTTCGCAGTCATCGGTACGAACTGGATCACGCGCCAGTTCGTCGACGCCGCCCACGAAACCGGCAAATATAAGCTCACCGCAGTCTATTCCCGCAGCCTTGAGCAGGCGCAGAGTTTTGCGAATGACTACCTGGTTGAACATCTGTTCACCTCGCTCGATGAGATGGCGCAAAGCGACGCTATTGACGCGGTCTATATCGCCAGCCCGAATTCTCTGCATTTCCCGCAAACGAAGCTGTTCCTCAGCCACAAAAAGCACGTGATCTGCGAGAAGCCGCTGGCCTCGAATATTGAGGAAGTGGAAGCCGCCATTCAGCTTGCCCGGGAAAACCAGGTGGTGCTGTTTGAAGCGTTCAAAACCGCCAGCCTGCCGAACTTCCTGCTGTTGCAGCAGTCCCTGCCGAAAATTGGCAAAGTGCGTAAAGCCTTTATCAACTACTGCCAGTATTCCTCGCGCTACCAGCGCTATCTGGACGGCGAAAACCCGAATACCTTTAACCCGGCCTTCTCGAATGGCTCAATTATGGATATCGGTTTTTACTGTCTGGCCTCTGCGGTCGCGCTGTGGGGTGAGCCGCACGGCGTGACGGCCACCGCCAGCCTGCTGGAGAGCGGCGTGGATGCCCACGGTATCGTGGTGCTGGACTACGGTGATTTCAGCGTGACGTTGCAGCACTCGAAGGTCAGCGACTCCGTACTGCCAAGCGAAATTCAGGGCGAAGACGGCTCGCTGGTGATCGAAAAAATCTCTGAATGCCAGAAGCTCAGCATCGTCCCGCGCGGCGGAAAAGCGCAGGAGCTGACGCAGCCTCAGCATATTAACACTATGCTTTATGAGGCAGAGGTCTTCGCCCGTCTGGTAGAAGACAACGAAGTGAACCACCCTGGGCTGGCGATCAGCCGCACCACGGCGAAGCTGCAAACGGAGATCCGCCGACAGACCGGCGTAGTCTTCCCCGCAGACGGCGTGAATGTGGAAGCCGTCGCGTAAAGCTGTGTAATGAAACCGTGCAGAGCATTGACGAAATCGATGGTCTGACATATTTTGTTACCTGCAAAGGGGAGTAACTTCTTCGCCGGTGGATCGTCATTACGATGCGTGCAAAACCGCATCCGGTCGCCGGGCAACCTTCATGGTTGTAAGTGAGACCTTGCCGGAAGGCGAGGTCTATGCATAAAAAGCTAACGGCTATCGTCTTCTGACCATAGCCGTTTTTGTTTTTTTATGTGTAAGGAAAATAGTATGCATTCTGTCGGCACTCCAATGCTGTGGGGCGGATTCGCGGTAGTCGTGCTCATCATGCTGGCAATCGACCTCTTTTTGCAGGGTCGTCGCGGCGAGCATGGCATGAGCGTCAAGCAAGCCGCCGTCTGGTCGCTGGTATGGGTATCCCTCTCACTCCTCTTCTGCGCCGTCTTCTGGTGGTACCTGGCCTCAACCGAAGGCCGTGCGGTGGCGGATCCTCAGGCACTCGCCTTCCTCACCGGCTATCTGATTGAAAAAGCGCTGGCGGTTGATAACGTCTTCGTCTGGCTGATGCTGTTCAGCTATTTTGCCGTGCCTGCGGCCCTGCAACGCCGCGTGCTGGTCTACGGCGTGCTGGGTGCCATCATCCTGCGTACCATCATGATCTTCGCCGGGAGCTGGCTGATTACCCAGTTCGAATGGCTGCTGTACGTGTTCGGCGCGTTCCTGCTGTTCACCGGGGTCAAAATGGCGCTGGCGAAAGAAGACGATACCGGTATCGGTGATAAGCCGCTGGTGAAGTGGATCCGTGGTCATCTGCGCATGACGGACAAAATCGAGAGCGAGCATTTCTTCGTGCGTAAGAACGGCCTGCTGTTCGCCACCCCGCTGCTGCTGGTGCTGATTCTGGTCGAGCTGAGCGACGTTATCTTTGCGGTGGACAGTATTCCGGCAATCTTCGCGGTCACCACCGACCCGTTCATCGTCCTGACCTCGAACCTGTTTGCGATCCTCGGCCTGCGTGCGATGTACTTCCTGCTGGCAGGGGCGGCAGAGCGCTTCTCCATGCTGAAGTACGGTCTGTCGGTGATTCTGGTCTTCATTGGTATCAAGATGCTGATTGTCGATTTCTACCATATCCCGATCGCCATTTCGCTCGGCGTGGTGTTTGGCATTCTGCTGGTGACGCTGGTTATCAATACCTGGGTTAACCGCCAGCACGATAAAAAGCAGCAGGTTTAGTGCGTTTTGCCCGGTGGCGCTGCGCTTACCGGGCCTACACGGACACGATTCGTAGGCCGGGTAAGCGTAGCGCCACCCGGCCTTTCCGTTAATCAATAGTTAAAAAACATGACGCAACACGTAAAATCCAGCATTTTACTCTTCCGCCTTTCCCCGCTTTCCTTGATACTCAACCAGGCAAACAAATATTTACATCCTGAAATAAATGTGACTTAGAGCACATCCAGGATGGAACACAATTTCACTTAGGAATTTAGTATGAGCACACAATCTAAGGGCCTGCTTGCGCGTCTGACGCAGGGCAGCCTGGTTAAACAAATCCTGGTAGGTCTGGTTCTGGGTATTCTGCTGGCGCTGGTATCAAAACCTGCCGCGGAAGCAACGGGGCTTCTCGGAACGCTTTTCGTGGGCGCGCTGAAGGCCGTTGCGCCGGTGCTGGTACTGATGCTGGTCATGGCTTCTATCGCCAATCACCAGCACGGACAAAAAACCAACATTCGCCCGATTCTCTTTTTATATCTGCTGGGCACGTTTTCTGCTGCGCTGACCGCAGTGGTCTTTAGCTTCCTCTTCCCCTCCACGCTGCATCTGACCTCTGCGGCGGGCGACGTTACGCCGCCCTCAGGCATTGTGGAAGTGCTGCGCGGCCTGCTGATGAGCATGGTTACGAACCCCATTGATGCCCTGCTGAATGCCAACTACATTGGCATCCTGGTGTGGGCGATCGGCCTGGGCTTCGCCCTGCGTCACGGCAACGAAACGACGAAAAATCTGGTCAATGACATGTCCAACGCCGTGACCTTTATCGTGAAGGTCGTGATTCGCTTTGCGCCTATCGGTATCTTCGGCCTGGTGTCGTCTACCCTGGCCACAACCGGCTTTGACGCGCTGTGGGGCTACGCGCAGCTGCTGATGGTGCTGGTCGGCTGTATGCTGCTGGTGGCGCTGGTGATCAACCCGCTGCTGGTGTTCTGGCAGATCCGCCGTAACCCGTATCCGCTGGTGCTGACCTGCCTGCGCGAGAGCGGCGTATACGCCTTCTTTACCCGCAGCTCGGCGGCAAACATTCCGGTCAACATGGCGCTGGCGGAGAAGCTGAACCTGGATCGCGATACGTATTCGGTTTCAATTCCACTGGGTGCAACCGTGAACATGGCGGGTGCGGCGATCACCATCACCGTACTGACGCTGGCGGCCGTGCATACGCTGGGTATTCCGGTCGATCTGCCAACCGCCCTGCTGCTGAGCGTGGTGGCATCGCTGTGCGCCTGTGGCGCCTCCGGCGTGGCGGGCGGCTCGCTGCTGCTGATCCCGCTGGCGTGTAATATGTTCGGTATCCCGAACGAGATTGCCATGCAGGTCGTCGCGGTCGGCTTTATTATCGGCGTATTGCAGGATTCCTGCGAAACGGCGCTGAACTCCTCTACCGACGTGCTGTTCACCGCTGCGGCCTGTCAGGCGGAAGACGCGCGTTTAGCGAAGAATGCTCTGCGAGGTTAAAAAGAAAAGCCCGGTGGCGGCTACGCCTTACCGGGCCTACAGAATATCGTATGTCGGGTAAGCGTTAGCGCCACCCGACATAACGCTTACAGCGTCACACCACTCTTAAAGAGCGCCAGCTCGCGGAAGTCGTTCTTCTCGTTACAGGTTTGCTTGCCGCTGGCAATTTCCACGATGACATCAACAAATTCATCGAGCAGCTGTGGCATCGCCTTGCCGTGGATCAGCTGGCCCGCGTCAAAGTCGATCCAGTGCTTTTTCTTCGCCGCCAGTTCGCTGTTGGTGGCGATTTTCACCGTCGGCACAAATCCGCCGTACGGCGTACCGCGACCGGTACTGAACAGCACCATGTGGCAGCCCGCCCCCGCCAGCGCGCTGGTGGCGACCGCGTCGTTACCCGGCGCGCTCAGCAGGTTCAGACCGTGGGTTTTCAGCCTTTCGCCGTAGCGCAGCACATCCACAACCTGGCTGGCCCCCGCTTTCTGAGTGCAGCCGAGGGATTTCTCTTCCAGCGTGGTGATGCCCCCCGCTTTGTTACCCGGCGACGGATTCTCATAAATCGGCTGGTTATGGGCGATGAAGTACTGCTTGAAGTCGTTGACCATGGTGACGGTCTTCTCAAACGTCTCTTCATCGCGGCAGTGGCTCATCAGAATGCGCTCCGCGCCAAACATCTCCGGCACTTCGGTCAGCACCGTGGTGCCGCCGTTGGCAATCACGTAATCCGAGAAGCGGCCCAGCATTGGGTTAGCCGTGATGCCGGAAAGACCGTCAGATCCGCCGCACTCCAGGCCAAACTTCAGCTCGCTCAGCTTGCCCGGCTCGCGCCTGTCGTGGCGCATCACCTCGTACAGCTGATGCAGCTGTTCAACGCCCGCTTCCACTTCGTCGTCCTGGTGCTGACACACCATAAAGTGCACGCGCGCAGGGTCAAATTCGCCCAGCGTGTCGCGGAAGGCATCCACCTGGTTGTTCTCGCAGCCCAGGCCGATCACCAGCACCGCGCCCGCATTCGGGTGGCGCACCATGTTTTGCAGCATGGTGCGGGTGTTGATGTGGTCGTCACCCAGCTGCGAACAGCCGTAGGTGTGGCTGAACAGGTGCACGCCGTCGGTGCCTTCAGCATCGTTGGTCTCTTTCAGGAAGCGCGTCTGGATTTGACGCGCGATCCCGTTCACGCAGCCGACGGTAGGAAGGATCCACAGCTCATTGCGGATCCCCACCTCGCCGCTGGCGCGGCGGTAGATCTGCACCTCACGATCGGCCGTCTGTCCTTCTTCTGGCTGGAAGTCAGGTTGATAGCTGTACTCGTCCAGATCGCTGAGATTGGTGCGGGTATTGTGCGAATGAATATATTCACCCGGCGCAATATCCGCCAGCGCATGACCGATGGGCAAACCGTACTTCACCACGTTCTCCCCTTTCGCGATGGGGATCAGGGCAAACTTATGTCCACGTCCAATGGCCTGGCGTAACGTTACCGACTGGTTGTCGAAGGTAACTTCCGTCCCTTCGGCTAAATCTGCCAGCGCGACGGCAACGTTATCCAGCGAATGGATTTTGATGTATTGCATATCAACCTCAAACGGCCTAGTTCAGTTCAATGGCGAAGTAGTCACGCGCATTGTTAAAGCAGATGTTTTTCACCATTTCGCCCAGCAGCTGGATATCCGCTGGCGCTTCACCCGCGTGCACCCAGCGGCCAATCATCTGGCACAGAATGCGGCGGAAATATTCATGGCGGGTATAGGACAGGAAGCTGCGGCTGTCGGTCAGCATACCCACAAAGCGGCTTAACAGACCGAGCTGCGCCAGTTGCGTCATCTGACGCTCCATGCCGTCTTTCTGATCGTTGAACCACCAGCCGGAGCCGAACTGCATCTTGCCCGGCATACCTTCACCCTGGAAGTTGCCGATCATGGTGCCCAGCACTTCGTTATCGCGCGGGTTCAGGCAGTAAAGAATGGTTTTCGGCAGCAGGTTTTGCTCGTTCTGTTTGCTCAGCAGCTTAGACAGCTCTTCCGCCAGCGGGCGGTCGTTGATGGAGTCGAAGCCCACGTCCGCGCCCAGCAGTTTGAACTGACGCTGGTTGTTATTACGCAGCGCGCCGATGTGGTACTGCTGCACCCAGCCGCGACGGGCATATTCCGCGCCGAGGAACACCAGCACCGCCGTTTTGAACTGGGCGACTTCATGCTCGCTTAACTGTTCGCCGGAGAGACGACGCGCCAGAATGCTGTCCAGTTCGGCTTCGTTGGATTCCGCGAACAGCACCACGTCCAGCGCGTGGTCAGACACTTTACAGCCGTGTGCGGCGAAGTGATCCAGACGTTTGGTCAGCGCAGATTGCAGATCGGCAAAACGGCGGATGTCGGTATCAGACACTTCCGCCAGCTTCGCCATGTAGTCGTTAAAGGTTGCCAGCTCGATGTTGAAGGCTTTATCCGGGCGCCAGCTTGGCAGCACCTTGATGTCAAACGTGCTGTCCTTCGCTACAACCGCGTGGTGCTCCAGGGAGTCGATCGGATCGTCGGTGGTGCCCACCATTTTCACGTTCATCTGCTTCATAATGCCGCGCGCCGAGAAGCTATCCTGCGCCAACAGTTCGTTGCACTGGTCCCAGATTTCATCCGCAGTGGCGGGAGACAACAGCTTACCGGTGATACCAAACGGACGACGCAGTTCGAGGTGCGTCCAGTGGTAAAGCGGGTTCCCGATGGTGTGCGGCACGGTAGCGGCCCAGGCGTCGAACTTCTCGCGATCGGTGGCGTCACCGGTACACAGGCGCTCGGCCACGCCGTTGGTGCGCATTGCGCGCCATTTATAGTGGTCACCCTTCAGCCAGATATCATACAGGTTTTTGAAACGGTAATTTTCGGCAACCTGCTGCGGCGGTAAGTGGCAGTGGTAGTCGAAAATCGGCTGGTCTTTCGCGTAGTCGTGGTACAGGCGGCGAGCAAATTCGGTATCTAACAGAAAATCTTCGGTCATAAACGGCGTCATTATCGTCTTCCTCATTACGGGAGCGTCAGAAAGCTTATGTTCAGATGCTGCAAAGTTATCACACCAATTTCCAGAGTCCGACGTTTTTTTCGTGAGTTAGATCAATAAACGTCGACAAATAAATTACCCTCAAAGGGGTAAACCCTCCTGCAAGCCGCGCCATATCTGGCTTTGCGCGCGTCGCTTAATGACCACACAAAGATTCACACTTTTGTGATGTCACTCACCTTTTAAAGTTGTATGACAAGTTATCTTTTCGCCGTCGCAAACTATAAGCCGACGGAATGCATTACCGGTGTTTGATACATCGGATTTAACGGTACGGAAGCCGACTTAGCACGATTATTTATGGCAAGGTTCGGGCCGTTCCGGGACAGGTTCCCGGTTACGCCCCTCCCGTTACAGAACAGCTCCCGGCAACGGTTGAGTTGTTGCCGTGTCCCGACACGGAAATAACATAACGATGAGGTTTTACATGCGTAAAATTAAAGGGTTACGTTGGTACATGATTGCACTGGTGACGCTCGGCACCGTGCTGGGCTACCTGACACGTAACACCGTGGCAGCAGCGGCACCAACGTTGATGGAAGAGTTGCATATCTCCACGCAGCAATACTCTTACATCATTGCGGCCTATTCTGCCGCTTACACCGTAATGCAGCCTGTTGCAGGTTATGTTCTTGATATTCTGGGTACAAAAATTGGTTATGCCTTCTTCGCCGTTGCCTGGGCCGTGTTCTGCGGCGCGACCGCACTGGCAGGCAGCTGGGGCGGTCTGGCGCTGGCGCGTGGCGCGGTAGGTGCCGCCGAAGCGGCGATGATCCCCGCAGGTCTGAAAGCCAGCTCTGAGTGGTTCCCGGCAAAAGAGCGTTCCATCGCGGTGGGTTACTTCAACGTGGGTTCATCCATCGGGGCGATGATTGCGCCGCCGCTCGTGGTGTGGGCTATCGTGATGCACAGCTGGCAGATGGCGTTCATCATCTCCGGGGTGCTGAGCTTCGCCTGGGCCATGGCGTGGCTGATCTTCTACAAGCACCCGCGCGACCAGAAAAAGCTGTCTACCGAAGAACGCGACTACATTATTAACGGCCAGGAATCTCAGCATCAGACCGATAACGGCAAAAAGATGTCCGTCTGGCAGATCCTGGGCACCCGTCAGTTCTGGGGTATCGCCCTGCCACGCTTCCTGGCAGAGCCGGCCTGGGGTACGTTCAACGCCTGGATCCCGCTGTTCATGTTTAAAGTTTACGGCTTTAACCTGAAAGAGATCGCGATGTTCGCCTGGATGCCAATGCTGTTTGCTGACCTGGGCTGTATCGTCGGCGGCTACCTGCCACCGCTGTTCCAGCGCTGGTTTGGCGTGAACCTGATTGTCTCCCGTAAGATGGTGGTCACCATGGGCGCGCTGCTGATGATCGGCCCGGGTATGATCGGCCTGTTCACCAGCCCTTACGTGGCTATCGCGCTGCTGTGTATCGGGGGCTTTGCTCACCAGTCCCTGTCTGGCGCGCTGATTACGCTCTCTTCCGACGTGTTTGGCCGTAACGAAGTGGCCACCGCCAACGGCCTGACCGGTATGGCCGCCTGGACAGCGAGCACGATGTTTGCCCTGGTGGTCGGCGCGCTGGCGGATACCATCGGCTTCAGCCCGCTGTTCGCGGTACTGGCTATCTTCGACCTGCTGGGTGCGGTGGTTATCTGGACAGTGCTGAAAAGCAAATCTGCCGACGAGCTGGCGAAAGAGTCCCTTGGGGGACCGGCGACGCAGAGTTAGCGTTGTTGTGTCGGGTGGCGGCTTCGCCTTACCCGGCAAAAGCGACGCAAAAGCCGCCTCCGGGCGGCTTTTTTAATGGCGAAATCTGGAGACTGGCACGCAAAAGTGGTATAACAAATCAATCGCCGTACCCTGCCTGGAGCGCATATGGAAATCACCGAATCACGTCGTTTATATCAACAACTTGCCGCCGAGCTGAAAGATCGCATCGAGCAAGGTGTCTATCTTGTCGGTGATAAACTGCCCGCCGAGCGTTTCATTGCGGATGAAAAAAGCGTCAGCCGTACCGTGGTGCGCGAAGCCATCATCATGCTGGAAGTGGAAGGCTACGTTGAGGTTCGCAAAGGTTCCGGCATTCACGTGATTTCCAACCAGGCAAAACACTCCCCCGCCCCGGACGAAAGCCTGGAATTTGCCAGCTACGGCCCGTTTGAGCTTCTCCAGGCTCGCCAGCTGATTGAGAGCAACATTGCGGAATTTGCGGCGACGCAGGTGACCAAGCAGGACATCATGAAGCTGATGGAAATTCAGGACCACGCGCGTAAAGAAAAATGCTTCCGCGATTCCGAATGGGACCTGCAATTCCACGTCCAGGTTGCCCTTGCGACTCAGAACACGGCGCTGGCGGCAATCGTTGAAAAAATGTGGACTCAGCGCGTTCACAACCCGTACTGGAAGAAATTGCACGATCACATTGATTCCCGCACGGTAGACAACTGGTGTGACGACCACGACCAGATCCTCAAGGCGCTGATTCGTAAGGATCCGCATGCGGCAAAACTGGCGATGTGGCAGCATCTGGAGAACACCAAACAGATGCTGTTTAATGAAACCAGCGATGACTTCGAATTTAACGCTGACCGCTATCTTTTTGCCGATAATCCGGTGGTTCACCTCGATACTGCGACCAATCTCGCAAAATAAGCCTTCGTACTGCCGGCAGGCGCACCGCCGCGCCCTCCGGCCAGACAGGGTAAGAAAACCTCTATAGTGTCAGCCTTTGTAAAATCTCTCGCTCCCCTCCATGGCTTACGCCAAAATCGTGTTTCCCCTCAAATTCTGTGACGCAGAACGTCGGGCTTTGTTACAATTGGATTCACTTCGTTATTTTGTAAGTTAGTGCTTGCTAACCAGCCAATTAACAGGGAACAGTGTTGGCCACACCTCAATGTGTCCGCGAGCGACCATAATGAAATCATAACAATGTCGCCGTGCTGTTTTCCCGAATGACAGGCGTGACGTTAACCGATTTCCAGGAACACTGAATGGAACTTTTGACCCAACTACTGAATGCCCTCTGGGCTCAGGATTTCGAAACGCTGGCCAACCCATCCATGATTGGCATGCTCTACTTTGTGTTATTTATGATCCTGTTCCTTGAGAACGGCCTGCTGCCTGCCGCCTTTTTACCGGGCGACAGCCTGCTGGTGCTGGTTGGGGTGCTCTGTGCAAAAGGGGCGATGGCTTTCCCGCAAACGGTCCTGCTTTTGACCATTGCCGCCAGCCTGGGTTGCTGGGTGAGTTATATTCAGGGGCGATGGCTGGGCAACACGCGGATCGTCCAGAACTGGCTTTCGCATCTTCCGGCACATTACCACCAGCGAGCCCACCACCTGTTCCATAAGCACGGGCTTTCCGCCTTACTGATCGGCCGCTTTATCGCCTTTGTACGCACCCTGCTGCCGACCATCGCGGGCCTGTCTGGCCTCAGCAGCGCGCGTTTCCAGTTCTTTAACTGGATGAGCGGCTTGCTGTGGGTTCTGATCCTGACCACGCTCGGCTACGCGCTCGGGAAAACCCCGGTCTTTATGAAGTATGAAGACCAGCTGATGTCTTGCCTGATGCTGCTGCCGGTCGTTCTGCTGGTGTTTGGCCTGGTCGGTTCACTGGTTGTACTGTGGAAGAAGAAATACGGAGCCAGGGGTTAACGATGGTTATCTCCCCGCTCGCCTTGCGTCGTTTCTCTTACGCCATCGTTGCGCTGATGATGTTCAGCGCCCTCATTCTGCTGTGGTCTGCGCTACAGCATCAGGAGTCGACGCTGGCTATCCGTCCTGTGAATCAAGGAACCAGCGTGCCGGATGGTTTTTCCATCTGGCATCATCTGGACGCAAACGGGATCCGCTTTAAGAGCATCACGCCGCAAGACGATGTCCTGCTGATAAAGTTTGACTCCAGTGCGCAAAGCGCCGCGGCGAAAGCGGTGCTGGACCGAACGCTGCCGCAGGGTTACATCATCGCGCAACAGGATGATGACAGCCACGTCGCCTCCTGGATGTCACGGCTACGCGACACGTCGCATCGATTTGGTTAACGACTAATATTCCGAATATTTTCACCTACTTTGGTGAAACTCCCGTTTACTTACTATGCTTAAGTACGCGGAGCACCCCTCAGATGTTCTCCGCAAAGTTCTGGAACACGGCTTACGCCGTAACACAATGGAAGGTTTCTATAATGAAATACCGCATCACCCTTGCTCTGGCCCTTTTTTCTTTAAGCACAGCTTCCTTCGCGATGTCTCTTTGTCAGGAGAAAGAAAAGGATATCCAACGCGAAATCAGTTATGCCGAGAAGCATAACAATCAGCACCGGATCGACGGTCTGAAAAAGGCGTTGAGCGAAGTGAAAGATAATTGTACGGACAGCAAGCTGCGTGCCGATCATCAGGAAAAAATCGCTGAACAGAAGGACGAGATAGCCGAGCGCCGTCAAGACCTGCAAGAAGCGAAAGAGAAAGGTGATGCGGAAAAAATTGCCAAGCGCGAGAGGAAGTTGCAAGAGGCGCAGGACGAACTGAAAGCGCTGGAAGCTCGCGATTATTGAGTTAACGGAAATCTCAACAGGAGAGAATCATGTCAAAAGATACAACTTCAGAAAATCTGCGCGCTGAACTGAAATCCCTGGCGGACACCCTGGAAGAGGTGCTGAACTCTTCTGCCGATAAATCGAAAGAAGAAGTGAGCAAACTGCGCAGCAAAGCGGAGCAGGCGCTGAAAGAGAGCCGTTACCGTCTGGGTGAAACCGGCGACGCGCTGGCGAAACAGACCCGCGAAGCGGCTGCGCGCGCAGACGAATATGTACGTGATAATCCATGGACGGGTGTAGGTATTGGCGCCGCAGTGGGTGTGGTGCTGGGTGTCCTGCTGACGCGTCGTTGATTATGGAAGATCCACGTCACGCACAAGGGCCTGCTAAAAACGTCCTCGGCATCGGCCAGCGTATTCTTACGACGCTGGTCGGGATTGCCGAAACGCGCGTCCGGCTTGCGGTAGTGGAGCTGGAAGAGGAGAAAGCCAACCTCTTCCAGATGCTGCTCATGCTCGGGCTTACGATGCTCTTTGCCGCGTTTGGCCTGATGAGCCTGATGGTGTTAATCATCTGGGCTATCGATCCACAGTATCGTCTGAACGCGATGATTGCCACAACCGTGGTTCTGCTGGTTGCAGCGCTGATAGGCGGTATCTGGACCCTGCATAAAGCGCGCACCTCGACCTTCCTGCGCCACACGCGTCAGGAGCTGGCCAACGACCGCGCCCTGCTGGAGGATGATAAGTCGTGAGCGACAAAGCCGAACGTCAGAAGCGTAAAGCGTATCTGCTGAGCCAGATCCAACAGCAGCGGTTGGATCTGTCCGCCAGCCGACGCGACTGGGTTGAAGCCACGCATCGGTTTGACCGGGGCTGGAACACTGTTCTGAGCCTGCGCTCATGGGCGCTGGTCGGCAGCAGCGTGATGGCGATCTGGTCGGTTCGGCATCCTAATATGCTGATCCGCTGGGCACGCCGCGGCTTTGGTGCCTGGAGCGCCTGGCGTCTGGTGAAAACCACGCTGCGTCAGCAGCAGCTGCGCTAGCCTTCTCGCCGGGTGGCGCTGCGCTTACCCGGCCTACGGTAAAAAGTAGGCCGGGTAAGGCGTAGCCGTCACCCGGCAACATCTCTTCATGCTCCCTTACTCAATATCTTTGAAAAAGATTGACAGTTTTCCTTGCTAACAATTGCCACCCGCCCCGTTTACACTCCTCTCCATCGACAGCAAAGACGCGGTATCTACCCGATTTTGCAAGCAAATAACGTTTAGCCGCTGATGTGGTTTCCTGGAGAGTAAAATGAAAAAATTAGAAGATGTGGGTGTACTGGTAGCGCGTATTCTGATGCCAATTCTGTTCATCACCGCGGGCTGGGGCAAAATCACCGGTTATGCGGGTACCCAGCAGTATATGGAAGCCATGGGCGTGCCGGGGTTCCTGCTGCCACTGACTATCCTGCTTGAGTTCGGCGGCGGCCTGGCGGTGTTGTTCGGTTTCCTGACCCGCACCACGGCGCTGTTCACCGCAGGCTTCACCCTGCTGACGGCGTTCCTGTTCCACAGCAACTTTGCCGAAGGCGTGAACTCCCTGATGTTCATGAAAAACCTGACCATTGCAGGCGGCTATCTGCTGCTGGCCATCACGGGCCCTGGCGCTTACAGCATCGACCGTCTTCTGAATAAGAAGTGGTAAGCACGCTATACTGATTAAATTCAAAGCGAGGAGACATCTCCTCGCTTTTGCTATCTGACGGAGGAGTAAAAAATGGGACAACTCGTAGACGGCGTCTGGCAGGATGTCTGGTATGACACCAAATCCACCGGCGGACGCTTTAAGCGCTCTGTTTCGGCCTTCCGTAACTGGCTGACCGCCGACGGCGCACCCGGCCCGAGCGGCGAAGGGGGCTTTGCGGCGGAGAAAGATCGTTATCATCTGTACGTTTCTCTCGCCTGCCCGTGGGCGCACCGCACGCTGATTGTGCGCAAGCTTAAAGGCCTCGAATCGTTAATTCCGGTTTCGGTGGTGAACCCGCTGATGCTGGAAAACGGCTGGACCTTCGACAGCGATTTCCCTGCCGCGACGGGTGATGAACTTTATCACCACGATTTCCTGTATCAGCTCTATCTGCGCGCCGATCCGCACTACACCGGACGCGTAACCGTACCTGTGCTGTGGGACAAGAAAAACCAGACGATCGTCAGCAATGAATCCGCTGAAATCATTCGCATGTTCAATACCGCGTTTGACGCGCACGGCGCCCGCGCCGGGGATTATTATCCGGTGGAGCTGCGCGAGAAAATTGACGAGCTGAACGGCTGGATCTACGACAACGTGAACAACGGCGTCTATAAGGCCGGTTTCGCCACCAGCCAGGAAGCCTACGACGAAGCGGTCGGAAAAGTTTTTGAATCCCTGGAGCGGCTGGAGCAGATCCTCGGCCAGCATCGTTATTTAACGGGCGATCGTCTGACCGAAGCGGACATCCGCCTGTGGACGACGCTGATCCGCTTTGATCCGGTTTACGTCACCCACTTCAAGTGCGACAAGCATCGCATCAGCGACTACCTGAACCTGCACGGTTTCCTGCGCGACATCTATCAGATGCCCGGGATTGCGGAGACGGTCGATTTTGACCATATTCGCACCCACTATTTCCGCAGCCACAAGACCATCAACCCAACGGGCATCATCTCCATTGGCCCGTGCCAGGATCTGGATGAACCGCACGGGCGCGACGTGCGTTTCGGATAATTATTTAGGGAATCAATTGATTCCCTTTTTTAATTCACAGCATACATCTATCCTTACCTCGATCGCTTAGAAAACAAGTGATTGACTGATTAAGAGGCAAGGAAAATGGACTGGTATTTAAAAGTACTGCGCAACTACGTTGGATTTGGTGGCCGCGCCCGCCGCAAAGAGTACTGGATGTTCGTTCTGGTGAACTTCGTCCTGATTATGGTGCTGGGCATTGTGGACAAAATCCTCGGCTGGGAGCGAGAGGGGGGTGAAGGCATACTCACCACCATTTATGGTGTGTTAGTTCTGCTGCCTTCATGGGCCGTGCTGTTTCGTCGTCTCCACGACACCGATCGTTCGGCGTGGTGGCTGCTGTTGCTGTTGATCCCGCTTATCGGCTGGATCGTGATTTTGATTTTCAACTGTCAGAGCGGAACGCCGGGCGAAAACCGCTTTGGTCCGGATCCTAAGACAAGCGCGTAAATTCTGCCCGGTGGCGCTTACGCTTACCGGGCCTGCACGCTTATTTGTTGTGATGCGCAAAGAGCTTGGGTATTTCTCGCAAACACCACGATTTGGCTTCGCCCATGCTGTCGCGACGCCACGCCATAATGATATCCACTTCACTGGTGTATTCCGGGCTGACCACGCGCAGCCGCCCCTCAGCAATATCCTTTTCGACGAACGGATACGGCATGGTCGCCACGCCCAGCCCGGCGAGCAGCGCCTGGCGCTTATCTTCCAGCGACGTCACCGTCAGACGCGGCTGTTTATCCAGCAGCTGAACCGTCAGCACCGGACGCTCGCGCGCGGTATCCGCCACCGCCACGCCGCGGTACTTCACGCGCGTCACTTCAGAGAGCGGCTCCGGCTCCTGGTGAATCGGGTGATCCGGCGCGGCGACGTAGACGTTCATCACGCTGTAAAGTTTGCGCGAGTTGATTTCTGACGATGAGCGGAAATGCATGTCCGGCGCAATGACGATATCCGCCCTGCCCGTCTCGAGCCGCTCCCATGCCCCTGCCAGCACCTCGGTGATGATCGACAGCTGGGTATTGGCTTTTGCGGCCAGCCTGTCCACCAGCGGGAACAGCGCCTCGGTGGGCACCAGCGCTTCGGTCACTAACGTCAGATGGGTTTCCCAGCCGCGGGCCAGCGCCTCGGCGTCCGTCGTCAGCTTATCCGCCGCTTCCAGCAGCACGCGGCCGCGTTCCAGCAGCATTCGCCCCACGTTGGTGAATTTTGTTCGATGACCGGAGCGATCGAAGAGCACAACATCCAGCTCCTCCTCCAGCTTTTGCATGGTATAGCTCAGCGCAGACGGAACGCGCCCCAGTTCATCTGCCGCGGCGGCAAAACTGCCACGCCTGTCAATCGCGTCCATGACGCGAAGCGCCTCAAGCGTCAATGCTCTCTCTTTAGCCATCTCGTTCTCATTCAGGAAATTTGAACATACCGGGCAGAATATCTGGCTAACAATGCAGCGTCCATACCTTTACCATTGATTTAGTGTAAAGAGAGGTCAAGTTTATGATTACGACAAGAACAGCGAAACAGTGCGGACAAGCCGATTTCGGTTGGTTGCAGGCCCGCTACACCTTTTCCTTTGGACACTACTTTGACCCTAAACTCCTTGGTTACGCTTCACTGCGCGTACTGAATCAGGAGGTGCTCGCTCCGGGGGCGTCCTTCCAGCCGCGCGCGTATCCGAAAGTCGATATCCTGAACCTGATCCTGGAAGGCGAGGCAGAATACCGCGATAGCGAGGGCAATCATGTCCAGGCAAAAGCTGGCGAGGCGCTGTTAATTTCTACGCAGCCCGGTATTAGCTATAGCGAGCATAACCTCAGCAAAGACAAGACGCTGACCCGCATGCAGCTGTGGCTGGATGCCTGTCCGGAGCGGGAAAATCCCCTTGTGCAAAAGATCGACCTGAAGGGCGATAAACAGCAGCTGATTGCCTCGCCAGACGGCAGCAAAGGCAGCTTGCAGTTACGCCAGCAGGTATGGCTGCACCATATTGAACTGAAAAAAGGTGAACAGGTGAGCTTCCAGCTTCATGGCCCGCGCGCCTATTTACAGTCCATTCACGGTACGGTACATGCGGTAACGCATACGGAAGAGAAAGAAGCGCTCACCTGCGGTGACGGGGCGTTTATTCGTGATGAGGCGAATATCACCCTGGTGGCAGATACGCCGCTGCGCGCGCTGCTGATTGATTTGCCGGTTTAACCCCCCTCACCCTGACCCTCTCCCCAATGGGGAGAGGGGAAATTTTTACACCTTACTCGCCATAATCTCAATAATCTGCCGGTCCGTTGCCTGCATTGAGCGACACGCCAGCGCGCACAGGTTAGAGATAGACTGTTCCACGTCGTGGGCCACAATCCCCTCGTTACCCGTCACGGCTGTATCATCCAGCGCCATCATCACGGCTTTCCAGGCGCTGGTGACGCTGGTCGAGACCTTCATGGCGCAGCTGTTAGACGCCCCGTCGCAGATCATCCCGCTGACGTCACCGATCATACTGCCGATAGCCATTGCAATCGTCTGATAGCTTCCGTCCATCAGCCACGCCATTCCCGCCGCAGCGCCCATCGCCGCCGTTGTCGCCGCACACAGCGCGGACAAACGCGGAAGCTGGTAATGGATGTAGATAGCCGACAGATGCGAGAGCATCAGCGCCCGCGCCAGCCGTTCGTCATCGGCCTGAATGTGTTCAGCGACCACGACAACCGGCATGGTGGCCGTAATCCCCTGATTCCCGGAGCCCGAGTTGCTAATCGCCGGCAGCGTCGCGCCGCCCATGCGAGCATCCGAAGCCGCGCTGGTGCGGATAACGATGTCTGAACCCAGATCCTGCCCCATCCATCCGCGTGCGCGCTGCTTATTGAGCGTCGCGCCAACGTGCAACCCCCACTTCCCATTGAGTCCTTCACGAGAGAGCGCATCGTTCAATTGCCCTGCTTCCAGGATAAAGCGGATCGCGTCGAACGGCACCTGCTCCACAAACTCCAGGATCTGCGAGAGCGTGGTGTTTGACAGTACCGCCAGCGAATCTTTATTTACATCGGTCTGCCGATCGTCAAGCCTGAAGCGCGTTTCGCCCTGACAAACCACCTCCACCACTCGGGTATGCCCGCCGGCGATAGTCACCATCGCCGAGGCGTCTCCAGCGTACACGCAGGCACGTGAATAAAGGATCTCATCGCACGGCTCCTGCAATTTCACCTGCACCAGGCCTACTTTGAGCATGGCTTTGGCGCGCGTTAGCGCCTCGGCAGAAGCGTCTTTCAACACCTCCAGCCCGGCGTGGGCATTACCGCCCGTCGCCCCCAGCGCCGCCGCGATGGGTAAACCGACCATGCCGGTGCCGGGCACCGTTACGCCAAGCCCATTTTTCATCAGGTTTGGCGATACCCACGCCTCAATACGCGTCACCTCACCGGAAAGCTCTCCGGCAGCCATCGCACAGGCCAGCGCCAGCGAGACGGGTTCGGTACACCCCAGCGCAGGCTTTACCTCCTCCTGCACGGCGCGAATAAAATGGTTCCATAAAGGATTAATTTGCTCAGACATCGTTACGACCTTATTTAACCTCATGAGAAGGCGAGGAAAGGAGAAACACAAAGCAGCAGCCCGGTAATCACAATAATCACCAGCGACACGCCTTTATATTTATGAAGGGCGGGTACTTTGTAGACCAGCCACGCCGGAATTAAGCAGCCCACCATCCCGAAAATAGGGCTACAGATGGAGGTGAAGCTCAGCACCGGCGCGTTTAACACAATCGCGCTCCAGGCGAGCAGGATGGCGAACAGCATAATCCCGCGCTGGACGGTGCTTTCATTAATACGTTCAGCCGGCATTTTGCGGCGCAGGATATTCATCACGATGCCCTGCGTCGCTTCACGAAAGCCCAGGTAGACGCCGAAGAAGGCAGTCATGACGGCAAAGATATTGAGAACCACGCTGACGATTTTGACCCAGCCCGCGCCGTCGCCGCTGATAAACTGCGCCGCGATTGCCAGGGCGGAAATGTTCTGCTCGTAGGCTTTTACCGCCTCATCGTGCCCCATCGCCAGGGTGAAAGAGACGGCGTAGAAGAAGACCGTCACAAACAGTATGCCAAAGGCGATATTCATCGCCCGCAGCGCCTTATGACGCGCCACCTCAACGGATTTTTCCCGCGAACGATAGGAAATCACCATCGGGCTTAATGTCTGGATAAACAGAATGGAGGTTAAGGTGAAAGGCAGCGTAATAATGGCGTTTTTAATCAGCAGCCCCATCGGCGGCAGCATACCGACGTTGGCTAAATGCCAGAGGCCGATCATCGAAAGCCCCAGCGCCGCCACCACAAATAATTTGGTCAGCACCATCAGGCTGGAGACTTTAAACAGCAGCTTCTCACCGCGCGACGAAATGGCGACCAGAATGCAGATCAGGAATAAGCCGTAGAAGGGATTTTCCGACAGCAACCCCTCGGTGACGCCGAAGGTGTGCAAATAGGATGCGCTGTCGTTGGTGATAGCCGTGGAATAAACAAACATCCAGATGACCAGCATCACGAAATAAAGTGCACCCAATAAGATGCCCCAGTTTTTACCTAAATAACCGCTAATCACGCTCGGGTAGTCTTTGCATTCCGGGGATTCCGCCAGTGTATTAATAAATAATCGCTGGAAGAGGTACATGGCCGGATAGCCAATTATCGACGAGAGCAAAAAGACCCACAGCCCCATTAATCCAACCTGTACCGGAAGAAAAACGATACCCGCGCCGATAGCCATCCCGATACTCATGATGACCCAGCCGGTATCGGTGCTGTCGAATTTGATCGCCTCTCGCCATTCGCTTTCGCTCATTCCCGCCCGCCTTGCCGCCGAGGAATCACTCACAATCACACTGCTGTTTGTTGTCATATTCATTGGGCACTCGCTTATTTTGTAGGGTAAGTAATTGTTTTTATGCGGTTCCGATCGCCAGCGATTGCGAGTCAGAGAGTGCAGGTGTGTGTTATTGGTATGGGATGATCATATCCGTAGCGCGGGAGAAAAAAGTCACAATCTTTATGCGGCCTTCCTGAATTTAGAGAAAAAGCGCCTCATTTTTAATGATAGTTGGTAAAAAATTCTAAAAGTGATGCATTTCACAGAATCACTATGTTGAGGAAATGGTTCTTTTTTAGGAATTTATAAAGATGATTGTTCTACTTTCAGCCTTCAAATTTTTATACGATAGCATCACTGAAACCACTCTATTAGTATGGCTATGATATGGATACCGTTGAAGAGCTCAATGGAACATACTTCTATAAAGGTATATGTAATATCTCGGCGTCTGAGTTATTTTTTTGGATTTTCCTTGATAATACCGATGAACAGTTCGGCGGATTAAAAGATGCAGTAATGATGGCTACTATGATCCTTGGTTTACCTATACTTGAGACCAGAACAAAGCCAGAAACAGCTACTATAGGTACCTCCGTGGCTTCTAAGTATCTTCGCGATCTTCTGAATGTACAGCTACCACACCGATTACCTTCGATTACACTCGCAAGCTTTAAATACCGAAAACCAATGTATACCAAAAACTTAGGTGCATTCATTGGTCGATGGATCCCTGCATTGGGGATAACCATACTTGCTGCTGATCTTGCAACGATAAGTTACAAAACACTCTCACGATATAATACGATTGCTCACCCTAAAGATCGGATTTGGTGAATATGAATAGTGAAAATGATGTTTTGAAGTTCTTCAGGGAAAATTTACCAGAACAGGGAACATTTACGGGCAAGAGGATCCCGCTCGAGTTAGACGATGTTCTACAGGATTACACCGATCTGGATGATATCGTTTATGCCATTGAGAAGTTTGAGAAAAACTATCTTATCAATGTGCCCACGCAAAACTATTTCCCATGGACTCAAACCTGGTTTTTCAGAAAATGGTTTACGCAAGAACCCGTTGAACAAATATCAAAACCATTAACCGTAAGAATGTTTGCTGAGGCGGTAAAAGCAGGCACATGGATCCACCACTGATTTTCGAAAGGAGCATGATTTATGGCTGTACCGGTTCATATTTGGTTTTTTGATGATGGCGGCTCACTTATTAAGGGTTCAAGTGATGTACAGGATCGGGAAGGGAGTGTTGAAATTAGAGGGTTAACCCATAATTTAAGTATTCCAACAGATCCTCTTTCCGGGAGATTAACCGGAACGCGCAAACATGCCCCTTTCTTGTTCGAGAAGGAGATAGATAGTTCATCTCCGTATCTTTATAAGGCTGTGGCTACAGGGCAAAACCTAAAAAAAGTTGAGATAAGATATTATCGAA
This sequence comes from Enterobacter cloacae complex sp. P24RS, assembly GCF_014982165.1. Classification (NCBI taxonomy): domain Bacteria; kingdom Pseudomonadati; phylum Pseudomonadota; class Gammaproteobacteria; order Enterobacterales; family Enterobacteriaceae; genus Enterobacter; species Enterobacter cloacae complex sp. P24RS. The sequence continues at coordinate 314,261 of NZ_JADCKU010000003.1, forward strand.
TTAACGATGCGGGAAGGGAAGTTGAATACTTCAGAACTGAACTGGAAGGTGTAAAGGTCGTATCAATCTCCCCTATTGTTAACGATACACGTAACTGTCCCGGTACGGGCCACCTTGAATCCATTCAGTTGAGATACGAAAAAGCAATTTGGACTTACTGCGACGGCAATATTCAATTTTCTGATGCATGGAATGAACGAACATCTACATGATTTTCAGCAGACAAAAAAGCCCCCTTATCTGAAGGGGGCAGATTATTTGGCCTGCGTCACATCGCCTGCGTAAACGTCCGCGAAATCACGTCCTGCTGCTGCTCGCGCGTCAGGGCGTTAAACCGCACCGCATACCCCGAAACGCGGATGGTCAGGTTCGGGTAGTTCTCGGGATGAGCAATGGCATCCAGCAGCATCTCCCGGTTCATGACGTTGACGTTCAGGTGCTGCCCGCCTTCGATAGACGCTTCGTGATGGAAATACCCGTCCAGCAGCCCCACAAGGTTGGTTTTGCGCACCAGTTCATCCTTGCCCAGCGCCTGCGGCACGATGGAGAAGGTGTAGGAGATCCCGTCCTTCGCATAGGTGAACGGCAGCTTGGCAACCGAGGTTAACGACGCCACCGCCCCTTTCCTGTCGCGACCGTGCATCGGGTTGGCGCCAGGCGCAAACGGCGTACCGCCGCGTCGTCCGTCCGGCGTGTTGCCCGTTTTCTGGCCGTAGACCACGTTGGAGGTGATAGTCAGGATCGACTGCGTCGGCACCGCGTTGCGATACGTCGGCAGCGCCTGGATCTTCTTCATAAAGCGCTCCACCAGGTCGCAGGCGATGCTGTCCACGCGATCGTCATTATTGCCGTACTGCGGATAGTCGCCTTCTATGACGAAGTCCACCGCCAGGCCGGTGTGGTCGCGCACCGGTTTCACCGTGGCGTATTTAATCGCCGACAGGGAATCCGCCGCCACCGACAGCCCGGCGATGCCGCAGGCCATGGTGCGGTAGACGTCCCGATCGTGGAGCGCCATCAGCGAGGCTTCGTAGCTGTATTTATCATGCATATAGTGAATGAGATTCAGCGCGCTGATGTACTGCACCGCCAGCCAGTCCATAAAGTGATCCAGGCTCGCCATCACGGTGTCGTAATCCAGCACCTCATCCAGCAGCGGCTCGGTTTTCGGGCCGACCTGGATCTTCAGCTTCTCATCCACCCCGCCGTTAATCGCGTACAGCAGCGTTTTCGCCAGGTTGGCGCGGGCGCCGAAGAACTGCATCTGCTTGCCGATCACCATCGGACTGACGCAGCAGGCAATGGCGTAGTCGTCTCTGTTGAAGTCGGCGCGCATCAGATCGTCGTTCTCATATTGCAGCGAGGAGGTGACGATCGACACCTGCGCGGCGTATTTTTTGAAGGCGATCGGCAGCTGTTCGGACCAGAGGATCGTCAGGTTTGGCTCCGGCGCAGGCCCCATGGTGTGCAGGGTATGCAGGTAGCGGAAGCTGTTTTTGGTCACCAGCGTGCGACCATCCAGCCCCATGCCGCCGATCACTTCCGTGGCCCAGATCGGATCGCCGGAGAAGAGCGTGTCGAACTCCGGCGTGCGCAGGAAGCGCACCATGCGGATCTTCATGATGAAGTGGTCGATCAGCTCCTGGGCCTGCATCTCGTTCAGCCTTCCTGCCTGAATGTCGCGCTCAATGTAGATATCAAGGAACGAGGCCGTGCGCCCCAGCGACATCGCCCCGCCGTTCTGGGATTTCACTGCGGCAAGGTAGGCAAAGTAGACCCACTGCACCGCTTCCTGCGCGTTCATCGCCGGACGTGAAATATCAAAGCCATAGTTCGCCGCCATCTGCTGGATCTGGAGCAACGCACGCTTATGCTCCGCCAGCTCCTCGCGCAGGCGGATCGTTGCCTCCAGATCTTCTCCGCGCTCCAGTTTTCCCTGAAGATCGGCGAACTGGAGTTCACGCTCGCGCACCAGATAGCTGATGCCGTACAGCGCCACGCGGCGGTAATCGCCGATAATGCGCCCGCGTCCGTAGCCGTCCGGCAGACCGGTCAGCACGCCAGATTTACGGCAGCGCATCATCTCCGGGGAGTAAACGTCAAACACGCCCTGGTTGTGGGTTTTGCGCAGGTCGGTGAACAGGTATTCAAACTGCGGATCCATCTCGCGACCGTAGGCTTCGAACGAGCTGCGGATCATGTTGATCCCGCCGTACGGATGCAGGGCGCGCTTGAGCGGCTTGTCGGTTTGCAGGCCGACGATCGTCTCCAGCGCCTGGTCAATATAACCCGGCCCGTGAGCGGTGATGGTGGTAGCGATGTTGGTGTCAAAATCTACCGGAGCGTGGGTGGCATTCTCCTGGCGAATGCCGACCATCACCTTCTGCCACAGCGCCGTCGTTGCAGGCGTCGCCTGCGCGAGGAAAGCTTCATCGCCTTCATAAGGGGTGTAGTTATGCTGAATAAAATCGCGGACGTTAACGGCATTTTTCCATTCTTCACCGCGAAACCCGGCCCATGCGTCGCTGTAGGGCGCGACGCCCGTATCGATTGTTACTTTCATCAGATTCTCGCTTTATCAGGCGTAAGCCGCAGCCGGGGTGACCTTCCCAAGACGGAGGGCGTCCAGCGCGATCATTTTTTCTTCATTGGTAGGGATAACCGCGCAGGTTACGCGGGAGGTATCAGTGGAGATGACGCGCTCACCCGCGCTGCCCGGCAGAGCGTTTTTGGCCTCGTCGAGCGCGATGCCAAACACCTTCAGGTGTTCCGCCACCAGCGCGCGGATCAGCGTGGAGTTTTCACCGATGCCGCCAGTGAAGATCACGCCATCCAGACGGTGCAGGGACGCGGCGTGACCGGCGATATGCCGCGCTATGCGGTGGACAAAAGTGTGTATCGCCAGCTCCGCCCGCTCGTTGCCGTCATGCCAGGCTTTCTCCAGCGCGCGTAAATCGGAGGAGATGCCGGAGATCCCGAGCAACCCGGACTCTTTGTTGACCACGCGCTCCAGATCCTCGAACGACTGGCCGGTCTGCTGGGCAATCCACGCCATCGCGCCGAAATCCACGTCGCCGCACCGCGTGCCCATCACCAGCCCCTCCAGCGGCGTCATGCCCATGGACGTGTCCACGCTCTCGCCGTTACGCACCGCGCAGATGGACGCCCCGTTGCCGAGGTGGGCGATCACCAGGCCGCTGTCCTCGGGGAACAGCCCGAGGAGCACGTGTGCCTGCCCGGACACATAGCGGTGAGAGGTGCCGTGGAAACCGTAGCGGCGCACGCCCAGCTCTTCAAAATAGCGGTACGGCAGACCGTACAGATACGCCTGCGGCGCCATGGTCTGGTGGAAGCTGGTGTCAAATACCGCCACCTGCTGCACGCCGGGGAACAGGCGCTCTGCGGCTTCCACGCCGCTCAGGTTGGCGTAGTTATGCAGCGGCGCCAGCGGGGAAACCAGGCGGATCTGCTCAATGACCTCTTCCGTGATGAGGGTCGACTCGCTGAAGAGATCGCCGCCGTGAGCGATGCGGTGGCCAATCAGGGCCACGCTGCTCATCAGGTCGCGCTTCTCCAGCTCGAGGGCGATGGCGGCCAGCGCCCCTTCGTAGTCCTGGTGAGCCAGTCTGACCGGCTCACCCCCGTTCACGGAAATAAAGGCTTTTTCAGTGTTGATGCCGTCCGCAATGCCCGTCAGCAGGGCATCGCAGCCTGCTGCGTCCAGCACCGAAAACTTAACGGAGGACGATCCGCAGTTAATAACCAGTACTACCGGAAATTCAGTCATGTGTTACTCCGCTCTTCCTGAGCTTTGGCTTAAAACAGTTTGTAGACGATGTTCAGAATGGTCAGCAGGCCGACCACGGTCACGAAGATGTTCTCGGTCCGGCCTTTGTATTTCGCCAGCGCGGGCGCTTTACGGATCGCGTACATCGGCAGCAGGCACAGCAGAGAGGCGATAATTGGTGCTCCCATGGCTTCAATAAGGTCGAGAATGTTCGGGTTGGCGTAGGCCACAATCCAGGTGGAGCCCATGATGAAAATCATGCTGATGGTGTTCAGCTTGCCAACAGAGACGCTCTTCTTATCGCCTTTGTAGCCGAACTTGAGGATCAGGCCGTTCAGCCCCTCCAGCGTGCCCAGGTAGTGGCCGAAGAAGGATTTAAAGATAGCGACCAGCGCGATGATGGATGCGCCGTATTCCAGCACCGTGGCGAACGTGGATTTACTGCCCGACATCGAGGCAAAGTGGTTCGCCAGGTAAGAGAGCACCGGAATATTCTGCGCTTTGGCATCCGCCATGTTCTGCGGAGAGAGCGTAAACAGGCAGCTAAAGGCGAAGAACATCACCACTGCCACCATCAGCAGGCTGGCGCGACCGATGATTTTGGAACATTTCTGCTCGGTGAATTCTTTCCCGAACTCCGGCTCGTACTCTTCGCGCTTGGAGACCACAAATGAGGAGACGATAGGCGAGAAGTTAAAGGAGAAGACCATGATGGAGATCCCCAGCCACACCGTGACCAGAATGCCGTCATGTCCGGTGAAGGCGATATCGCTCAGGTTGACCTGGTCGATCACCGCCGAGTTCCAGTACGGGATCAGCGACAGGGAAATCAGCACCAGACTGGCGATGAACGGGAACACCAGGTAGCTCATCACCTTCACCATCAGGTCTTTCCCGAACCAGATCACAAAGGCCATCAGCAGCAGCAGGAACAGCGCCACCACGCCGCGGTTCAGGGCTGGCAGCTGGAGCTGGTTTTCCCAGAAGGTCATAAAGGTGTTGGTAATGGTTACACCGTAGATCCACAGCAGCGGGCAAATGGCGAAGAAGTAGAGGAAGGTGATCACCACCCCGCCGGTTTTGCCGAAATGCTCTTCCACCGTTTCGGTGATGTTGCCGGAGACGTTACTGCCGGACAAACAGAGGCGCGCCAACGCGCGGTGGCAGTAAAACGCAATCGGGAAGGCGAGAACCAGCATCAGCAGGATAGGGATCAGGCCGCCAAACCCTGCGCGAATGGGGAAGAACAGCACGCCTGCACCAATGGCGGTCCCGAACAGGCCCAGCGTCCAGGTGGTATCCGATTTACGCCAGGTAGACGTTTTTGTCTGGCCAACGGTAATGCTTTCAGTGTTGCTCATAAGTCATCCTTTATGCGTCAACGAAGCCGGTAATTTGTGAAACACGGGAGAGATCGATATTGCCGCCGGAAATAATGCAGACGGTTTTACGGCCCTGAATATAGTGGTCCAGTTTGCCGCTTAATAACGCCGCGCAGGCCAGCGCGCCCGCGCCTTCCGTCACCACTTTATTTCGCTGAATAAGGGCAATCATGCTGTTGCGAATTTCATCTTCACTGACCAGCACAATGTCATCGACCAGTTCACGAACAATTTCGAAGGTTAAATTACCCGGACGAGACACGTCGCAACCGTCGGCTAATGTGCCGGTAACGCGATGGCTGGTTATTTCTCCGGCCTGCCAGGAAGCCGCCATGCCGTGAACGTTTTCAGACTGCACGCCGATAATATTGATTGTCGGGTTAATAGATTTAATCGCCGTTGCAATACCGGCAATTAAGCCGCCGCCGCCGATAGGGACAATGACGTTATCCACGTCGTAGAGATCTTCGAGAATTTCGAGGCCGATGGTACCCTGGCCGGCAATGACTTTCGGATCGTCATAAGGCGGAATAAAAATGCGCCCCTCCATCTCGACGATTTCGCTCACCTTAGCGATGGTGTCGTTGAAGTTCTCGCCGTGCAGCACCACTTCCGCCGAATAGTCGCGGGTAGCGGCGACCTTGGATTTTGGCGCGCCCATCGGCATCACCACTTTGCCGTCGATACCGAGCATGGCGCAGGAGAGCGACACCCCCTGTGCGTGGTTACCTGCGGAGCAGGCCACCACCCCTTTGCGTTTTTCTGCATCCGTCAGCGAACTTAACTTATTAAACGCCCCGCGTATTTTAAACGAACCGGTACGCTGCATATTTTCAAACTTAAGAAATATCTCGCCCTTACAGCGTTCGCTGAGATAATTTGAGCGCGGCATGCCGGTTTTATAAATTTTTCCCGCCAGGCGTTTTCTGGCGTCCTGAATATCTTCAATGGTCACCGGGAGATCGTAGGTAATGTGCATAATATCCTCGTTATAATAATTCATTGTTTTCAGGCAAAGTCAGGGTATCAGAGCGTTAAAAAGCGTCGCTCCGGGTGTTTTAAAGCGTGATTATTTTTATCGTCGTTTATCGATATTCATCGACGAATATTGTTTTGCCAGTTCAACTAATACTGACGCCGATTTTTTAATACTGTAATTTTTCGACCACACGGCGGCATAACGCGCCACGGGTAATTCATCCTCCACCGGCAGGACGATAAACTGGTCCGAACCGAACGGCGCAATCATGTCACGGGGGATCACCGTCAGGTAATCGGCATTAAGGACAAGGTTATAGATAGTGACGACGGAATCAGTCTGGACGATGTTTTCAATGCTGATGTGGTTGTCTTGCAGGGTGGTCAGGAGTTCGTTGTAGTAGCCCATATCGGTTTGCGGCATCACCCACTGCTCATGCGTAAGTGATGCCAGTCTGGTCGGGCCGGTGCACGTTCGTGATTTACTCGCCACCAGCACAAACTCGGATTCAAACAGCGGCTCAACGTGAAGATCCTGAAGCAACATTCCGTCGCTCAGCGTGCCGATGGCAAAATCCAGCCGTCCATCGCGAATGGCGGGCAGGAATGAAGAGAGCTGCGCTTCATACATGGAGACGCGCGCTTTCGGGAACACTTCCCTGAATTTTTTGATCATCCCGGACAGGAAGGTGAAGCCAATCAGCGACGGATAGCCAAAGGAGACGTCCATGACGGTACTAAAGCTGAGACTGTTGATTTCGCTCACCATGTTTTTCATTTCGCGGGTGATCGACTCAGCGTATGACAGCAGCACCTGACCGGCGGCAGTGAGTTTTACGCCGGTGTTTTTACGCACCATCACCTCTACCCCGAAGTAGGATTCGATGTCGCTGATGATTTTGCTGACGGCAGGTTGCGTCAGCCCCAGTTGTCTTGCAGCAGAACCTATGGAGCCACTTTTAATGACTTCCTGAAATACCACGAGGTGCTGTGTTTTCGGTAGAATAATAGTATTCATCATATTCCGCGCTTATTTCCCTATGACGCAGCGGATTCTACCTAATAATGTTTAAGGGGGTATGTGCTGTTACTCACAATTCGCCGGAACGCCCTATTTACACCCATCATCAAAACCATTTAAATACTTATAAATCAATAACATAACACAATTAAAATACGCAATTACGCTGATATTGATCAACAAATTACGAGGTAATAAATTTATTCTATGGCAATAACCCGCGTGAATTTTTTTGCCTTAGAAATATTAATAAAGGCTATCTTTCAGGCAATTAAATGTTAATAAATCAACACTATCAATTTAAAACATTTTTGTGGTTTATCAACTTTACCAGGAATATTAATACTATTTCAGAATAAAGAGTGGGATATATCACACATTCACCAGAAGAATGTTTTTAGATTCAATATTTGATTATCAATTAGAAAAACATTTATTTTCAGCAAATCAACAAATGCAACATCTAATCAACACTAAAATTTTCTTATTTTATAGCGTTAAATTTCGTGATTACGATCATCTACGGAGGATGAGAGGAGCGCGTGGCGGAGTAAACAGTGAAATGTGCTTAGCGTCGCAAAATTGAGAATTGATGTCGTCTGGCGCAGCGCTTACCCGGACTGTTTTCTTCAGAAAGCAAAAACCCCGCCGAAGCGGGGTTTCGTAAGAAGTTGAAGCTGACCGATAAGGCGGCTTCGTTCAACGATACGTCAGGTATCTGCGGCGCTGGGGTTGTCGTGTGTCGCAGACTCGATCGCAGTTTGTGTTACAGAGCAAACCCACCGAGTGAAGCACTTTTCACACCCAGCCATGCCTAATTGCTAACATTTGTAACACGCCAATGATAAAAAACAACAGACTGACAACCGCCAAGTATATCTCCACGTAGAACGGGCCAATAAGCCGTTTTGGTAGCCCACGTATAAAGTCCTTGTCATCGTTTTTGGTCAGGATTGAGCTTTTATTCCACAACAGCGGCATGTATATAAAACTCACTTTTGTGCTATATGCTACTTTGACATAAAGCGTGTTGACGTTCTCGAACAGCAATACAGCATCGGGCAGACTACCGTATTTTTCTTTGTACAGGATGCAGATCTCCTTAAATCTATCCCTGTTCAGAACTGAGGCTATGATACTGGCTATACCGAAGCCGAAAGCAAGTGCTCCGATGATTACTGTTACCTTGGCGCTAAGTAGGGCATTAATGGTCATTACTTGTAACCTCATATAGCGATTCACCAACGAAGCCACCGAACGCAGATGTAGCTTTATCGCTACCATATGCAATAGCGCCATTTACTCCGAGCGTACAAAGTAATGCTCCAGCACCTGCGGCTTCTATAGTTGCAGCGCCAAGCATTATCGCACAGACAGTATTTGCTGCGGCTGTACCCGCAATTTTTCCAGCTATCGCACCGCCGATCAGGCTCCCGGAAAATTCACCAATGGAGGTAAACGACGTTTTCGCACAATCTCTGCCCACAGTGCAGGCTTCCGTGATCTTTGCGGCGGTATCGAGTGCAGACATGCCAATCCCGATCTTCCCAGCGGTTTCCATCCACTTGACGTACTTCGCCAGCTTCTCGATGTGGGTGGCGTAACCCTCAATATCGCTAACGCCTGTTTCATTCCAGCGATGGGTGATTGAACTACTGGACAGGCCAAGGGCGTTTTTCAGGTCTGCGTATTCATTGAACATGAAACGATGCTTCATGAACATCTTCAGCACACTATCGAGTTGACCGAATAACCGGCGGCGCTCGACAAAAAATTGTTCACCGATCAGTGTGCCACTGGTGATGTACTGGTTCTTGTAGGTTTTCTCTATCTCGACAAGGATTTTTTCTACCTGTTCAAAATAACCTTTCGCGGCTTCGGTTGCTTTTCCTGAGTATCCATAAGTATCGCTCGCCGTACTGGCAGCAGCAGCGAACATCTCAATGGTGTCTTTGTACTTGTAGAGAAAGTTAGCTTGCTGAATGGAGAGAGGAGCTAACGCTGCATCAACTCGCGCTTTCGCGGCCTGCATATGTGCAATTTGTTCGCTGTCCTGCTTATCAGGGTCAACCACCAGCATAATAGAACCAGCTTTATATCTTTCATGCGGGCCGTTCAACGCGGCAAAGAGTTCTTTTACCCCTGCTGGTGGGTTCTCTGTGAATAACAGACGTTGCCAGGCTTCTGTTGTCCCACCATACGGAATAATGGTAAAACCAGCATCTATACCTTTAGGTTTATCAGATTTGGAATCTTTCTTTGTAGATTGTGCCTGATGAATGGGTTCAGGCACTTCAGACAGGTTGGCAATTCGCTGTGAGCCAATGCTGGCTGGCGTCACTTCAATATCAAGCTCGTAATTATCATCAAAGTTTGAGGGAACAAGGCGCGATCTACATGGGCAAGAACTGCGGCTATGCAAAGTACCTGCAATTCTCTTACCATGGATAGTGTCGCGAATCCCTCCCGCAATACGGTAAAGCCCTTTATGCTTGCCACAGGTTACTCTGTGACCTTCGCAGACCATGTCTTTCCCAAAGTGCTGATGGTCAGGACATCCATCTATGATTACACCGCCACAGGTGGTTTTATCACCTCTGAAAAGATAATTACCTTTGACTCCCATTATAAGTCCCTTTACTTGATGTCGTTCTATTTAACCCAAATCCTCATTGTACAAATAAACTACATCATTCGGAATGTATTGTTGTTAAAATAAAATGGCATCTCGAATTATTCATTATACGGATATTACTGTGTTCTTATTCTGTTGATGAATTAACGAAGCTCTTATTATTGAGCCTCAACAGTAAACATTTTTATGATCAGAATAGTAGAATTTGTATATGGTGTTGCAGGAGGTAATAATAAAGGTTATTGCGACCGTTGATGTATCTCATTTCACTACCTGAGACACATCAACGATCGTTTTAGAAGAAGTTGAAGCTGACCGATAAGCCGGGTTCTGTCGTGGACAGTCATTCATCTAGGCCAGCAATCGCTCACTGGCTCAAGCAGCCTACCCGGGTTCAGTACGGGCCGTACCATGTGAACCCCTATTTGGCCTTGCTCCGGGTGGAGTTTACCGTGCCACGGACTGTTACCAGCCGCGCGGTGCGCTCTTACCGCACCCTTTCACCCTTACCTGATCCCGCTTGCGCGGGCCATCGGCGGTTTGCTCTCTGTTGCACTGGTCGTGGGTTTCCCCCCCAGGCGTTACCTGGCACCCTGCCCTGTGGAGCCCGGACTTTCCTCCCCTCCGCCCGTCTCCCCCGAAAGGGACGACGACGAAGCGGCGACTGTCTGGTCAGCTTCGGCGCGCAGTATAGAGGGTTTGCGCGCCGCTGTCACCCCTGGCTACGCATGCCTATCTGCAATGTGGCCGCGATATTGCGCGAGGCGCGGTAAATGTTGTCATACGCGCCCCGGAACGCCTCTTCCAGTGAGCCGATGCTGGTCAGTACGCTGAACACCGCGTCGATGCCGTACTGGTGTACCACGCCCACGTCCTGCGTCAGACTTCCGGCAATCCCTATCACCGGCTTATGGTATTTTTTGGCGACGCTCGCCACGCCGACGGGCACTTTACCGTTAATGCTCTGGCTGTCGATGCGCCCTTCGCCCGTCAGTACCCAGGTGCAGTCGTGAATATGTTCTTCAAGATTGAGCGCCTGAGTGACAATCTCAATGCCGCTTTTCAGCTCAGCCCCCAGAAAGGCCATCAGCGCCGCGCCCATGCCGCCCGCCGCTCCTGCCCCCGGAACCGGGTTCACGTCGATGCGCAAAGATTTTTTGATCACCCCGGCATAGTGGCTAAGATTGGCGTCGAGTTCGAGGATCATCTCCTCGGTGGCGCCTTTTTGCGGGCCAAAGATACGCGACGCGCCGCTTTCACCGACCAGCGGATTCGTCACGTCACAGGCGACGCGGATTGCGCATCCCTGAAGACGCGGATCGAGCGCCGAAATATCAATACGGTTAAGCGCCATCAGGCTACCGCCGCCGTAGCCGATCTCCGTCCCGTTGGCATCCGTAAACCTCGCGCCCAGCGCCTGCATCATGCCGGCGCCCCCGTCGTTGGTGGCGCTCCCGCCGATACCGATGATGATATTGCGCGCGCCTTTATCCAGTGCGCTGAGGATCAGCTCCCCCGTCCCGCGAGACGTTGTGACCAGCGGGTTACGCAGCGCGGGAGGAACAAGAACCAGGCCGCTGGCGGCGGCCATCTCGATGAACGCGGTCGTCCCGTCGCCAGAGATCCCCCAGCGGGCATTCACCTTTTCCCCTAACGGACCGGTGACGACAGCCTGCTGCCAGGTGCCCTGAGTCGCGGCGATCATCGCTTCAACCGTACCTTCCCCACCGTCAGCAACGGGAACCGACACGTAATGAGCGTCGGGGAAAATCTCACGAAATCCTTTTTCTATCGCCTGCGCCACCTCGGTGGCAGACAGGCTTTCTTTATAAGAGTCTGGCGCGATTACGATTTTCATAGTTATAAGCCTGGACCGTAGGCCCGGTATGCGTTGCGCCACCGGGCAGGACGTCATTAGCGAGTAATTTCGACCTTCGCCAGTTTTTCGTAGTAGCACGCGAGCGCGCTGTGATCGGCAGTGCCAAGACCGTCCGCACGCAGCGCCTGCATCATCTCCATGACGGCGGCAGTCAGCGGCAGCTGCGCCCCCACGCCGTGTGACGTATCCAGCGCATTCGCCAGATCTTTAATGTGCAGGTCGATACGAAAACCTGGCTTAAAGTTACGATCCATCACCATCGGTGCCTTGGCATCCAGCACGTTGCTACCCGCCAGACCACCGCGAATGGCCTGATAGACCAGATCCGGATTCACCCCCGCTTTGGTGGCCAGCGTCAGCGCCTCCGACATGGCCGCGATGTTCAGCGCCACAATCACCTGGTTTGCCAGCTTGGTGACGTTACCCGCGCCGATGTCACCGGTGTGCACCACGGAGCCAGCCATCGCTTTCATCAGGTCGTAGTATTTGTCGAAGACGGCTTTATCGCCGCCCACCATCACCGACAGGGTGCCGTCGATGGCTTTGGGCTCGCCGCCGCTGACCGGTGCGTCCAGCATCTCCACGCCTTTCGCCTTCAGCGCCTCGCTGATTTCGCGGCTCGCCAGCGGTGCGATAGAACTCATGTCGATCACCACCAGGCCCGGCTTCGCGCCGTCGATAATGCCGTTCTCACCCAGCGCCACCTCTTTCACGTGCGGAGAGTTTGGCAGCATGGTGATGATGACATCGCACTGCTCGGCGATCGCTTTTGCGGTTGTCGCCGTTTCCGCGCCGGCCGCAATCACCCCGGCCACCGCGTCTGAATTACGGTCGAGAACCACCAGCGAGTAACCTGCTTTGATGAGGTTTTTGCTCATTGGTTTGCCCATGATACCCAGGCCAATAAAACCCACTTTCAGCGTCATAATCTGTTTCCTCAATGATGGTTATTTTTTAAAAGCGTCTGCTAATCTCTGCGTGGCCGCGCGGAATACGCCGAGGTCGCTGCCGACGGCAACAAACGTTGCGCCCCACTCCAGGTAGCGGCGGGCGTCAGCTTCCACCGGCGCCAGAATGCCGCACGGCTTACCGTGGGCTTTGGCACGGGCAAAAATGTGCTGGATCGCGCGCTGTACGTCCGGGTGGCTGGCATTGCCCAGATGACCTAAGGCGGCAGCCAGATCGCTCGGGCCAACGAAAATACCGTCTACGCCTTCGGTCGCGGCAATGGCGTCGACGTTATCGACACCCTGCTGGCTCTCGATCTGAACCAGGATGGTGATGTTCCTGTTGGACTGGGCGAAATAGTCCGGCACGGTGCCAAACATGTTGGCGCGGTGCGAAACGGACACGCCGCGGATCCCTTCCGGCGGATAGCGGGTCGCCGCTACGGCCAGCACCGCTTCTTCTTCCGTTTCAACAAACGGGATCAGGAAGTTGTAGAAGCCGATATCCAGTAAACGCTTGATGATAACCGGCTCGTTGGTGGGCACACGCACCACCGGCGCGCTGTGGCTGCCTTTCAGCGCCATCAGCTGCGGAATAAACGTGCTGATATCGTTTGGCGCATGTTCGCCGTCCAGCACCAGCCAGTCGAATCCGGCCAGGCCCAGCACTTCCGTGCTGATGGGGTTTGCCAGCGCAGACCAGCAGCCAATCTGGATCTGGTGCGCCGCGAGGGCTGCTTTAAACTTATTCGGGAAGATATCGTTACTCATCGCTTATACCTTTTTTAATTCCGCAGTTTTAGCCAGCATCATTTTTATTTATTCCGACGCAGCGTCAGGGTTATATTTATTTTCTGACTGAATTTTGGCGTTATAAAATCGTCATTCAGTATAATCGCCGCCCGACGGCAGTACATTGTTTCAATGCTCAGTTATCGAGTGGAATCTGAACGCTATCTTGAGCATATGCACAAAGCAGTGGGCGCTGATGCACAGAATCAACGATTAGTGTTTCGGGAGCGATCGCGATCACATTCTCACCTTTCCTCTCCTGACATTCTTTATTTCTTCAATAAGAAACAATTAACCATCTGGCTATATTTAGTATCAGATATTTTGCTGGAGAAGCGTAAACAATGGCCGATATTCAAATTCGACAGGCGTCGCCGACGGCGTTCTATATAAAAGTGCACGATACCGACAACGTGGCGATTATTGTCAACGACAATGGCTTAAAAGCGGGTACCCGGTTCCCGGACGGGCTGGAGCTGATTGAGCACGTTCCGCAGGGGCACAAGGTCGCGCTGGTCGATATCCCCACGCACGGCGAAATCGTGCGTTACGGCGAAGTCATCGGCTATGCGGTACGCCCTATCCCGCAGGGCAGCTGGGTTGAAGAGTCGCTGGTTGAGCTGCCAGCGGCCCCGCCGCTGGAGACGTTGCCGCTGGCGACCCGCGTCCCTGAGCCGTTGCCGCCGCTGGAGGGCTATACCTTCGAAGGTTACCGCAACGCGGACGGCAGCGTGGGAACCAAAAACCTGCTCGGCATCACTACCAGCGTGCATTGCGTGGCGGGCGTCGTGGATTACGTGGTGAAAATTATTGAGCGCGATCTGCTGCCGAAATACCCCAACGTTGACGGCGTGGTGGGGCTTAACCACCTGTACGGCTGCGGCGTGGCGATCAACGCGCCCGCGGCGGTCGTGCCAATCCGCACAATCCACAATATCGCCCTCAACCCAAACTTTGGCGGCGAGGTGATGGTGATTGGCCTCGGCTGTGAGAAATTGCAGCCTGAACGCCTGTTGCAGGGTACTGAGGATGTGAAAGCCATTCCGGTAGACGATGCCAGCATTGTTCGTCTCCAGGACGAACGTCACGTCGGATTTCGTTCCATGGTCGACGATATTCTTCAGGTGGCGGAGCGCCATCTGGACACGCTGAACAAACGCCAGCGCGAAACCTGCCCGGCCTCTGAGCTGGTAGTGGGGACACAGTGCGGCGGCAGCGATGCGTTTTCCGGCGTCACCGCCAACCCGGCGGTGGGTTACGCGTCGGATTTGTTCGTGCGCTGCGGCGCCACGGTGATGTTCTCCGAGGTCACCGAAGTGCGTGACGCCATCCACCTGCTTACGCCGCGCGCCGTCAACGAGGAGGTGGGCAAACGCCTGCTGGAGGAGATGGCCTGGTACGATAACTATCTTGATATGGGCAAAACCGACCGCAGCGCCAACCCGTCCCCGGGTAACAAGAAAGGCGGCCTGGCGAACGTGGTGGAAAAAGCCCTCGGATCAATTGCCAAATCTGGCCAGAGTGCGATTGTGGAAGTGCTCTCTCCGGGCCAGCGGCCAACCAAACGCGGCCTTATTTACGCGGCAACGCCTGCCAGTGATTTTGTTTGCGGCACCCAGCAGGTGGCGTCCGGCATTACGGTACAGGTCTTTACCACCGGGCGCGGCACGCCGTACGGCCTGATGGCGGTACCGGTGATCAAAATGGCGACCCGCACCGAGCTGGCAAACCGCTGGTATGACTTAATGGATATCAACGCGGGCACCATCGCCACCGGGGAAGAGAGTATTGAGGATGTGGGCTGGAAGCTGTTCCACTTCATTCTGGACGTGGCGAGCGGGCGGAAGAAAACCTTCTCTGATCAATGGGGATTGCATAACCAGCTGGCGGTGTTTAATCCGGCGCCGGTGACGTGATGGCCCTCACCCTGTCCTCTCCCCACAGGGGAGAGGACAGGGTGAGGGGACAAAACCCTACACCAGCACCACATCAATCCCGCTTTTCCGCAGCCCGTCGAGGCTCTCCGCCGGAATACCTTCATCAACAATAATCATATCGATCCGCTGGGTATCAATGATTTTATGCAGGCTTGAACGGTTAAACTTGCTGGAGTCGGTCACAACGATAATGCGCTCTGCCACCTCGCACATTTTTCGATTCAGGCGGGCTTCATCCTCATTGTGCGTACTCACCCCCCGATCGAGATCGATGGCGTCGACGCCCAGGAACAGCAGGTCAAAATGGTAATTCTGTAACGACTGCTCCGCCTGGTCGCCGTAGAAAGACTGCGACTGACGGCGCAAGTGTCCACCGGTCATCAGCAGCTCCACTCCCTCTGCTTCCAGCAGCGCGTTCGCCACGTTCATCCCGTTGGTCATGGCAATAACGTCGGTGTGCTGGCGCAGCATACGGGCGATTTCACAGGTCGTAGTACCCGAGTCCAGAATAATCCGGTGGCCCGGCTTCACCAGCTCAGCCGCCGCCTGCGCGATGCTGCGCTTCACTGCCGTATTAAGGGAACTTTTGTCCTCAACGGACGGCTCCACGCCGGGCATATTGCCTTCGCAAATCAGCGCGCCGCCGTAAGCGCGAACGGCAATCCCCTGCTTTTCCAGAAAGGCCAGATCGTTACGGATCGTCACCGTCGACACGCCGTATAAAAGAGAAAGATCGTTAACCTGCACGCTTCCCTGCGCCCGCAACCGCTGAATGATCTGCTCTCGCCTTTCGCTGGTGCCGGTGATGCGCTTCTCTGCGGATGGATCGGTGCTGCTCATACGAGCTCCTTAGTAAATAAACTTTCGTTTCATTTCGTTTTGCTTATTAACGCCTTTCTTTTAAGGGAATGCAAGCCCTGTAAGGCGCGCTGACGCACGCTTACCCGCCGCTGAAACCTTTCATTATGTTTCTTTTGTGAAACAGATCGGAAAACTATTATCTTTCGTTTTATTTTTACCTCACCATAATGCAGTATAAAATGAAACAAAACGAAAGATGAATGCCAACACCATCCGAAATGGAGAGGAAAGTGAAACATCTGACAGAAATGGTGGAACAACATAAACGGGGGAATACAAACGGGATTTATGCCGTCTGTTCCGCACATCCACTGGTACTTGAAGCTGCAATTCGTTACGCCCATTCTCAACAGACGCCTCTGCTGATTGAAGCCACCTCAAACCAGGTGGATCAGTTTGGCGGCTATACCGGTATGACGCCCGCCGATTTTCATGGGTTCGTCTGCACGCTGGCGGGATCTCTCGGTTTCCCCACCTCGCAACTGATCCTTGGCGGCGATCATCTCGGTCCCAACCGCTGGCAAAATCTGCCGGCTTTGCAGGCGATGGCGAACGCCGACGATCTCATCAAAAGCTACGTGGCTGCCGGGTTCAAGAAGATCCATCTCGATTGCAGCATGTCCTGCGAAGACGATCCGGTTCCTTTAACCGATGCGATCGTTGCCGGGCGCGCCGCGCGTCTGGCAAAAATTGCCGAAACAACCTGTCTTGAGCAATTTGGTGTAGCCGATCTGGTCTACGTTATCGGCACGGAAGTTCCGGTTCCCGGCGGCGCGCACGACACGCTGACCGAGCTTGAGGTCACCACGCAAGAGGCGGCACGCGCCACGCTTGAGGCACACCGCCACGCATTTGAGAAGGAAGGGTTAAGCGACATCTGGCCGCGCATTATTGGCCTGGTGGTTCAGCCCGGCGTTGAGTTCGATCATGCGCACGTTTGTGACTATCAGCCGCATAAGGCCGTCGCGCTGAGCAAAATGGTTGAAGCCTATGACACGCTGGTATTTGAAGCACATTCTACCGATTACCAGACGCCGCAGGCGCTGCGCCAGCTGGTGAACGATCACTTCGCCATTCTTAAAGTCGGCCCTGCCCTGACCTTTGCCCTGCGCGAAGCGCTGTTCTCGCTGGCGGCCATTGAAGAAGAGCTTCTGCCGGCAAAAGCCTGCTCCGGGCTGCGTCACGTCCTGGAAAACGTGATGCTCGATCGCCCGGAATACTGGCAAAGCCACTATCACGGTGACGACAACGCCCGACGCCTGGCCCGCGGCTACAGCTACTCCGACCGCGTGCGTTATTACTGGCCAGACAGCCAGATTGACGACGCCTTTGAGCGACTGGTACGCAACCTTGCGGATGAACCGATCCCGCTGCCGTTGATCAGCCAGTATCTGCCTTTGCAGTACAGCAAAGTTCGCGAGGGCGCTCTCACGTCAACGCCACGGGAACTCATCCTCGACCACATTCAGGACATACTCCAGCAGTACCATGCCGCCTGCGAAGGCGTAACGACTCAACACGCATAATTAAAAAGAGGAAAACGCTATGCCAAACATTGTCTTATGCCGCATTGATGAGCGCCTGATCCACGGACAGGTGGGCGTGCAGTGGGTGGGGTTTGCGGGGGCAAACCTGGTGCTGGTGGCAAATGACGAGGTTGCAGACGATCCGGTTCAACAAAACCTGATGGAAATGGTGCTCGCGGAAGGCATCGCCGTGCGTTTCTGGTCTTTGCAAAAGGTCATCGACAACATTCATCGCGCCGCTGACCGCCAGAAAATTCTGCTGGTCTGCAAATCACCGGCTGATTTTTTAACGCTGGTAGAGGGCGGCGTACCCATCACCCGTATCAACGTCGGAAATATGCATTATGCCAGTGGCAAACAGCAAATTGCCAAAACGGTATCTGTAGACGCGAACGATATCGCCGCGTTTAACGGCCTGAAGGCGGCCGGCGTGGAATGCTTCGTTCAGGGCGTTCCAACAGAGACTGCTTTGGATCTCTTTAAACTGCTCTGAGGGATTCACAATGGAAATCAGTCTTTTGCAGGCTTTCGCGCTCGGGCTTCTCGCCTTTATCGCGGGCCTGGATATGTTTAACGGCTTAACACACATGCACCGTCCGGTGGTGCTCGGGCCGCTGGTTGGCCTGATACTGGGCGACCTGCACACCGGTATTCTGACCGGCGGTACCTTAGAACTGGTCTGGATGGGCCTGGCGCCGCTGGCGGGCGCGCAGCCGCCGAACGTGATTATCGGCACCATCGTTGGCACCACGTTTGCCATTACCACGGGCGTGAAGCCGGATGTCGCCGTTGGGGTCGCCGTACCGTTTGCCGTGGCGGTGCAGATGGGTATTACGTTCCTCTTCTCCGTGATGTCCGGCGTAATGTCCCGCTGCGATCGCATGGCGGCCAACGCGGACACCGACGGCATTGAGCGAGTCAACTATCTGGCGCTGCTGGCGCTCGGCGTTTTTTATTTCCTGTGCGCGTTTCTGCCCATCTACTTTGGGGCCGAACACGCGAAAACCGCCATTGCTATTCTGCCGGAGCGTCTGATCGACGGTCTCGGCGTCGCGGGCGGCATCATGCCAGCGATCGGCTTCGCCGTGCTGCTGAAGATCATGATGAAAAACGTTTACATCCCTTACTTCATTATCGGTTTTGTCGCCGCGGCCTGGCTGAAGCTTCCGGTGCTGGCGATTGCGGCGGCTGCGCTGGCGATGGCGCTGATCGACCTGCTGCGTAAGTCGCCTGAACCGACGACGCCTGCGGCCCAGAAAGAGGAATTTGAAGATGGCATCTAATCACACCACCCTGCCGGGCGCGTCCGTCAGTGAAGAGACGCTGCTGAGCGGCGTGAATGAAAACGTCTATGAAGACCAGACCATTGGCGCGGAGCTGACCAAAAAAGACATTAACCGCGTGGCCTGGCGCTCCATGCTGTTACAGGCCTCGTTCAACTACGAGCGTATGCAGGCCTCCGGCTGGCTGTACGGGCTGCTGCCCGCGCTGAAAAAGATCCACACCAATAAACGGGACCTGGCGCGCGCCATGAAGGGCCATATGGGCTTCTTCAACACCCATCCGTTCCTGGTGACCTTTGTTATCGGCATTATTCTGGCGATGGAACGATCAAAGCAGGACGTGAACAGCATTCAGAGCACGAAAATTGCCGTCGGTGCGCCGCTCGGAGGCATTGGTGACGCCATGTTCTGGCTGACCCTGTTACCCATCTGCGGCGGTATTGGTGCCAGCCTGGCGCTACAGGGCTCCATTCTTGGCGCGGTGGTTTTTATCGTGCTGTTCAACGTGGTGCATCTCGGCCTGCGCTTTGGCCTGGCGCACTATGCCTACCGAATGGGTGTCGCCGCGATCCCGCTGATCAAGGCCAACACCAAAAAGGTTGGCCATGCTGCGTCCATTGTCGGGATGACGGTAATTGGTGCGCTGGTGGCAACCTATGTCCGCCTGAATACCACACTCGAGATTAAAGCCGGGGATGCGGTCGTCAAACTGCAAACCGACGTGATCGACAAGCTGATGCCGGCGTTTTTGCCGCTGGTCTACACCCTGACCATGTTCTGGCTGGTACGCCGTGGCTGGAGCCCGCTGCGCCTGATTGGTATCACCGTGGTGCTGGGCGTTGTCGGTAAATTCTGTCACTTCCTGTAAAAGCAAAGAGGTTGCGATGTTAGGCATTATTTTGACGGGTCACGGCGGCTTTGCCAGCGGGCTTGAACAGGCGATGAAGCAGATCCTCGGCGAACAGCCGCAGTTTATCGCCATCGATTTTCCGGAAAGTTCCACCACTGCGCGGCTGACCGCGCAGCTTGAGCAGGCAGTGACTGAACTGGACGCAGAGCACGATATTGTGTTTCTCACCGATCTTCTCGGCGGGACACCGTTTCGTGTGGCCTCTACCCTCGCGATGCAGCGGCCCGGCAGCGAAGTGATCGCCGGCACTAACCTCCAGCTTTTGCTGGAGATGGTGCTGGATCGCGACGGATTAAGCAGCGAAGCGTTTCGTTTGCAGGCGCTGGAGTGCGGCCATCGCGGCCTGACCAGCCTGGTGGATGAGCTAGCCCGCTGTCGCGAGGACGTGCCCGCCGGGGAAGGGATATGAGCCAGGTGCTGCGCGCGCGTCGTCTGCTTACCGGGCAGGGCTGGCTGGATGACCACCAGCTGCGTATCGAAAGAGGCGTCATCACCGCCATCGAGCCGATACCGGCAGGGGTTAACGTCCGCGAGGCGGACCTGCTTTGCCCGGCATATATCGATATCCACGTTCACGGCGGCGCGGGAGTGGACGTGATGGATGATGCACCCGACGTGCTGGACCGGTTAGCCATGCATAAAGCACGTGAAGGTGTGGGGGCGTTTTTACCCACCACCGTCACCGCTCCGCTGGAGGCGATCCATGGCGCGTTAAGGCGTATTACCCGACGCTGTCATGCCGGTGGCCCCGGCGCGCAGGTTCTGGGGAGCTATCTGGAAGGCCCGTACTTTACGCCGCAGAATAAAGGGGCGCACCCGCCAGAACTGTTTCGCGAACTGGATCTTGCGGAACTTGATGCGCTGATTGCGGTTTCGCAGGACACGCTGCGGGTTGTGGCGCTGGCCCCGGAAAAAGCGCACGCCCTGAAGGCGATCCATCACCTCAGCCAGAAAGGGATACGCGTCATGCTGGGCCACAGCGCCGCTACATACGCGCAGACCCTTGCCGCATTTGACGCAGGCGCAGCCGGGCTGGTGCACTGCTACAACGGCATGACGGGGTTACACCACCGGGAGCCCGGCATGGTTGGCGCCGGGCTGACGGACCCACGCGCGTGGCTGGAGCTGATTGCCGACGGTCACCACGTTCACCCTGGAGCCATGCGGCTGTGTTGTTGCTGTGCGAAGGATCGCACGGTGCTGATTACCGATGCCATGCAGGCGGCGGGGATGCCCGACGGGCGCTATACGCTATGTGGTGAAAATGTCGAGATGCAGGGCGGCGTTGTCCGCACGGCCTCCGGCGGGCTGGCGGGCAGCACGCTCGCGCTGGATGCCGCCGTGCGACATATGGTGGAGCAGACGGGGGTTCCCGCAGAGAACGCTATTCATATGGCCTCGCTGCATCCCGCCCGTCTGCTCGGTATGGACCACCTGCTGGGATCGTTAGCGCCAGGCAAACGCGCCAACATTATTGCGCTGGACGCAGGTTTACACCTCCGGCAGATCTGGCTTCAGGGTCAGGTGTTTTCGCTATAGCCCTTTCACAGTCTGCTCTGTTGGCCTTACGGAATGCGATCGTAAGGCCTTTCTTTTCCTTTCCTTAATCTTTACCTTTCCTTTCGCGATCACACTTTTCGTTTTATTTCTTTTTCGCCATTGAACTTTCGATTTCTTTTCTATAGATTTTCTTTAACTGCTTAAGTGAACAAGTGAAACGAAACGAAAGATAGCGACACGTTTGCCAGCGTCTGATGTGGAATTCACACGACTAAGGACTGAGTTATGCCACAAACCACTACCGCCACCACCGGCACCTGGACCGAAAAAGAGATCCGCCAGCAGCCAGCCAGCTGGCTTCGCTCGCTCAGCAATATCGATAACTTGCGCGCGTCGATCGACGGTTTTCTGACGCCACTGTTGCGCAAGCCCGATCTGCGGATCGTTCTGACCGGTGCGGGCACGTCCGCTTTTATCGGTGACATCATTGCGCCATGGCTTGCCAGCCGCACAGGGAAAAACATTACCGCGATCCCAACGACCGATCTGGTCACCAATCCGATGGATTATTTCAGCCCTGCGCACCCGCTGCTGCTGGTCTCTTTTGCCCGTTCCGGCAACAGCCCGGAGAGCGTCGCCGCCGTTGAGCTGGCGAACCAGTTTGTGCCGGAGTGCTACCACCTGTCGATCACCTGTAATGAAGCGGGCAGCCTGTACCAGAATGCCGTCGACAGCGATAACGCCTGCCCTCTGCTCATGCCGGCTGAAACGCACGATCGCGGGTTCGCGATGACAAGCAGCATCACCACCATGATGGCGAGCTGCCTGGCGGTATTCGCACCGGAAACGATCAACAGCAAAACGTTCCGCGACGTATCCGATCGCTGTCAGGCGATCCTCACGTCGCTCGGCGATTTCAACCACGGCGTTTTTGGTAACGAACCGTGGAAGCGCATCGTTTATCTGGGCAGCGGCGGACTACAGGGCGCCGCGCGGGAATCTGCGCTGAAGGTGCTGGAGCTGACCGCCGGCAAGCTGGCGGCATTCTACGATTCGCCAGCGGGTTTTCGTCACGGGCCTAAGTCGCTGGTAGACAACGAAACGCTGGTCGTCGTGTTTGTCTCCAGCCATCCGTATACGCGTCGGTACGATCTGGATCTGCTCGCCGAGCTGCGTCGCGATCGCCAGGCCATGCGCGTGGTAGCCATTGCAGCCGAAACGGATCCGGTCATTGAAGCGGGCCCGCATATCCTGCTGCCGCCTTCCCGTGCGTTTAACGATATGGAGCAGGCGTTCTGCTTCCTGATGTACGCCCAGGTCTTTGCACTCACCCAGTCCCTGCACGTTGGCAATACGCCGGATACGCCGTCCGCCAGCGGTACGGTTAACCGTGTGGTCCAGGGCGTTGTTATTCATCCGTGGCAGGCTTAAGAGGACAGGCTCATGAGCATTATTTCTACCAAATACCTTTTGCAGGACGCGCAGACGAAGGGCTATGCCGTTCCGGCCTTTAACATCCACAACGCCGAGACGATCCAGGCGATCCTCGAAGTCTGTAGCGAAATGCGCTCGCCGGTGATCCTCGCGGGTACGCCGGGTACGTTTAAACATATTGCACTGGAAGAGATTTACGCCTTGTGCAGCGCCTATTCCCACACTTATGACATGCCGCTGGCGCTCCACCTCGATCACCATGAATCGCTGGACGACATTCGCCGCAAAGTCCATGCCGGCGTACGCAGCGCAATGATCGACGGCAGCCACTATCCGTTTGAACAAAACGTGAAGCTGGTGAAGTCGGTCGTCGATTTCTGCCACCTCAACGACTGTAGCGTCGAGGCCGAGCTGGGACGACTGGGCGGGGTGGAAGATGACATGAGCGTCGACGCCGAAAGCGCGTTTCTGACCGACCCGCAGGAAGCGAAACGCTTTGTCGAGCTGACTGGGGTGGACAGCCTCGCCGTTGCCATCGGTACCGCACACGGCCTCTATACCAAACGGCCAAAAATCGATTTCCAGCGGCTGGCCGAGATCCGCGAGGTGGTGACGGTGCCTCTGGTGCTGCACGGCGCGAGCGATGTGCCGGATGAGGACGTGCGCCGCACCATTGAGCTGGGCGTCTGCAAAGTGAACGTTGCAACAGAACTGAAAATCGCCTTCTCCGACGCCGTTAAAGCCTGGTTTGCCGAAAACCCGCAGGGCAACGATCCGCGCTTCTACATGCGCGTCGGCATGGATGCCATGAAGGAGGTGGTCAGAAGCAAAATCACCGTTTGCGGCTCGGCAAACCGACTGCTGCTTCCGGCTGAAGCCTGATCCCATCGCGCATTACATCAATACCTAAAAAATAACTATAAGCCTCGCAAATATGAAGGCGCGTCCTTAAGCCGGACAGCGCCTTCCATTATCCTAAAAAATCCGAGGAGTCCCTACATGACACAGGAAAAGTCGTTTAAATCGAAAGCGTGGGCGTTTTTCCAGAGCCTGGGAAAGACCTTTATGTTCCCGGTGTCCCTGCTTGCCTTTATGGGGCTGCTGCTGGGTATTGGCAGTTCCGTTACCAGCCCCTCCACCATCAAAAGTTTTCCTTTTCTGGGCGGCGAGTTAACGCAGCTCACCTTTGGTTTTATCGCCATGGTCGGCGGATTTGCCTTTACCTACCTGCCGCTGATGTTTGCCATGGCGATCCCGATGGGCCTTGCCAAACGCAATAAAGCGGTAGGCGCCTTTGCCGGATTCGTTGGCTACATGCTGATGAACATGAGCATCAACTATTACCTGACCGCCACCCACCAGCTTGCCGATGCCGCCACCATGAGACAGGTGGGACAATCGATCGTACTGGGGATCCAGACCCTGGAGATGGGCGTGCTGGGCGGCATCGTGGTGGGGGTCATCACCTACTTCCTGCACGAACGCTTTCAGGACACGGTGCTGCACGACGCCTTTGCCTTCTTTAGCGGCATTCGTTTTGTCCCGATTATTACCGCCCTCACCCTGTCGCTGGTCGGTTTGTTCATCCCCCTGCTGTGGGAATATGTGGCGATGGGCATTGCCGGGATTGGTCATATTATCCAGAGCACCAGCGTTTTTGGGCCGTTCCTGTATGGCGTGGGCGTGCTGCTGCTCAAGCCGTTTGGCCTGCATCATATTCTGCTGGCAATGGTGCGCTTCACCCCGGCGGGCGGCGTGGAAATGGTCAACGGCCATGAGGTGGCCGGTGCGCTGAATATTTTCTACGCCGAGCTGAAGGCCGGACTGCCGTTTAGCCCGCACGTTACGGCATTTTTATCGCAAGGTTTTATGCCGACCTTTATCTTCGGCCTGCCTGCCGTGGCCTATGCCATCTACCGCACCGCGCGCCCGGAGAACCGTCCGGTGATTAAAGGGCTGCTGCTTTCCGGCGTGCTGGTTTCGGTGGTCACCGGCATTTCGGAGCCGATTGAGTTCCTGTTCCTGTTTATCGCCCCTGTGCTTTATGCCTTCCATATCGTTATGTCGGGCCTGGCGCTGCTGGTGATGGCGCTGCTCGGCGTCACCATCGGCAATACCGACGGCGGTATTCTGGACCTGCTGATCTTCGGCGTCATGCAGGGAACGTCGACCAAATGGTATCTGCTGTTCCCGGTGGGTATTGCCTGGTTTGCTATCTACTTCTTCGTCTTCCGCTGGTACATCCTCAAACACGATATTAAAACGCCGGGCCGTGAGGTTGACGCGCAGGGTGCGCTCCAGGCGGTGGAAGCCAATACCCGGGCACGTGGAAAATCGAAATACGATCATGGGCTTATTCTTCGTGCGCTTGGCGGCAAAGAGAATATTGAGTCGCTCGACAACTGCATTACCCGCTTGCGTCTGGTAGTGAAAGATATGGGGCTTATCGACCAGCAGGCGCTGAAGGCCGCGGGCGCCCTGTCCGTCGTGGTGCTTGATGCCCACAGCGTTCAGGTGATCATCGGCCCGCAGGTGCAGAGCGTCAAAACCGGCATTGAAGCCTTAATTTAACAGGGGGTCGTTGTGTTTGATTTCGACAGGATCATTGAGCGTAAAAGCGATAAGTGCCGTAAATGGGATCATGCGTTTGTGTGCTCGCGTTTCGGTGATGTTCCGGAGGGATTTATCCCGCTGTGGATAGCAGATATGGACTTCACCTCGCCACCCGCCGTAACTGAAGGCTTCCAGCGCATCGTGGAGCATGGCACCTTCGGTTATACCTGGTGCTTCGACGAATTCTACGATGCGGTCATCGCCTTCCAGCGCATCCGTCATCAGGTTGAGGTGGAGAGGTCATGGATCACCCTGACCTACGGCACCGTGTCCACGCTGCACTATACGGTTCAGGCGTTCTGCACACCCGGCGACTGCGTGATGATGAACACCCCGGTGTACGATCCGTTTGCCATGGCGACGCAGCGACAGGGCGTGCAAGTACTCGCCAACCCGCTGCGCGTGGAAGATAACCGCTACCAGCTTGATTTTAACCTCACCGAAGCGCTGCTCAGAACGCACCGGCCCGCGCTGTGGTTCTTCTGCTCGCCGCATAACCCCTCCGGCAGGATCTGGCGCGCGGATGAGATCCGCCAGGTCTCCGAGCTCTGCAAACGCTACGGCACCATTCTGGTGGTTGATGAGGTGCACGCGGAACATATTCTCGACGGCACGTTCGTGAGCTGTTTGACCTCCGGTTGCGCCGCGCTGGATAACCTGATTGTGCTGACCTCCCCGAATAAAGCGTTCAATCTGGGGGGGCTGAAAACATCCTACTCGATGATTCCAGACGATTCGCTGCGCCAGCGCTTCCGTCAGCAGCTTGAGAAGAACTCCATTACCTCGCCAAATATCTTCGGCGTGTGGGGGATTATTCTGGCCTATCAGCACGGCCTGCCGTGGCTCGACGCGCTGAACGGTTATCTGCGCGGCAATGCCCGCTACCTGGCGGATGCCATTCAGACCCACTTCCCGGCGTGGAAGATGATGAACCCGGAGTCGTCGTATCTCGCCTGGGTAGACGTCAGCGCGGACGATCGCAGCGCGACGGCGCTCACCCAACATTTCGCAAAACAGGCTGGCGTGGTCATCGAAGACGGCAGCCACTACGTCCAGAACGGCGAAAACTACCTGCGGATTAACTTCGGCACCCAGCGCTACTGGCTGGAGCAGTCCATCAACCGAATGCTGAAGCATTACTGATAAGGATCTTACCCGATGAAAAAAGTGCTCACACTCTCGCTGCTGGCGCTTTGCGTGTCCCACGGCGCGGCGGCAGCGAACTACGCGCTCAGCAACGACGCTATTGCCCTCTCGTTTGATGATGCAAACGCAGCGGCCGTGGTGAAGGACAGCAGGGCTAACCATCCGCTCGCGCCGCAGGAGCTGTTCTTTCTGACGCTGCCGGATGAAACAAAAATCCATACCGCTGATTTTAAAATCAAGCACGTCGAAAAGCAGGACAACGCGATTGTCGTCGATTTTACGCATCCGGATTTTAACGTGACGGTGAAGCTGAACCTGGTGAAGGCTAAATACGCCAGTATCGATTACACCATCGCTGCGGTCGGCCAGCCGCGGAACGTGGCGAAAATTACCTTCTTCCCGACGAAAAAGCAGTCCCAGGCGCCTTACGTTGACGGGGCGATCAACAGCTCGCCAATCGTGGCCGACTCATTCTTCATTCTGCCAGACAAACCGATTGTAAATACTTACGCTTATGAAGCCACCACGAACCTGAACGTCGAACTGAAAACGCCCATTCAGCCTGAAGCGCCGGTCAGCTACACCACCTGGTTTGGCACCTTCCCGGAACCCGGTCAGCTGCGCCGCAGCGTGAACCAGTTTATTGATGCCGTGCGTCCGCGGCCGTACAAGCCTTATCTGCACTACAACAGCTGGATGGACATCGGCTTCTTTACCCCGTACTCCGAGCAGGATGTGCTGGGGCGGATGGACGAATGGAACAAGGAATTTATCGCCGGGCGCGGCGTAGCGCTGGACGCGTTCCTGCTGGACGATGGCTGGGACGATCGCACCGGACGGTGGCTGTTTGGCCCGGCATTCAGCAACGGTTTCGGCAAGGTCAGGGAGAAAGCCGACAGCCTGCACAGCTCGGTTGGGCTGTGGCTTTCACCGTGGGGCGGCTACAACAAGCCGCGCGATATTCGCGTCTCGCATGCAAAAGAGTACGGATTTGAAACCGTAGACGGGAAGCTGGCGCTGTCAGGGCCGAACTACTTTAAAAACTTTAACGATCGGATCATCAAGCTGATCGAAAACGAGCACATTACCTCGTTTAAGCTCGACGGCATGGGCAACGCCAACTCGCATATCAAGGGGAGCCCGTTTGCCTCGGATTTCGACGCGTCAATCGCCCTGCTGCATAACATGCGTAGCGCCAACCCAAACCTGTTTATCAACCTGACAACCGGCACCGACGCCAGCCCGTCCTGGCTATTCTACGCTGACGCGATCTGGCGTCAGGGCGATGATATCAACCTGTACGGCCCCGGCACGCCGGTACAGCAGTGGATGACCTACCGCGATGCCGAAACCTGGCGATCCATCGTGCGCAAAGGTCCGCTGTTCCCGCTGAACTCGCTGATGTATCACGGGATTGTCAGCGCCGAAAATGCGTATTACGGTCTGGAGAAGGTGCAAACGGACAGCGATTTTGCCGACCAGGTGTGGAGCTACTTCGCAACCGGCACCCAATTGCAGGAACTGTACATCAC
The DNA here is from genome assembly GCF_014982165.1 of Enterobacter cloacae complex sp. P24RS. NCBI lineage: Bacteria > Pseudomonadati > Pseudomonadota > Gammaproteobacteria > Enterobacterales > Enterobacteriaceae > Enterobacter > Enterobacter cloacae complex sp. P24RS. Next base: position 342,424 of record NZ_JADCKU010000003.1, read on the forward strand.
GCCATCCATGCTCAACAAGGCGAAGTGGGATACCCTGGCGCAGGCCGCAAAATGGTCGCGTGAGAATGCCAGCGTGCTGGTGGATACTCACTGGATTGGCGGTGACCCGACTGCGCTTCAGGTTTACGGCTGGGCTTCCTGGAGCAAAGACAAAGCGATTTTTGGCTTACGCAACCCGTCGGATAAGCCGCAACGTTACTATCTGGATTTAACGAAAGATTTTGAGATCCCAGCAGGAGAGCGTTCGCAGTTCACCCTGAAAGCCGTGTACGGCAGTAATTCAACCGTACCGGAGGAGTATAAAAACGCCGTGGTGATCACCCTGCAACCGCTGGAAACGCTGGTGTTTGAGGCGATGCCTGGGAAATAAAAAGTGTTCAGCTGGCAGGTTAAGGCATGACCTGCCAGCTTCCCCCTTTCCTTGCCCCCAGGCGTTTTAATTTACCCTTTGTTTGCAAAGAACGAAGATAACGTTCCGCAGTGCGGGAAGTCACCCCCAATACAGAGGCCAACATCACCGCAGTCATTTGCGGTTGAACGGTAAGCAGCTCAAGGATAGTGTTTTCCTTTTCCGACAATTCTTCCGACATTTTTTCCGACATGACGGATGTCATATCGATGCCTTCCCGCAAAGCTTCGGCCAAATTTTGTAACATAAACGCCACGAATGCCGTGCAATCACTGGCCCGATCGCATTGTCCTAAAATCTGGTAATAGCGCGATTGCTGGAAGTGAATGAGTGTTTCAACGGGCAGCCATGCAAGTTCTGCACGCCACTGGCTTAAGATCAACGTTTGCCACAGCCGCCCCATGCGTCCATTTCCATCCGAAAAGGGATGAATAAATTCGAACTCGTAGTGAAATACCGAGCTGGCAATCAACGGGTGAAGATCGGTCTGCTTAAGCCAGGAAAGAAGATCGTCGATAAGGCGGTTCATTTGTGACGCTGGCGGGGCCATGTGGACTAACTGGTTTCCACGGTACACCCCTACGTCCCCCTTTCTGAGCTTTCCGGGGTGATCGACCAGACCCATCATCAATAATCGGTGTGCACTGAGTAAGTCGTTGAGCTTCCAGGGCTTCCATTCGTTCAATTTCTCATATGCCAGGATAGCATTGCGTACTTCCTGAATATCTTTTTCAGGTGCAAGCACGCGTTTGCCATCCATGATTGCCGTCACCTGTCCGGTCGTTAATGAGTTATGTTCGATGGCCAGGGAAGCCTGAATAGTGCGTATCCTGTTCTCTTTGCGCAGTAAGGGTGATGTTCTGCCTGAATGAGCCGCCCAGTGCCCCAATAGTTCACCAATCTCAACAACCTGATTAAGAATAAATGGCGTGATAGTAAATGGCGGCTGATAGCGGCTCATGTCACTTACTCCCCCTGCTGCTCCAGCGCGTATTTATACAGCGCATTTTTCTTCACGCCGTGGATCTCTGCCGCCAGCGCAGCCGCTTTTTTCAGAGGAAGTTCAGCCTGTAGCAGGGCCAGCGTACGCAGCGCATCGGCAGGCAGGGCGTCTTCCTGCGCTTTATGCCCTTCGACAATCAGCACCATTTCGCCCTTGCGGCGGTTTTCATCCTCTTTCACCCACGCCAGCAGCTCGCCGACCGGCGCACCGTGAATGGTTTCCCACGTTTTGGTCAGCTCGCGCGCCAGCACAACGTAGCGTCCTTCGCCCCAGACGGTCACCATATCTTCCAGGCTTTCCAGCAGGCGGTGCGTGGATTCGTAGAAAATCAGGGTACGCGGTTCGGCTTCCAGATCCTTTAACACGTCGCGGCGGCCTTTGGATTTGGCGGGCAGGAAACCTTCGTAGCAGAAACGATCGGACGGCAGACCCGCCGCGCTTAATGCGGCAATGGCAGCACACGGCCCCGGCAGCGGCACCACGCGTATCCCGGCTTCACGGCAAGTGCGCACCAGATGGTAACCCGGATCGTTAATAAGCGGCGTACCCGCATCAGAGACCAGGGCGATGTTCTGCCCTTCCTTAAGCTTCGCCACCAGCGTTTCGGCTTTTTGTTGCTCATTGTGATCGTGCAGGGCAAACAAACGGGCGTTAATGGCAAAGTGTTGCAGCAGTAAACCGGTATGACGGGTGTCTTCAGCAGCAATTAAATCAACAGCTTGCAATACAGTGAGTGCACGTTGGGTAATATCAGACAAATTCCCGATAGGAGTAGGTACAATATAAAGCTGGCCTTGAGAATTATCTGCCGTTTCGTGTTGTTTCATTGTCTCGTCCGTATTGCCGATTTAATATTGAGCATTGCGTAAAAAAATCACTGGATACAGTATGGTACCGTTAACGTTTCTTCGAAAAAAAGCCGCGCACAGCGTGCCCCTCCTGCTGGCAGCCCTGATCTTTACAGGCTGCGGCACCCAGGCACCCGACCAGAGCACTGCTCATATGCAGGGATCCGCTCAGGCTGATTCTGGCTTTTATCTGCAACAAATGTCGCAGAGTACAAATGATACCAGGATCAACTGGCAATTACTCGCCATTCGTGCACTGCTGAAGGAAGGCAAAACCCAGCAGGCCGCCGAGCTTTTCAGCCAGCTGCCGAAGGAGCTTAACGACGAGCAGCGTCGTGAGCAGACCCTGCTGTCGGCTGAACTGAAGGTTGCGCAGAAAGATGACGACGGCGCGAAGAAGATCCTCGGCACCATCGATCTAAGCACCCTGGATAAAAATCAGCAGGCCCGTTTCTGGCAGGCCGGTATCACCGCTGAGCAGGGTCGCCCTTCCCTGACGCTACTCCGCGCGCTGATTGCCCAGGAGCCTCTGCTCGCGGGCGCGGACAAGCAGAAAAATATTGACGCCACCTGGCAGGCGCTCGCCTCCATGACCCAGGATCAGGCCAGGACGCTGGTGATTAATGCCGATGAAAATATCCTGCAAGGCTGGCTGGATTTGCAACAGATGTGGTTCAACAACCGCAGCGATCCGGACATGCTGAAAGCCGGTATTACCGACTGGCAAAAGCGCTACCCGCAAAACCCGGGGGCAAAAATGCTGCCAACGCAGCTGGTGAACGTGCAAAACTTTAAGCCCGCTTCCACCAGCAAAATCGCCCTGCTGCTGCCGTTAAACGGCCAGGCAGCGGTGTTTGGACGCGCCATTCAGCAAGGTTTTGAAGCCGCCAAAAACGGCACTACCGCCGTCAACGGCAGCGCGGTTCCGGCACAGGCTGCACAGGCGGCAAACGTGAATGACGTTGTCAGCCCGTCGGCTGCTGAAACCGAAGACCTGACCACCGCGCAACCCCCTGCGCAGGGCACCATGCAGAACCCGGTTACCGCCCCAACGACACCAGCCGCTGCCCCAGCGCCTGCTGCGACGCAGGCACCGGCTGAAACTCAGGCGCCCGTCACGGCAGAACAGCCTCAGCCGCAAGCCGCGCAGCCGGAACAGCAGCCAGCGGCCCAGCAGCAGGCTGTGGCAACCACCAGCGCTAACCCTGGTGCAGAACTGAAAATTTACGACACCAGCGCCCAGCCGCTCGATCAGGTGCTGGCGCAGGTTCAGCAGGACGGGGCCAGCATCGTTGTCGGCCCGCTGTTGAAAAACAACGTGGAAGCGCTGATGAAGAGCAACACCACGCTGAACGTGCTGGCGCTTAACCAGCCTGAGCAGGTACAGAACCGCGCCAACATCTGTTACTTCGCGCTCTCTCCGGAGGATGAGGCTCGCGATGCGGCGCGTCATATTCACGAGCAGGGTAAACAGGCGCCGCTGCTGCTGATCCCGCGCAGCGCGCTGGGCGACCGCGTCGCCAACGCGTTTGCGCAGGAGTGGCAGACCCTGGGCGGTGGCGTGGTGTTGCAGCAGAAATTTGGCTCCGCGTCCGAACTGAGAGCGGGCGTGAACGGCGGTGCAGGTATTGCTCTTAACGGTAGCCCGGTCTCCGCCAGCCTGCCGCAGCAGCAGAGCGTCACCATCGGCGACCTGACCATCCCGGCGCCACCTACCGACGCGCAGATCAGCGGCGGCGGTAAGGTGGATTCGGCGTATATCGTCGCGACGCCGGAAGAGATCGCCTTTATCAAACCGATGATCGCCATGCGTAACGGCAGCCAGAGCGGCGCAACGCTCTACGCCAGCTCACGCAGCGCGCAGGGTACCGCAGGCCCGGATTTCCGTCTGGAAATGGATGGGCTGCAATACAGCGAAATCCCTATGCTGGCAGGCAGTAACCCCCAGCTGATGCAGCAGGCGCTGGGCGCGGTGCGCAATGATTATTCTCTGGCGCGTCTGTACGCAATGGGCGTCGATGCCTGGGCGCTGGCAAACCACTTTACCCAGATGCGTCAGGTACCGGGCTTTGAGCTTAACGGTAATACCGGCGATCTGACCGCCAATGAGGATTGTGTGATTAACAGGAAGTTATCATGGCTCAAATACCAGCAGGGGCAGATCGTCCCGGCCAGTTAAGCCGTAAGCAGACCGGCGACGCGTGGGAGTTAAAAGCGCGCCGCTGGCTTGAAGGCAAAGGACTGCGTTTTGTCGCCGCCAACGTTCGCGGGCGCGGCGGCGAAATTGACCTGATCATGAAAGACGGTCATACCATCGTGTTTGTTGAAGTACGCTACCGACAGTCGTCCCGTTTTGGCGGTGCTGCCGCCAGCGTGACGCTCGCCAAACAACAAAAATTATTACAGACTGCCCACTTGTGGCTTGCCCGCCATAATGGGAGTTTTGATACTGTGGATTGCCGTTTCGATGTGGTAGCCTTCACCGGAAATGCGATCGACTGGCTTAAAAACGCGTTTGGCGAAGACGCATAAATAAGATTTTAAAGGGATACCGTGCTCGAACGAATTAAAGTGTGCTTCACAGAAAGCATTCAAACGCAGATTGCCGCGGCGGAAGCCCTGCCGGACGCGATCTCTCGTGCAGCGATGACGCTGGTTCAGTCGCTGCTCAACGGCAACAAAATCCTCTGTTGTGGCAATGGCACGTCCGCCGCCAACGCACAGCATTTTGCTGCCAGCATGATCAATCGCTTCGAAACCGAGCGCCCAAGCTTACCTGCCATTGCACTAAACACCGATAACGTGGTCTTAACTGCGATTGCCAACGATCGTCTGCATGACGAAATTTACGCCAAGCAGGTGCGCGCCCTAGGCCATGCCGGAGACGTGCTGCTGGCAATCTCCACGCGCGGTAACAGCCGGGATATCGTTAAGGCGGTTGAAGCGGCAGTCACCCGGGACATGACGATTGTCGCCCTGACCGGCTACGACGGCGGTGAGCTGGCTGGCCTGCTGGGGCCGCAGGATGTGGAGATCCGCATTCCTTCGCACCGTAGCGCCCGCATCCAGGAGATGCACATGCTCACGGTGAACTGCTTATGCGATCTGATCGATAACACGCTTTTCCCTCACCAGGATGATTAAGGAGTTCTCATGAAGGTTTTATCGGCCCTTGCAGTCGTAATGTCTGCATTACTGCTTCAGGGATGCATCGCTGCCGCTGTCGTCGGTACCGCAGCGGTCGGCACCAAAGCAGCGACCGATCCGCGTACCGTTGGGACGCAGGTGGATGACGGTACGCTTGAGCTGCGCGTGAACAGTGCGCTGTCGAAAGACGAACAGATCAAGAAGGAAGCACGCATCAACGTGACGGCCTATCAGGGCAAAGTGCTGCTGGCAGGACAGGCGCCAAACCCTGAACTCGCCTCCCGCGCCAAACAGATCGCGATGGGCGTAGAAGGGACGGCGGAAGTGTTTAACGAGATCCGCCAGGGCCAGCCGATTGGTCTCGGCACCGCGTCATCTGATACCTGGATCACCACCAAGGTGCGTTCCCAGCTGTTGGGTACTGACCAGGTGAAATCCTCAAACGTGAAGGTGACCACGGAGAACGGCGAAGTGTTCCTGCTGGGTCTGGTGACAGAACGTGAAGGGAAAGCGGCAGCGGATATCGCCAGCCGGGTGAGCGGCGTGAAGCACGTCACCACCGCCTTTACCTACATCAAGTAATTCCCACCTGGCAGTAAGCCCGGTAGCGCTAGCGCCACCGGGCTTTCTTTCACACAAGCGCCATACTCCCCACAATCACGCCGCTTAACGCCACCAGCCCCGCCGTCAGCCACAGCGCTTTTGCCGGGAATGACTTACGCAGCATGATAAGCGACGGCAGGCTTACCGCCGGCAGCGTGATGAGCAGCGCCAGCGCTGGGGCGGTTCCCATGCCGGCCATCATCATGGTCTGAATGATCGGGATTTCCGCCGCGGTGGGGATCACGAACAGGCATCCGGCCACCGCCATCGCAATCACCCACATCAGCGTGTTGTCGATAGCGCCATCCGCATGCGGGAACAGCCAGACGCGCGCCGCTCCCAGCACCAGCACGGCCAGGATATAGACCGGGATAGTGCTCCAGAAAAGCTGCCACAGCGCTTTGCCCCAGCGAGCAAAAAAATTGCCCTGCGGCTCGCTGACGTCCAGCTCAACGGAAGAAGGCCCGGCCTCGTTGTCTTTCACCAGGTGCTGCACCAGCGTAGCGACAAGCACCACCGTCAGCAGGCCAGCCGCCAGGCGGATAAACGCGAAGTGCCAGCCGAGAACAAAGCCCATAAACACCAGCGTCGCCGGGTTCAGCAAGGGGTTACCCATCCAGAAGGCAAGCGCGCCGCCCATCGACACACGCTGACGGCGCATACCCGCCGTCACGGGTGCAGCGCAGCAGGAGCACATCATGCCCGGCAGGGAGAAAATCGTTCCCAGCAGCGTGCCCTGCAAGCGCGGCTGTCCTAAGGTTTTCACCAGCCAGTTGCGCGGGATGAGTACCTGAATCAACGAGCCCAGCAGCACGCCCAATACCGCCGCTTTCCAGACGGCAAGAAAATAGACCATTGCGTAATCCCACGCCGCGCGTAGCGGGCTGGAATCGGCCTGCGCGAGAATCGATTTACCGATGCTGTGGGTGTCGGCGGCGGTGAAGGCTTTGCCGTAGTACGGCTGCCATTTCACATACCAGAGGCCAATGATGACCACGAGAAAGAAAAGCGCGGGCTTCCACCACTGAACGGGTGTTGCCGCCTGAGATGAAGACTGACCAGTCATACCATTCCCCGGAAGGTGTTATTTAATAAGCCGGGGAAGTTTACGCCTCGCCCTGCGCGATTTCACGCAGTTTTGCCGAAGGGATAATATTAACCCCCTTCTGCGACGGAGCCAGCGCCTCTTTCAGCATCGCCTGCGCCACGTCCCGCGCTTCGATAGACTTCCAGTTGCCCGGCAAAATGCGAAACAGCGGCGCGAAAAATGACTCGTTAAAACGCCGTTCGTCGCGGTGGCCCATCAGCATGGAAGGCCGGACAATTGTCAGGCGCTCCCACTTCTGCGCAATCAGCGCCTCTTCCATTTTGCCCTTCACCTTGTTGTAGAAAAACGGCGAACTGGCGTTTGCCCCGTGGGCGCTGACCACGAGGAAATGCTTTGCACCCAGCTTTTTCGCCGTCAGGGCGGTATCCACCACCAGCGTGTAATCCGCATGGACGAACGCTTCTTTTGTGCCCGCTTCACGTCGGGTGGTGCCAAGGCAGCAAAAAGCGATATCAATGGGATCCTGCACCTGCGCCAGCGCGTCGGTGAGCTGCGGATCGTGCGGGTTATAGACGCCAGAGATGTCCAATAGCGGGCGGCGCGTCGGGGCGGCAATATAGTTGATATGCCGGTCCTGGATCAGCAGCCGCAGCAGATGTCCACCCACCAGCCCGGTTGCGCCGGTAATCAGTACCTGACTCATCTTATCCCCTTTACAGAATTGTCCGTTTGCGGTTTGGGCCTGCTCTACCACACTTAAAAGTCTGTTACCGGTAAGTATTTACCACAAACGGGAAAAAAACAGTCTGAAGCGAAAACAACGGAGGAAGCATGGGTAAGAAAATCGCAGTCTTGATTACCGACGAGTTTGAAGATTCAGAATTTACGTCGCCAGCAGAGGCATTCCGCAAGGCAGGCCATGAGGTCATCACCATTGAGAAAGAAGCGGGTAAAACCGTGAAGGGCCACAAGGGCGAAGCCAGCGTGACCATCGACGAGTCCATCGATAACGTCAGCCCGTCAGATTTCGACGCCCTGCTGTTACCGGGCGGCCATTCACCGGATTCCCTGCGCGGGGACGAGCGTTTCGTCACCTTTACCCGTGACTTCGTCGGCACCGGCAAGCCGGTCTTTGCCATCTGTCACGGCCCGCAGCTGCTGATCAGCGCGGAGGTGGTGCGCGGGCGTAAGCTCACCGCGGTGAAGCCGATCGTTATCGATCTGAAAAACGCCGGCGCCGAGTTTTACGATCAGGAAGTGGTTAACGACAATGACCAGCTGATCACCAGCCGTACGCCGGACGATCTTCCGGCGTTTAACCGCGAAGCGCTACGCCTGCTCGGCGCGTAGCCAGTGAAGCTTCTTGCCAAAGCCCAGGGTGTTGTCGGTAAATTTCAGCTCATCAACGCGGATTTCCCACACCGGGGCTTTTAGCGCAGCGGCAACCGGGAAGCGGCGCGTATAGCGTTTACGCTGCGCGTCGCTTTCTTCACCTTCCAGGCGACGAATTTCGCCTTTGAACTGCACCCCGCGGATCAGCGCGACGGTCTTGGGCTGGCCATTGACCGTGCCCGCCACTTTCGCCTGTTGGCCCGTCATCCGGGCATGCCGCGTTTTGTCTTCGCTCATCACGTAAAAGGCCACGCGCTCAGGATCGTAGTAATAGAACGCGTTCGCGCACCACATCTCCTCGTCTTTACAGACGCACCAGGTCACGACGTGCTGCTTTGCCAGCCAGCGGTTAATGACGTCCAGTGTTTCCATTTTCGCTCTCTCTCATGCTATGGTGCGTTCACCTTAACATACTGAATCCGTTTACCGTGTGCTGGTTTCTCTATCTTGTCCGAACCGCTGATAACGCTCTCTACACCGGGATCACTACCGACGTGGCGCGGCGTTTTTTGCAGCATCAAACGGGAAAAGGGGCGAAAGCCCTGCGGGGGAAAGGGGAATTGCAGCTGGCTTTTTCAGCCCCTGTCGGCGAGAGATCCCTCGCGCTCAGGCTGGAATACCGCATTAAGCAGCTGACGAAGCGCCAGAAAGAGCGCCTCGTTACCGGAGACGGCTCTTTTGAGGCGCTGCGCGCGAGCCTGATTAAAAGCGATTGAAGTGGTCGTGGTATTCCACCAGACCGTTCACGCCGTCCAGCGCATCGTCCGCCAGAGGATGCACCAGGAACGACGTTTCCGTGCCCGGCCAGTGGCAGCGCAGATCGTATTTAGCCGCAGGCTCAAAGCCTAAACGTTCGTAGAAGGCCGGATCGCCCAGAACGACGACGGCGGCATAGCCAAATTCATTCAGTGAATCCAGCCCTTCATAGACCAGCTGGCGCGCCAGACCCTGACCACGGTAGTTTTCGTCCACCGCCAGCGGCGCCATGCCGACCCACTGTAACTCTTCGCCCTGCACAATCACCGGACTGAACGCCACGTAGCCGACCACCTGCCCCTCATCGTCGGTGGCAACCAGACCCAGCGTAATCAGGCCATCTTCGCGGAGATCGTGTACCAGCTGGGCTTCGGCGTCGCCTGCAAAAGAGCGGCGTAACAACGCATCGATACCCGGCGCATCAATCCCAATTTCGACTCGAATCAGCATGGTTCACCTACTGAAGTGTGTTTACCGTCGGGCGGGGTTTTCAGCCCGGCCTCAACGAAATCTGCCATTTGCATCAGCATCATACGCAGCGCTTTCGGCATCTGCTCCAGCTCAATGGCATCCATTAAATTCTTCACGTACAGACCGAGCTCCGTGTCGCCTTCAATCACCAGACGACGCTGGAAGAACAGCGTATCAGGATCCTGCTTGCGCGCGGCGATCATCAGCAGATCGCTGGCATCCGCGCTGAAGCTGACATCCGCCTCGGCGGACTCACGTACGATCAGCCGATCGTTCTCAACGGACGTAAACCAGCGCAACCCGATATCGCGCACTTCAATCTTTAGCCAGCGGCCTTCCAGAAACTCCAGCTCGCCGTCCTGTAGCGCCTGGCGGAACTGCCAGCTCAGCACCTGTTCCAGCACCTGGCGCTTAAGCGCGAATGGCGCCAGCTTGACCGGCACGCTCAGCATTGATGGGCCAAATTGTACGAGACGTGAACGCAGTTTATCCAGCACGAGCTTTACTCCCTGATAGCTATAATCCTGCTATTTTGCCATATCCCGGCAAGAAGATAGCGGCGTAAATCAACAAACCGTTGTCCGGTATACCTCATTATTGGTGCCATCAATACGCCATTAGCTGCCTTAAATCAAAAATTGTCGCGTATGGGTTAATTAAAATCCCAGCTCGTTAACATTTTTTACGATCCCTGCGATCGACAACATCGGGATAAATTATGGAGCTGCTCTGCCCTGCCGGAAACCTTCCGGCGCTTAAGGCGGCCATCGAAAATGGGGCCGATGCGGTCTATATCGGGCTGAAGGATGATACCAACGCCCGCCATTTTGCGGGTCTTAACTTTACGGAGAAAAAGCTTCAGGAAGCCGTCAACTTCGTTCACCAGCACCGCCGTAAGCTGCACATCGCCATCAATACCTTTGCCCATCCTGATGGCTATGCCCGCTGGCAGCGTGCCGTGGATATGGCAGCCCAGCTGGGCGCCGACGCGCTGATCCTGGCCGACCTCGCCATGCTTGAGTATGCGGCAGAACGTTATCCGCATATTGAGCGCCACGTCTCTGTTCAGGCATCGGCCACCAATGAAGAGGCCGTACGTTTTTATCATCAACACTTTGACGTGGCCCGCGTGGTGCTGCCGCGCGTGCTCTCTATTCATCAGGTTAAGCAGCTGGCGCGCGTCACGCCAGTACCGCTGGAGGTTTTTGCCTTCGGCAGCCTGTGCATCATGGCGGAAGGACGCTGCTATCTTTCTTCCTATCTCACCGGGGAATCGCCCAATACCGTCGGCGCCTGCTCACCTGCCCGCTTCGTTCGCTGGCAGCAGACGCCGCAGGGTCTGGAGTCGCGCCTGAACGATGTGTTAATCGACCGCTATCAGGACGGTGAAAACGCGGGCTACCCGACGCTGTGCAAAGGCCGCTATCTGGTGGACGGCGAACGCTACCACGCGCTGGAGGAGCCCACCAGCCTCAACACGCTGGAGCTGCTGCCGGAACTGCTGGCCGCCAATATTGCCTCGGTGAAAATCGAAGGCCGCCAGCGTAGCCCGGCCTACGTGAGCCAGGTGGCAAAGGTGTGGCGTCAGGCCATCGACCGCTGCATGGCAGACCCGCAGAACTACGCACCACAGGCGGCCTGGATGGAGACGCTCGGCGCAATGTCCGAAGGCACGCAAACCACGCTCGGCGCGTATCACCGTAAATGGCAGTGAGATACCCATGAAATATTCATTAGGGCCGGTGCTTTACTACTGGCCAAAAGAGACGCTGGAAGATTTTTACCAGCAGGCGGCTAACAGCAGCGCCGATGTGATTTACCTCGGTGAAGCGGTGTGCAGCAAGCGCCGCGCCACCAAAGTGGGCGACTGGCTGGAGATGGCGAAAAGCCTCGCCGGCAGCGGTAAGCAGGTGGTGCTCTCGACGCTGGCGTTGGTACAGGCGTCCTCTGAACTGGGCGAGCTGAAACGCTACGTGGAGAACGGCGAGTTTCTGCTGGAGGCGAGCGACCTGGGCGTGGTGAACATGTGCGCCGAACGTAAGCTGCCGTTTGTCGCCGGGCATGCGCTGAACTGCTATAACGCGGTGACCCTGCGCCTGCTGCTTAAGCAGGGAATGACCCGCTGGTGTATGCCGGTGGAGCTCTCCCGCGACTGGCTGGCCAACCTGCTCACTCAGTGTGAAGAACTGGGCATTCGCAACAAGTTTGAAGTGGAAGTGCTGAGCTACGGCCACCTGCCTCTGGCCTACTCTGCCCGCTGCTTCACCGCGCGCTCGGAAGATCGTCCAAAAGACGAATGCGAAACCTGCTGTATTAAGTACCCGAACGGGCGCAGCATGCTGTCGCAGGAGAATCAGCAGGTGTTTGTTCTGAACGGCATTCAGACCATGAGCGGTTACGTCTATAACCTCGGCAACGAGCTGGCGTCGATGGACGGACTGGTGGACGTGGTGCGCCTTTCGCCGCTGGATACCAGCGTGTTCGCGATGCTGGACGCCTTCCGCGCCAATGAAAACGGCGCGTCGCCGCTGCCGCTTGTGGCAAACAGCGACTGTAATGGCTACTGGAAACGCCTCGCCGGTCTGGAGCTTCAGGCGTAAAAAAGGCTCACTTTGTTAACAACGGTTAGTAAACTTTAATGCAGTATTAAAGATTCACCGTCGACAAAGTGAGCTGTTATGACTGATAAAACCCTTCCGTTTTCGGTGCTGGATCTGGCGCCGATCCCACAAGGCTCCTCGGCAAGAGAAGCCTTCACGCACTCTCTCGATCTCGCTCAGCTGGCCGAAAAGCGGGGCTATCACCGCTACTGGCTGGCGGAGCACCACAACATGGTCGGCATCGCCAGCGCCGCTACATCGGTGCTGATTGGCTATCTGGCAGCGAATACCACCACTCTGCACCTTGGCTCCGGTGGCGTGATGCTGCCGAACCACGCCCCGCTGGTGATAGCCGAGCAGTTCGGGACGCTGAACACCCTCTATCCGGGCCGTATTGATTTAGGCCTTGGCCGCGCACCGGGCAGCGACCAGCCAACCATGCGCGCCCTGCGTCGCCACATGAGCGGCGATATCGACAACTTCCCGCGCGATGTGGCCGAGCTGGTGGACTGGTTCGACGCGCGGGATCCTAACCCGCACGTGCGCCCGGTCCCGGGCTACGGTGAGAAGATCCCGGTTTGGCTGTTGGGCTCAAGCCTCTACAGCGCGCAGCTCGCCGCCCAGCTGGGGCTGCCGTTCGCGTTCGCCTCCCACTTCGCGCCGGATATGCTGCATCAGGCGCTGCACCTCTACCGTACGAACTTCAAACCGTCCGAGCGTCTGGAGAAGCCGTACGCGATGGTGTGTATCAACATCATTGCCGCTGACAGCAATCGCGACGCGGAATTCCTGTTTACTTCCATGCAGCAGGCGTTTGTGAAGCTGCGCCGCGGCGAGACGGGCCAGCTTCCGCCGCCGGTGGAGAATATGCATAAGCTGTGGTCGGCCTCCGAGCAGTATGGCGTGCAGCAGGCACTGAGCATGTCGCTGGTGGGTGATAAGACAAAAGTGCGTCACGGGCTGGAAGCAGTGCTGCGTGAAACGCAGGCGGATGAGATTATGGTCAACGGCCAGATTTTCGATCACCAGGCGCGTTTGCACTCATTTGATTTGGCGATGCAGGTGAAAGAAGAATTGCTGGGGTAGTTTTTTGCCGGATGGCGGCTTCGCCTTATCCGGCCTACGGTTTTCACCCTCTCCCTGTGGGAGAGGGTCGGGGTGAGGGGATCAGGCTGCACGATTTACTGGTACACAGGCAACAGGTTAAAGCTCGACAGCACGTGCACCACCGCGTTACCCACCCCAAAGACCAGGATCAGCGCAATCATCGGTTTATCGCCCCAGACGCGGAATTTAGGGCTGCCGAAGCGTTTACGTGATTTACGTGCCAGCAGCGCCGGCACAATCGCCGCCCAGATGGTGGCCGCCAGTCCGGCATAGCCGATGGCATACAGGAAACCGTTCGGCCACAGCAGGCCGCCGACAATCGGTGGCAGGAAGGTCAGCAGCGCGGTTTTGAAGCGCCCCATAGCAGAATCATCAAAGCCAAACAGATCCGCCAGGTAGTCAAACAGGCCCAGCGTCACGCCGAGGAATGAGCTCGCCACGGCAAAGTTGGAGAAGACCACCAGCAGCAGATCCAGACTCCGGCTGTTCAGTACGCCGCTCAGAGCCTGCACCAGCACATCAATGTTACCGCCCTTCTGTGCAATGCCGATAAACTCCGGGCGCGGGATGTTGCCCATTGTCCCCAGCAGCCAAATCACATACAGCCCAAGCGCCAGCAGCGTGCCGTAGACCAGGCATTTCACAATGGTGCGCGGATCCTTGCCGTAGTACTTCATCAGGCTCGGCACGTTGCCGTGGTAGCCGAACGACGCCAGACAGAACGGCAGGGTCATCAGCAGATACGGCGTGTAGGAGGCATTCACTTCCGCAACGTTAAACAGCGTGGCGGGCGTGACGTGCCCCAGCAGGCTGCCGAAGGTCAGGAAGAAGGTGATGACCTTGGCGCCCAGCACGATCGCCGTCATGCGGCTCACCGCTTTGGTGCTCATCCAGACGATAAACGCCACGCCCAGCGCAAAGCACAGCCCCGCCAGACGCGCCGGAACGTTCAGCGACATCTCCGAAAAGGTGTGATGCAAAATCGACCCGCTCGCCGAAATGTACGCATAGGTCAGAATGTAGAGCACAAACGCGATGGACAGGCCGTTCACCAGGTTCCAGCCTTTGCCCAGCAGATCCCGGGTGATGGTGTCAAAGCTGGAGCCGATGCGGTAGTTGAGGTTGGCCTCAAGGATCATCAGCCCGGAATGGAGCATACAGAACCAGGTGAAGACCAGCGCCGCCAGCGACCAGAAAAACCACGCACCGGACATGACCACAGGCAGGGAAAACATCCCGGCACCAATGATGGTTCCGCCGATGATCACCACGCCGCCAAGCAGCGAAGGTGACGTTTGGGTGGTGGTTAGTGTTGCCATACGGCCTTTTCTCCAGTGAAAAATGTGGTTCTGCATGTTAGTGTGTTGCACTGTACCAGTACAAGAGTACAAAAGGAATAAAAAAAGCCCCGATAGCAACTATCGGGGCTGTATATTTTACTTTACGTCAGAAGCGAAAGGCTTACGCGTCACCGAAACGACGACGGCTGGCGCCTTCTTCACGGCGTGGACCACGGTTCTCACGGCGCTCGCCGGAGAAACGACGGCCTTCACCACCGCGACCTTCGCTGCGACCGCCTTCACGACGCTCGCCACCGAAACCGCGACCACCGCCGCGACGTTCGCCGCCGCGGTCAGGACGTGGCTGTGCATCGCCCAGCAGCTGCATGTTCATCGGCTTGTTCAGGATGCGGGTGCGAGTAAAGTGTTGCAGTACTTCGCCCGGCATGCCTTTTGGCAGCTCGATGGTGGAGTGGGTACCGAACAGCTTGATGTTACCAATGTAACGGCTGCTGATGTCGCCTTCGTTCGCGATTGCGCCAACGATGTGACGAACTTCAACACCATCATCACGGCCCACTTCAATGCGATACAGTTCCATGTCGCCTGCGTCACGACGCTCGCGACGTGGACGGTCTTCACCACCACGCTCTGGACGGTCGCCGCGTGGACCACGGTCGTTACGGTCGCCACGACGTTCGAAACGATCGTCACGGTCACGGAACTCACGCTTAGGACGCATCGGTGCATCTGGCGGCACGATCAGGCTACGTTCGCCCTGCGCCATTTTCAGCAGTGCTGCGGCCAGGGTTTCCATATCCAGCTCTTCGCCTTCAGCGACAGGCTGGATCTGCGACAGCAGCGCACGGTACTGATCCAGATCGCTGCTTTCCAGCTGCTGCTGTACTTTGGCGGCGAATTTTTCCAGGCGGCGTTTGCCCAGCAGTTCTGCGTTTGGCAGCTCAGCTTCTGGAATGGTCAGCTTCATGGTGCGTTCGATGTTACGCAGCAGACGACGCTCGCGGTTCTCAACGAACAGCAGCGCGCGGCCCGCACGACCTGCACGACCGGTACGGCCGATACGGTGAACGTAAGACTCGGAGTCCATCGGGATGTCGTAGTTTACAACCAGGCTGATACGCTCAACGTCCAGACCACGTGCTGCCACGTCGGTTGCAATCAGGATATCCAGACGACCGTCTTTCAGACGCTCCAGGGTCTGCTCGCGCAGGGCCTGGTTCATGTCGCCGTTCAGCGCGGCGCTGTTGTAGCCGCTACGCTCCAGGGCTTCAGCCACTTCCAGGGTCGCGTTTTTGGTACGCACGAAGATAATCGCCGCATCAAAATCTTCCGCTTCCAGGAAACGCACCAGCGCTTCGTTTTTGCGCATGCCGTATACAGACCAGTAGCTCTGGCTGATGTCAGGGCGAGTAGTCACGCTGGACTGAATGCGCACTTCCTGCGGCTCTTTCATGAAGCGGCGGGTAATGCGACGGATCGCTTCTGGCATGGTTGCAGAGAACAGAGCGGTCTGATGACCTTCCGGGATCTGCGCCATGATGGTTTCTACGTCTTCGATGAAGCCCATACGCAGCATTTCATCGGCTTCATCCAGTACCAGACCGCTCAGCTTAGAGAGATCCAGCGTACCGCGCTTCAGGTGATCCAGCAGACGGCCCGGCGTACCGACAACGATCTGTGGACCCTGGCGCAGGGCGCGTAACTGCACGTCATAACGCTGGCCGCCGTACAGGGCTACCACGTTTACGCCGCGCATATGTTTAGAGAATTCCGTCATTGCTTCAGCAACCTGAACAGCCAGTTCACGGGTTGGAGCCAGGACGAGGATCTGCGGTGCACGCAGGTCCGGATCAATGTTGTTCAGCAGCGGCAGCGAGAATGCTGCGGTTTTACCGCTACCAGTCTGGGCCATGCCCAGCACGTCACGACCAGAAAGCAGGTGTGGGATACACTCAGCCTGGATCGGAGATGGTTTTTCGTAACCCAGATCGTTAAGGGCTTCAAGGATAGGAGCCTTCAGGCCCAGATCTGCAAAAGTGGTTTCGAATTCAGCCATGTAGTACAAGTGCCTCGATATTAATGGCGGCCAGTCTACTTAGCTCATCGTGAAAATGATTAGCAATTTTCATTGAAAAGTGTGAACCGGCTCAAATTAGGTGTATTGACGAACAACAACGCCCTCACCAGTGAAGGTGATGGCAATCAAAAAGATTACGGGCTGATGTTTATGTCGTCAGCTATTGCTGGTCCGATTCTGCCAGGTCGTCTTGCTCCTGGCCCAAGAGCGATAATTCCAACAATGCATAACGGTGCTCAACGAAGTTATGTACGTTGTTAGCAACCGCTAATTTGAACAGTGCCGTAGCGCTGTCCATATCCCCCAGACTTAGGTAGTACTTACCTAAATAGAAGTTGGTTTCACTGAGATGCTCAGCGAGCGAGGTGTTATCCGTTGCGTCCGCCTTGAGGCGTTCCATCAGCGTTGCTTCGCTAATGTTGCCCAGGTAGAACTCGACAATGTTCCATCCCCACTGTTCCTTATCCGATTTCTCGAAGCGCTGTTGTAGTGCTTCTTTGGCCTGCTTCTCATCAAGCTTCTGCTCAACGATGTAAAGCCACAGGCTGCGGAAAGGATCATTAGGATCGTCTTGATAAAACGCCAGCAGATCATCTTGCGCTAACTTATCACGACCGCCGTAATACAATGCGATACCGCGATTCAAGTGCGCGTAGTTGTAAGTTGGATCAAGCTCAAGTACAGAATCAAACGCTTCATAGGCAGCATCAAAATTGCCTGCCTGCGTTAAATAAATGCCTAAGTAGTTGAATACTTCAGGCATATCAGGTCGAATCGCCAGCGCTTGTGAAAAATCATTTCGCGCCAGTGCCCTCAGACCGAGACTATCATACAACACTCCGCGCTCATATAAAAGCTGTGCGCGTTCGTCATCGGTTAAAGCCCGACTGGCAAGTATTTGTTCCATGCGTGCCAGAATCACTTCCTGCTGCAAAGTCGGTTGCAATGGCACTGCGAGGACTTCGCTCTTACGCCAGGCAGAGTTGCTGCATCCTGCCAGCGTTAAAGCTGTCGCAACGAAACACCAGCGCAAAAAAGGCTTCATTTCCCACTCCCGAAGACAACTATTGGATGAACGTCCTGTCCCCCGGCGGCTTAACAAGGCGTCCTGCCTGATAATAAGCCCTCCGCCAGCGCGGAGGGCAAAGGGCAACCTTACTCGCCTTGCTGTTCAGCAGCCGGAGCTTCCGGCGCCGCAGTAGGCTGAGACTGCTCGGTTGCTTCTTTAATGCTCAGACGGATACGGCCCTGGCGGTCAACTTCCAGAACTTTCACCGGTACTTCCTGACCCATTTGCAGGTAGTCGGTCACCTTCTCAACGCGCTTGTCAGCGATCTGAGAGATGTGAACCAGACCTTCTTTACCACCGCCGATGGCAACGAATGCGCCAAAGTCAACGATACGGGTCACTTTACCTGCATAGATACGGCCCACTTCGATTTCTGCGGTGATCTCTTCGATGCGACGGATAGCGAATTTCGCTTTCTCGCCGTCGGTTGCTGCGATCTTCACAGTACCGTCATCTTCGATTTCGATGGTGGTGCCAGTCTCTTCGGTCAGCGCGCGGATAACAGAACCGCCCTTACCGATAACGTCTTTGATTTTGTCTGGATTGATCTTGATGGTGTGGATACGTGGAGCGAACTGAGAAATGTCGCCACGCGGCGCGTTAATCGCCTGTTCCATCACGCCCAGGATGTGCAGACGCGCACCTTTAGCCTGGTTCAGAGCAACCTGCATGATCTCTTTGGTGATACCTTCAATTTTGATATCCATCTGCAAGGCAGAGATACCGTCGCGGGAACCCGCCACTTTGAAGTCCATATCGCCCAGGTGGTCTTCGTCACCCAGAATGTCAGACAGAACAACGAAGTTGTCGCCTTCTTTCACCAGACCCATTGCGATACCCGCAACGGCGGCTTTGATTGGCACACCTGCATCCATCAGCGCCAGAGAAGCACCACACACGGAAGCCATGGAAGAAGAACCGTTGGATTCGGTGATTTCAGACACTACGCGCACGGTGTACGGGAATTTGTCTGCTTCTGGCATCACTGCCAGCACGCCGCGCTTCGCCAGACGACCGTGACCAATTTCACGACGCTTCGGTGAGCCAACCATACCGGTCTCGCCCACAGAGTACGGAGGGAAGTTATAGTGGAACAGGAAGCTGTCAGTGCGCTCGCCCATCAGTTCATCGATGATCTGTGCGTCACGTGCGGTACCCAGGGTCGCGGTAACCAGCGCCTGCGTTTCACCACGGGTGAACAGCGCAGAACCGTGAGTACGCGGCAGTACGCCAGTGCGCACGTCCAGACCACGAATCATGTCTTTTTCACGGCCATCGATACGCGGCTCGCCTGCCAGTACGCGGCTACGAACAACGTTTTTCTCGATAGCGTGCAGGATTTCGCCAATTTCGTTAGCGTCCAGCGTTTCGTCTTCGGCAACTAGGGTCGCGGTTACTTCAGATTTGATCGCATCAACCTGAGCGTAACGCTCCTGTTTGTCGGTGATGCGGTATGCATCGCTCAGACGAGATTCTGCCAGTGCCGCAACGCGTGCGTTCAGCGCGTCGTTGGCCGCTTCTGGCTGCCAGTCCCAACGTGGTTTACCGGCTTCTTTCACCAGGTCGTTGATGTTCTGGATAACAACCTGCTGCTGCTCGTGACCGAACACCACAGCGCCCAGCATCTGATCTTCGCTCAGCAGTTCAGCTTCGGATTCAACCATCAGCACCGCGGCTTCAGTACCGGCGACAACCAGGTCCAGCTTACTCTCTTTCAGCTCTTCCTGAGTTGGGTTCAGCACGTACTGGTCGTTGATGTAACCGACGCGTGCGGCACCGATTGGGCCATTGAATGGAATACCAGACAGTGACAGGGCCGCAGAGGCACCGATCATCGCAACGATGTCCGGGTTAACCTGTGGGTTAACGGAAACAACGGTGGCGATAACCTGCACTTCGTTAACGAAGCCTTCCGGGAACAGCGGACGAACCGGGCGGTCAATCAGACGCGCAATCAGGGTTTCGCCTTCGCTTGGACGGCCTTCACGACGGAAGAAGCCACCCGGGATTTTACCGGCAGCGTAGGTACGCTCCTGGTAGTTAACGGTCAGCGGGAAGAAGTCCTGACCTGGTTTAGCTTTTTTCTGGCCAACTACGGTAACGAATACCGCGGTGTCATCCATGCTTACCATAACGGCAGCAGTCGCCTGACGCGCCATCATGCCGGTTTCCAGCGTGACGGTATGTTGGCCATACTGGAATTTACGTACGATCGGATTCAGCAAAATTCTGTCCTTTCTTAAATGATTGTCAGCACACCTCTGGTGTGCTGACGATTTAACCCGACCTTCTTCGCATCCTCGCGACTAATGACAACCGACACCCCCCTGGGTGAAGCCTCTCATTAGCCGCGCGAACCTCTGCAATGAAGATCATTTATAGCAACAATACAATAGTTTCCATTGAATTGCTGCCGTCTGGTTGAAAAAAGGGGCCATCAGGCCCCCTTTTCTGAAACTCGCAAGAATTAGCGACGCAGACCCAGACGCTCGATCAGCGCGGTGTAGCGTGCAACATCTTTACGCTTCAGGTAGTCGAGCAGTTTACGACGCTGAGAAACCATGCGCAGCAGACCACGACGGCTGTGGTGATCTTTTTTGTGCTCTGCAAAGTGACCTTGCAGGTGGTTAATCTGTGCAGTCAGCAGTGCAACCTGAACTTCGGTAGAACCGCTGTCGTTAGTACCACGACCAAACTCAGAAACGATTTTAGCTTTAGCTTCAACGCTTAGAGACATTTTCAAACTCCAAAGTATAAAGAATGTAAGGATGCCGATCTCTAATTCAGCTATCCCATGTACGCCCCGCAAATTGTTAAACAATTTACCAGGCGTTAAGCGGCGATATTCTACTCGTCTCCCCTGCTTATCGCAAGGTGAGGCGTTATCACCGTCATGCTTCGACCGGATAGTCGACGACCAGACGACGCGGCGCCACGCGCCCTTCACCGTCCATTTCGCCCATACCGATAAACTTGCCTTCATCCCCTTCCGTCACGCGAACCAGGCCATCAAGCGGCGCCCCCGTTGTGCGGACCGGGTTTCCGTTCTTAAAGTAAACGGACGATGTTAAAGGAAGATTAACAACCGGGAAGTCCACTGCCGGGCTGTCCATTGGCATCAGCAGCGGATCCAGCAGATCTGCCGGCGCAATTCCCTGTGCTTCCGCCTGTTCAACCAGCGCGCGCAGATGCTCAAGCGTCACCATGCGTTCGACCGGATATTTGCTGACGGCCAGACGACGCAGATAAATCACGTGCGCGCCGCAGCCCAGCTTTTCACCGAGGTCGTCAATGATGGTGCGAATGTAGGTCCCTTTCGAACAGTGGACCTCCAGCTCCAGCTCGTCACCTTCGTGGCGAATGAACAGCAGCTCATACACGGTAATCGGGCGGGCCTCGCGCGGAACGTCAATGCCCTGGCGCGCATATTCGTAGAGCTTCTTGCCCTGATATTTCAGCGCCGAATACATCGACGGCACCTGCATCGTGTCACCACGGAAGCTCTCCAGCGCGGCTTCCAGCTGCTCTGCGCTGAAGGTTACCGGGCGCTCTTCCACCACCTGACCGTCTGCATCGGAGGTATCCGTGCGCTGGCCCAGTCTGGCAATCACGCGGTAGCGCTTATCGGAATCCAGCAGGTACTGGGAAAACTTTGTCGCTTCCCCCAGGCAGATTGGCAGCATACCGGTAGCCAGCGGATCCAGCGCGCCGGTGTGCCCCGCGCGGTTGGCGTTATAAATACGCTTCACTTTTTGCAGCACGTCGTTGCTGGATGCGCCCTGCGGTTTATCCAGCAACAGCACGCCATGCACGTCACGACCGCGACGACGAGGACGACTCATCAGTCCTCCTTGCTGTCGTCCGCCGGGTTAACACGACGCTCGTCGTCATGCTTCACCACGCTGGTCACCAGGTTGGACATACGCATACCTTCGACCAGCGAGTTGTCGTAGAAGAAGGTCAGCTCCGGCACGATACGCAGGCGCATCGCTTTGCCAAGCAGAGAGCGGATGAAACCAGAGGCTTCCTGCAACGCTTTAATGCCGTTCTTCACGGCGTCTTCATCCTGATCATTCAGGAACGTCACGAACACTTTGGCATACGCCAGGTCGCGGGACATTTCCACGCCAGACACGGTGGTCATCATTCCCACGCGTGGATCTTTGATTTCACGTTGCAGAATGAGAGCGATCTCTTTCTGCATCTCCTGCGCGACGCGCTGAGGGCGACCAAATTCTTTCGCCATAATAAATTCTCCAGACAAAAAAGGGGCTTAAGCCCCTTTTTAAAATTATTGCCGGGTGGCGCTTCGCTTACCCGGTCTACGCTAGTTAATCTTCAGTTGAAGAAGATTACGCGATGGTACGCTGAATTTCGATGATCTCGAACACTTCGATCATATCGCCAACGCGAACGTCGTTGTAGTTCTTCACGCCGATACCACATTCCATGCCGTTACGGACTTCGTTAACGTCATCTTTGAAGCGGCGCAGGGATTCCAGCTCGCCTTCGTAGATAACCACGTTGTCACGCAGTACGCGGATTGGGTTGTGACGCTTGATGGTCCCTTCGGTAACCATACAGCCCGCGATCGCACCGAATTTCGGTGATTTGAACACGTCACGTACTTCAGCCAGACCGATGATCTGCTGTTTCAGCTCAGGAGACAGCATGCCGCTCATCGCTGCTTTCACTTCGTCAATCAGGTTATAGATGACGGAGTAGTAACGCAGATCCAGGCTTTCAGCATCAATCACTTTACGCGCAGAAGCATCAGCACGAACGTTGAAGCCAACCAGGATAGCGTTGGACGCGGCTGCCAGGGTTGCGTCGGTTTCGGTGATACCACCTACGCCAGAACCGATGATCTTCACTTTCACTTCGTCGGTAGACAGTTTCAGCAAGGAGTCGGAGATCGCTTCCACAGAGCCCTGAACGTCCGCTTTCAGAACGATGTTCACTTCGTGAACTTCGCCTTCGGTCATGTTGGCGAACATGTTCTCGAGTTTAGATTTCTGCTGACGAGCCAGCTTCACTTCACGGAATTTACCCTGACGATACAGAGCCACTTCACGCGCTTTCTTCTCGTCACGAACGACGGTCACTTCGTCACCGGCAGCAGGTACGCCGGACAGGCCGAGGATTTCCACTGGAATGGACGGACCCGCTTCCAGCACTTCCTGACCCAGTTCGTTACGCATCGCACGAACGCGACCGTACTCGAAGCCACACAGAACGATGTCGCCCTTGTGCAGAGTACCTTCGCGAACCAGAACGGTTGCAACCGGACCACGACCTTTATCCAGGAAGGATTCGATTACCGCGCCGCTCGCCATACCTTTACGAACCGCTTTCAGCTCCAGAACTTCAGCCTGAAGCAGGATGGCGTTCAGCAGGTCGTCTATACCGGTACCCGCTTTTGCAGATACAGGGATGAACTGCGCTTCACCGCCCCACTCTTCCGGCATAACGCCGTACTGGGATAGTTCGTTCTTCACGCGATCCATATCGGCTTCTGGCTTATCGATTTTGTTGACTGCAACAACCAGAGGCACCTGCGCCGCTTTCGCGTGCTGGATAGCTTCAATGGTCTGTGGCATCACGCCATCGTCGGCAGCAACAACCAGGACAACGATATCCGTTGCCTGAGCACCACGCGCACGCATTGAGGTAAACGCTGCGTGGCCTGGGGTATCCAGGAAGGTGATCATGCCGTTTTCGGTTTCTACGTGGTAAGCACCGATGTGCTGGGTAATACCACCCGCTTCGCCGGAGGCAACCTTAGTAGAACGAATGTAGTCAAGCAGAGAGGTTTTACCATGGTCAACGTGACCCATAATGGTCACAACCGGTGCGCGCGGTTCAGCCGCTGCGCCAGTGTCACGGTCGCTCATGACGGCTTCTTCCAGCTCGTTTTCACGACGCAGGATAACTTTGTGGCCCATCTCTTCGGCAACCAGCTGTGCGGTTTCCTGGTCGATGACCTGGTTGATGGTGGCCATTGCGCCCAGTTTCATCATCGCTTTGATGACCTGAGAGCCTTTCACCGCCATCTTGTTAGCCAGTTCGCCAACGGTGATGGTTTCACCGATCACAACGTCACGGTTAACGGCCTGAGCAGGCTTCTGGAAGCCCTGCTGGAGAGCGGAACCTTTACGCTTGCCGCCTTTTCCACCGCGAACCGCTGCACGTGCTTCTTCACGGTCAGCTTTAGATTCAGCGTGTTTGTTACCTTTTTTCGCAGGACGCGCCGCTTTTGCACTGCGGGTACGGCTACGACCACCTTCAACCTCACGGTCGTTGTCGTCTTCTGCCTGACGCGCATGCTGAGAGGTAGTGACGTGATAATCGCTGGTGTCTTCAGTTGGTTCAGCGGTATTCACGCCGTTCTTCTCGTTTTCTTCTGCCATGCGACGCGCTTCTTCGGCGACGCGGCGAGCTTCTTCTTCAAGCTTGCGGCGGGCTTCTTCTTCCGCTTTACGCTTCAGCTCGGCAGCTTCATTTTCACGGCGGGCTTTTTCAGCCTGGGCAGTTTTGGTCATTTCGTCGGTCTGTTGATTGCTCACTTTGTCTTTTTCCGCAGCGTCACGCTTCGCTTTTTCACCGGCGTCGCGTTTCGCTTTTTCTGCGGCCTCACGTTCAGCTTTTAATTCTGCTTCACGTTTGGCAGTGGCTTCTGCCTCACGCTGAGCTTGTTCTTCCGCTTCACGCTGTGCCTGCTCTTCCGCGGCAAGGCGTTCTGCCTCTTGCGGATCACGTTTTACAAAGGTGCGCGTCTTGCGGACTTCGATTTGTACCGACTTGCTTTTGCCACCGGTACCAGGGATGTTCAACGTGCTACGCGTTTTACGCTGTAGCGTTAACTTGTCAGGCGTTGAGCCGTGTTCACGGTTCAGGTGCGATAACAAGGTTTGTTTTTCTTGCGCGGTCACCGAGTCATCAGCGGACTTCGGGATCCCTGCATCAGCAAATTGCTGTACCAGGCGGTCCACGGAGGTCTGAATCTCAGCAGCCAGCGATTTTACAGTTACATCAGTCATGCTGTTCCTTCCTGCTACAGTTTATTACGCTTCGTCGCCGAACCAGCAAATATTACGTGCGGCCATGATGAGTTCGCCGGCTTTCTCGTCGGTTAAACCTTCGATATCAGCCAGGTCATCAACGCCTTGCTCAGCGAGATCTTCCAGCGTACAAACACCACGGGCAGCCAGCTTGAACGCAATCGCACGATCAAGACCTTCCAGATTCAGCAGGTCATCAGCCGGCTTCTTATCGCCAAGGCTTTCTTCCTGAGCCAGTGCCAGGGTGGTCAGTGCGTTTTTAGCGCGTTCACGCAGGGCTTCAACGGTTGGTTCATCCAGACCGTCAATTTCCAGCAGCTCTTTCATTGGCACGTAGGCCAGTTCTTCCAGCGTTGAGAAACCTTCTTCAACCAGCACAGTGGCGAAGTCTTCGTCAATGTCCAGGTATTTGGTGAAGGTATCGATCGCCGCGTGGGCTTCAGCCTGATGCTTGGCCTGAAGGTCATCAACGGTCATGACGTTGAGTTCCCAGCCGCTCAGCTGTGACGCCAGACGTACGTTCTGACCGTTACGGCCAATCGCCTGCGCCAGGTTGCCCGCTTCTACAGCGATATCCATGGTGTGTTTGTCTTCGTCAACAACGATAGACGCCACATCAGCCGGAGCCATTGCGTTGATCACGAACTGCGCCGGGTTGTCGTCCCACAGAACGATATCAATGCGCTCGCCGCCCAGTTCGGTAGAAACCGCCTGAACGCGTGCGCCGCGCATACCGACGCAAGCACCGACCGGGTCGATACGCTTGTCGTTGGTTTTCACCGCAATTTTCGCACGGGAACCCGGATCGCGGGCCGCCGCTTTGATTTCGATAACTTCTTCGCCGATTTCCGGCACTTCGATACGGAACAGTTCAACCAGCATTTCTGGTTTAGAACGGGTCACGAACAGCTGTGCACCACGCGCTTCAGGGCGTACGGCATACAGCACACCACGGATACGGTCGCCTGGGCGGAAGTTTTCACGCGGCAGCATGTCTTCACGCAGGATCACGGCTTCAGCGTTACCCGGCATCCCTTCGGATTTGATCTCCAGAGAGATGTTGTCGCGGTTCACTTTCTTCACCACGCCGGTGATGATTTCGCCTTCCTGATCGCGGAACTGATCGACAACCAGCGCGCGCTCGGCTTCGCGCACTTTCTGCACGATAACCTGCTTCGCGGTCTGGGTGGTGATACGGTCGAAGGTAACAGATTCGATCTGATCTTCAACGTAGTCACCCACGTTCAGACTTTCGTCTTCAAAACGTGCCGCTTCCAGGGTGATCTCTTTGGTCGGCTGGGTCACTTCTTCAACGATTACCCAACGACGGAATGTATCGAAGTCACCGCTTTTACGATCGATTTCTACGCGAACATCGATCTCTTGTTCGTATTTTTTCTTGGTTGCTGTAGCCAGTGCACTTTCCAGCGCTTCGAAAATCTTCTCACGCGGCAGTGATTTCTCGTTGGAGACGGCTTCAACAACAGCCAAAATTTCTTTGTTCATCGCGGGCTTTTCACCTCAATCCAGACTGTTAAAAGTGGGGAACCAGGTTCGCCTTCTGGATATTACTCAGCGCGAACACTTCATCTTTGCCTTCGACTGTCACCGTGATCATTTCACCATCAACGGCTTTGATAATTCCCTGCCATTTACGGCGGTTCTGTACGGCCATACGCAGAACCAGAGCCACTTCTTCACCGGTAAAGCGCACATAGTGCTCGGCCGTGAACATCGGGCGATCGAGGCCAGGTGAGGAAACTTCCAGGTTGTACGCAACGGTAATCGGGTCTTCAACGTCAAGAACCGCACTCACCTGGTGGCTAACATCAGCACAATCATCAACATTGATGCCATCTTCACTATCAATATAGATGCGCAGCGTCGATGTGCGGCCGCGAACGAATTCGATGCCGACCAGTTCGTAGCCCAGTGCTTCGACCGGTGCAGTAATCATCTCTGTTAATTTTTGCTCTAATGTGGACAAGCCCACCCCCAAGACATAAAAAAAGGGCGTAAAGCCCAGTTATTCTGTAGTCAGATAACAAAAAACCCCGATAAATCGGGGCTTTAGATAACTGAACCCTATAGCCACAACTGTGGCCTGGAGCACTCTCCGAAAGAATTTTTTCAAATCCAGCTACGAAGGCTCTAAGTCTTCACAGTATATTTGAAAAAGAACTTTATAGGAAATTGGTTGCGGGGGCCGGATTTGAACCGACGACCTTCGGGTTATGAGCCCGACGAGCTACCAGGCTGCTCCACCCCGCGCCTGAAACGTGGCAAATTCTACGCGTTTTGGACAGAATTTGCAAATAATGCTGGGATTTGGTACCGAAGACGGGACGTAAAATCGGCGTTCAGTATATTGATAGTTGACCCCACCTGTCAACCCGGCTTCCGCCAGATCGTTTAGACCAAAATTTTTACAAAAAACGCACGCATCTCTTCCGGTCTTCGCCAAAAGATGATTAAATGAATACTCACTTATTTTGCATAAAAATGCACAAGAGAACGAAAGCGATCTCTCATCAGTCAATCAAGCAGGGTTTTATTCTATGACGACGATTCTCAAGCATCTCCCGGTAGGACAACGTATTGGCATCGCTTTTTCTGGCGGCCTGGATACCAGCGCTGCACTGCTGTGGATGCGCCAGAAGGGAGCGGTTCCTTATGCATATACAGCGAACCTGGGTCAGCCGGACGAGGAAGATTATGACGCGATCCCTCGTCGTGCCATGGAATATGGCGCAGAGAACGCACGTCTGATTGACTGCCGTAAGCAGTTGGTTGCCGAAGGCATTGCCGCTATCCAGTGCGGTGCATTCCATAACACCACCGGCGGCCTGACCTATTTCAACACCACTCCGCTGGGCCGAGCCGTCACCGGCACCATGCTGGTCGCCGCCATGAAAGAAGATGGCGTGAACATCTGGGGTGACGGTAGCACCTATAAAGGCAACGATATTGAACGTTTCTATCGTTACGGCCTGCTGACCAACGCTGAATTGCAGATTTACAAGCCGTGGCTGGATACCGACTTCATCGACGAGCTGGGTGGCCGTCATGAAATGTCCGAATTTATGATTGCCTGCGGCTTCGACTACAAAATGTCCGTTGAGAAAGCCTACTCAACCGACTCCAACATGCTGGGTGCGACGCACGAAGCGAAAGATCTGGAATTCCTCAACTCCAGCGTAAAAATTGTTAACCCGATTATGGGTGTGAAGTTCTGGGACGAAAGCGTGAAGATCCCGGCAGAAGAAGTGACCGTGCGTTTCGAACGTGGTCATCCGGTTGCCCTGAACGGCAAAACTTTTTCCGACGATGTTGAGCTGATGCTGGAAGCCAATCGCATCGGCGGCCGTCACGGTCTGGGCATGAGCGATCAGATCGAAAACCGTATCATCGAAGCGAAAAGCCGTGGCATTTACGAAGCTCCGGGGATGGCGCTGCTGCACATCGCTTATGAGCGCCTGCTGACCGGCATTCACAACGAAGACACCATTGAGCAGTATCATTCTCATGGTCGCCAGCTGGGCAAACTGCTGTATCAGGGTCGCTGGTTCGATCCGCAGGCCCTGATGCTGCGTGACGCCCTGCAACGTTGGGTGGCGAGTGCTATCACCGGCGAAGTGACGCTGGAACTGCGTCGCGGTAATGATTACTCCATCCTGAATACCGTGTCTGACAACCTGACCTATAAAGCAGAGCGTCTGACCATGGAGAAAGGTGATTCAGTCTTCTCGCCGGACGATCGTATTGGCCAGCTGACCATGCGTAATCTGGACATTACCGATACCCGTGAGAAGCTGTTCAACTACGTTGAGAATGGCCTGCTCTCTGCGAATTCAGGTAACGGCCTGCCGCAGGTTGAGAACCTGGAGAATAGCGATAAAAAGTAATCGCTGATGTAACATGCAAAAGGCGCCCAATGGGCGCCTTTTTTGTGGTCTTTCGTAGGCCCGGTAAGCGCAGCGCCACCGGGCAAAATGGCGGGTGGCGCTGCGCTTACCCGCCCTACGAAAACAACACATAATCTACAGACGAAAAAAAAGACGTCTTTCGACGTCTTTCTTCTGGAATATTGGTACCGAGGATGGGACTCGAACCCACAAGCCCGTTAGGGCACTACCACCTCAAGGTAGCGTGTCTACCAATTCCACCACCTCGGTACGGAATACTTACTGCGGGATATCGCTGGTTGGCTTAGCCGGTGCAGCTGGCTGAGTCTGCTCAGTTTTGGCTGGCGCGCTCAGATTTTCCCACTCGCTTCCTTTACTGGTCTTGTTGCTGTTGATATTGCCCAGCACCAGACTGATGATGAAGAACAGCGTAGCCAGAATCGCCGTCGTGCGGGTCATGAAGTTCGCAGAACCACTTGAACCGAACAGCGTACCGGAAGCGCCTGCTCCGAAGGAGGCTCCCATATCAGCGCCTTTACCTTGTTGCAGCATGATCAGCGCTACGAGAGCGATGGCTACAATAAGGAAAATAACTAAAAGAGCTTCGTACATAATCAACCTGTTCCTTGCGGATTTGCCGCATACCAATGCTTCGACAATTTAGCAGGATTTTGTTTCCTACTGAAGCGGGTGTGAATACTAACCAAAGCGAATCACCTTCGCAAGGGCAATTTAAGTGCATTGTATCAAGTGAAGAAAAAACCAGCAAAGTGGATTTAATCTAAACAAAAAACCGCGCACAAGAAGCTAAAAACGTCAATTTTGCCCGCTCGCTGAAGCAGTCTGGATCTTAGAGAGCTTATATTTACCGAACTTCTTGATAATTCTCCAGTTCCCCTCCTCTGTTTCAATCATTTCGGAGGGACTATACATGGATAATTTACGTCCGATACGAACGCCAATTTGCAGATTTTCACCTTCACCGGCGATGACCGCGATGGACGGCGTCATATCCACCGGTTCAGGCTTCGGCTCCGACGGTTCTGCGTGATGCACCTCCGTTACAGGCTCCGCCGACGTTCTTTGCTCAAACAATATCGACATGGGATCGACTAATTTGTCGTTGTGGCTGATCTCAAGATGCAAATGCGGCCCGTTGGTACGCCCGGTATTTCCGGACAAACCAATAACGTTGCCCTTTCGCACAAACTGGTTTCTCGCAACATGGAGCTCGCTAAGATGAAGATAGCGGCTGCTCCAGCCATCAGCATGACGCACGGTAATAAAGAAGCCCGTGACGGGGCCGTACCCCGCTTCAACAACCATTCCATCGGCGATGGTCATCACCTCACTGTTTACGGCCGCCCTGAAATCCGTTCCTTCATGACGCATAAAGGAGTGAATAACGGGGTGATACCGCAGGCCGTACGGCGAGGTGACATAAGGCGAAGTGGCCAGCGGGAAAATAAACTGGCTCGATCGCGCCTGCTGGCTCAGCAACGGTTTCCATTCCGGCGCTGGCGCGCTGGCAGTAGGTATGGTGGCGTTCATCACCGTAAAGACGCTGCTGCCCGCCTCTCCGTCCAGTGCCGTCATCGTACTCACTCCGGCATCCTGATCGGAAACCTCAGGTTCAGTCACTTCAGGCGGAAATAAGGTTGAATAGTCAAACTCCTTCGCCTCTTCGGCTTGCGCAAGACGCGTGGCTGGAACGGGGATAAGCCGATCGAATGCTGACAGGTAATCCGTTAGCGTCGCGATTTCGATACCTCGATCATAAGAGACACATGCCGGGCTATTCAGGGATGGAAAAATGCCCGCACGCGCGGTCACGCTGTCGGATAGTCTGGCAGACAGTAACGCCTGTAGGGCGGCATAGTGGCATTCGAGCGGAACGGGCTTGACCGGACTGAGCGCAAGCATCGCGCCCGACAACAGAAGAAAGGACATTATTTAAGCACCTCCATGTGCATTACTACAAGCGCAGTTATGGCTATCGCGGGGCCAAATGGCAGATAGCCTTCTGATTCATCATCCTGATGAGATTTCTTTTTAGACATAACCCAGCGCACTATGAAGAACACCGCCCCAAGCGCGGCAGAGCCCAACATCAGGTGTGCAATATTATCGTTCCCCAACCACACGGCGCAGGCGGCAAATAGCTTTACATCCCCCTGACCAAACCCTTCGCGACGCGCGATCCACGCATAGCCCTGCGCCATTAACCACGTAAAGATCCAAATGAAGGCGGCGCCCATCACGCTATCGCGAGGCGAGACGGGAATAATATTTCTCACGGAGGCGATTAGCCCGGCCCACATCAGTAAAAAGACGAGGCTGTCCGGTAACAGGAATGTCTTAATGTCAATCATGGCTAGCGTATAAAGCAGGCTGAAAAACAGAGCAATAAAGCCTATCTGCACCAGGCTGTGCTGAGGGTAGTAGAAATAGACCAGCGCAAAGTAACCGGCGCCGATCAACGCCTCACTTAGCGGATACTGAAAGGGAATGGTACATTTGCAATGGCGGCACTTCCCTCGCAGCAGCAGCCAGCTCAAAACCGGGATGTTATCCCAAGGCTTAATGTTGGTCTGACACATCGGGCAGTGCGAAGGCGGCCACCAGAGATTCACGTCGGGCAAACCTTTCAGGCTTTCCGGATCAGAATGAGTCCTTAATAGCATGACGGGTAAACGATAAATGACTACGTTCAAAAAACTGCCAATCAGCAATCCTAAAACGAGCGCCATCCATGGGAAGTACGGTGCAAAAAACGCTTCCATGCGCATTTCTTAATCCTTTTATTTGCAGCTCGACGGCACGCGATCGCTTTGTGCGCTGGTTACGAAGTCGATGTGGGCTTTCGGGGTAATACCCCATGCAGGACCAGCCTGATTTGTTCGGGTAAACCAAACCTGAATATCAGAGGTTAAAACGGGATTAAACGTCTCTGGCAAAGAGATATACGTCTTATCATCAGACGTTGAGCCCCATTCATGCAATTTGAGTTCGCTCCCTTTTCCCGTTGCTCGGTACTCAAAATAGACGGGTTCCACATATTCATTAGCTGCGGTTAAAGAGCTCAAAGGTGTAAAAACCTCAATACGAAGCAGATCGACTTTGCGAAGGGGAAGATAGAACCACTTTAAAATACCTGTGCCGTCCGGTTGCGCTTTGACCACACTCACCTTTTTATCAGGGAATTCCGCTTTCAGATTTTCATAGGCAGAAATACCTTTATTAACCTCAGAGACAGTAGCGGATGTACATTCTCCATCACCCATACAAAATGCCTGACCGCCATCGGTCAAGATATTGATGCTTGATGGCCAGGCATTCTGACTATACGGAGTGATATAAAAATCAGCGTATTCATCTATCCCCTTGTAAGAATTCGCCTCAACCCAAATAAAATTTACATAATAATTCACCGGTTCATCTTCAGGTTGCTGTATTGAAATAGGATACAACGACCCCCACAAAGAACATGAGTCTGAACTCGGCTTCGTAACCGTGCCAAACCCAAATTTCTGCGCCGCTATTCCGTTTAACGAAGTCAATGCGGCACATGCTGTTATAAATGCAGCAATGATATTTGCAGAAGTTTTATTCATGCTTATCCACCCGCCGTTTTCGATAAAGTATCCATCAATGCGAAGAGGGCCAAAAATACCCAAATAACGCATCCACCCAGGATCACTGTGGCCAGGTTTTTTAATAAACCGGACAGTTTTTTAATGTATTCCTGAATACGCTCCCTGGAACGTTCTGATACCGAACGTAAAACATCATTAAATGAGGGAAGCTCAGCATATAAACTGATATTCAGAAGTTCTTCTACGCCCATTAATCCCGTCGACAGCGCTTTACTGTAGTGAATACCCTTTGCCATATTGTCGATCATGACGTCAAGGTGCCAGCGCAACCAGCGGTTGGCATTCAGGCGTATAATGGCAAGCGCATCAGTCAGCGGTATATTGTTACTCAGCATCAATGAGAGGTTATTCAAAAATACCGAAGACGTGAGCTGACGGTAAGTTGAAAAGGGCAGAACCCTATCCACAACTTTATTTCTCATGTTGCCGCTGAAGTTGGCCATCGTCACTCTAACAACAATAACGAGACCTATAAATCCGATTAAAATTTTTAGCCACAGCCCCTGGTACAAAGCGGTCCCGAAGCTATAGAGGTTTTGCGTAACCCCAGGCCACTTTTCAACGGGAACTACGGAAGCAAAGGCCGGAAAAACTTTCTGCGAATAGCCGGCAATAACCACTAAGGATAAAGAAATCATGATCAGCGGGAAAACCAGCGCGCCGACAATTTTCTTTCTCAGCTCATCGTTGTAGTGAATAACGGAAACCAGCGTCAAAAAGCCGTCGGCGAGGCTACCACTTTTTTCAGCAGCGGTTATTACGCTCAGCTCAGAGTTAGGCACCATACCGGAAAAAACAGAAGATACAGAGGTCTCCTGCTTCATTTGCTTCAGTACGTCAGCTAGCTTATTGCTGAACCCTTTACCAAGCAGCGGCCGCCCCTCTATCTGCAATTTTTGCAGGGAGTCAAAGAGCGGCAAACCCGCCTTGATCATATCCGCACAAAATTGATAGACGTACAGGCGTTGTTTTTTACCGAATTTTTTCAACGATCATCTCCAGATCATCTTGTGATACATCGCCAAACTCCATGGCGTACCAGCGGGCGTCTATGCGCCCATTCAGAACGTGTGCCATCACTTTTTCACGGATCTCAAAACCCTCCGTTAAACCTGATGCCGTCTTTCGTTTGTTGCGCCACAACGTGAAGGTATTTAGCCACTCCTGGCGAGAGATGGTCGCCAGCTCTTCATACGTAGGCAGAAAATACTCCATGGCAAGCTGGCGTCCCTTTATGCCGCTATTCTTGCATTGAGGACATCCGTTTTCGCCGGCGGTATATAATGTAAACTCATGTCCGGAAATGGTTTTATTTTCCAGCACCGTTTTACAGTTATCGCATAATACCGGCACCAGCTTTTGACACTGCAAACCCGCAATGAAGCCGGGGGTTGAGAGCTTGTCGCTGCCAATACCTAACGCCGACATACGTTGCAGAAGTGACACGATGTTCCCCGCGTGCACCGTTGTAAAACAGTAGTGACCGCTCTCTACGGCCCCGGCAAGGGCATTGGCAGAAATGTTGTCACGTATTTCGCCAACCATTAATACATCCGGGTCGCGACGCAGCGCCGATTTAATGGCGGCATGAAAACCACCGCCTTCAACATCCACCACCGAGCTCTGTTTCGCACCATATATCTCATACTCAACCGGATCTTCTACGGTCAGGAAGCAGCCGCGATCTTCATAGCGGTTAATTTGCAACCATTCCATCAGGTTTTTAAGCGTCGTGGATTTCCCGGAACCCGTCGTCCCCGCAATAACGTATGCGCCATAAGGATTACTGAGGATCTTTTTAAGATCGCTGACCTCTTCCGGCGAAATGCCAATTTTCTCCAGCGACCCGATATTTCCTTTTTGCAGCCCGGACGGAATAATACGCAGAACCGCGTGATAACAATCCGCCGTTTCCCCAAAAATAGGGAAATGGGCGTAGCGGAAGCGGAAGGGCTTACCGCCGAGGCTGTACAGAATGTTCGCGCTCTGCGGTATCGCACGGTTCCACGTGGTATCTCGGGTAGTGGCTTCCACGTTATACAAAACGAAAACCAGCTCATCGCACTGCTGAGATTTTATTTGCATAAAAGGCATCAGCACGCCGTTAACGCGAGCCTCAAACTGCGCCAGAACGTCGTTGCGGGTAATGTGAAGGTCGCTCGCCCCCATCCCCACGGCACGCTGCAAAATTGCTGCCAGTTGTTTTTGCGTATCAGTGATGTCAATGTTCTTATTGGCATCACTGATTTTCTTCAGCGAGACGTGCTCAATTATCCGGTAAAAATCGTCCTCTTGCACAAGCGCAATGCCCAGGATCTTACGCTTATGCTGTGAGACCAGCCGTGATATCTGAATCTGGTAGGTAAAGAGATCGTTGATTTCAATATGCGAGATCACAAGGTACTCGGCCTCTTCGATAGCGGCCGTGAAGCCGATACCATCATATTCCTGGTACGTCCATTTACCCGCCAGCAACTCCTCTGCCGAAATTCGCAAAAACATCAGGCTCACTTGGCTGCATCCCTGGCTAATACGACAGATTTCCTGTCTTTAGCGAGCTTGTAATCGCTGCCGCCGATGGTGAAGACCTCGCCATTTCGAACATAGCGCAACTCTTCTCCGTCACTGACGGCTGTGCGCTGAGAACCCCCGATTTGAGTTTCAAACAAAACGCGCGGCATCGCTATCGGTTCTGCTGATTTCACTGGCTCCGCCTTGGTGGGTTGCGACACTTCAACTTTTTGAACCGGTGCCGAGTACTTTTTGTCTTCTGCACTCATTTTACGGATCTGGCTAATCATTTTCTGTAGCTCAACCAGATTAGCCAGCTTGCGACGCGCTTTTTCATAGGCGTAATCATCTTCAACGATTTCAGCAAGACGATCCTGAACAAGCTGAGTTTCATCTTTGACCTTCGCCTGATCCTTAGCTGCTTCATTAGCACTGGACGTCGCGTTAGGTTCGATCTTCTCGTCAAGCTTCTCCTGCACCATTGCCATTTGAGGCTGCGCTGCGGCAATCTCGTTCGGCGCGGATGGCTTCTCTTTGTGAACGTCCGTTTTAGCCTCAGTCACTGCATCTTTTTTTGCAGCACTGTCAGGCGCTTTTGGCAACGCTGTAGAAGGCGCCGCCACTGCCGTCCCTACCGATAACGAAAATACCGCGGTTAACATCATTACTTTTACGCTTTGCATACCAGGCCTCCTGAAACTTTAATTCCTTTATGTTCCGACTCAATCCGTTTAATTAAAAAAGCGTCACGATATGCTTGCTTAAAGAGTACCAGCTGTAAATTCAGGGTACTTTCACTCACCACTCCGCCTTTGAATTGGATTTCCCACGTCCCTGCCATTAGCCCATAGGCCTTTA
The DNA here is from genome assembly GCF_014982165.1 of Enterobacter cloacae complex sp. P24RS. Taxonomy (NCBI): domain Bacteria; kingdom Pseudomonadati; phylum Pseudomonadota; class Gammaproteobacteria; order Enterobacterales; family Enterobacteriaceae; genus Enterobacter; species Enterobacter cloacae complex sp. P24RS. The sequence continues at coordinate 378,246 of NZ_JADCKU010000003.1, forward strand.
CTTTGCTCACTAGTTGCGTTTCAAGAGCAGTAACAGCACTGTTAGGCATTTTTTTTATGACTATTTCTCCGTTAGCAGTCTTCTTTTTGTTACCAGACATACTTTTGAGGAATGAATTATAAGTCAGGATGTAAGACACGACTTCATCACAGGGATAAAGCGCCAGCGGCTTCTTATTTTTATACGCAGTTTGTAACGCATTTCCATTCAGTTTTGATTCGATGTCCTCGTAACCAAAATCTGACTTATCCTTACCTTTCTTTTTGTCCTTTTTTGCGTTCACAGAGGCTTTGTAGGCTTTTCCCCAAAACGTTTTCTCGGGTAAAGTCAGTACCGTCCCCGGTCTGTTAACGTAACTGAAACGGCATTTTTTAATGTCGCAATCAAATGCCTCACTTTCAATACTAAGGTCTTTGAAATCAGCTAAACTATTGTTAACTTCGTTGATAAAATTGATTGCTTTAATAATACTTGCCCCCTCCAGAGACTTTTCATAAAAGGACTTCACGGAGGCAATATCGCTCTGTAATTTCTCGGCAGCCTGACGCTGCCTCATCAACGCTTCTTCAGCGGCCTTTTCAGCCGGAAGCTTAATAAAATAATACCACGCCCCTGCGCCTCCAGCAGATAACACCAGTACGACAGCAAGCGCGATGAGCAGCATCTTTTTTACAGTACTGCCGCCATTATTACCTTTCCAGAAATAGAGACTTTCCAGCATAATTTATCCAGCCACAAAAAAGTGAAGTACCAGCGCCAACATAACCAGAATCGACAGGCCAGCAATAAAGATTGAGCCAATGATCAGGCGACGACGTCGCTTTAACTTTAGCTGTCGCGCCACGCAGCGCTCAATGACCACGTTTATCTGCGATTCTTCAAGCGGCGTTACCTCGAGATGTTCATATCCCACCGGGTGTTTCATTAGCTCATCAAAAAGTACGGTACTAATGAAACAATCCGTTCCGCTGATAATTCGACCTTCATTGATAATCAGAAAATAAGTGGTTTCTTCATTTTCATGAAAGAAGTAAATACCGTCTCCAAAAAGCTCTTTGATATAGAGCGCAAAGGGCTCATATAACGTCGAAATTTTTGTACTGTATCCTAAGGCCTGCGTGCCGGAAGCATCCGAATAAACCAGCCTGCGGTTCGCTTTCATCATCCCCCGAAACGAGGCCTGTTCAGCCGGTTGCAGATGGCTCAGGCTTTCCGGCTCCCAGTGGAGACCGGTCAGGATGTTTTTTTGCAAGAGAAGGTTATTCATAATGCAATTTCTCAATCGCCGCGAGACGTGATCGGCTGACGATAGTAATCGACCCCTACAACCATCAGGACAGTTGCGGTAGCTTCATTTTTACCGTCAGAGGCACCCAGCACTTCATACTGAAGCCCATCTTTCGAGCTCTTCACTTCAAATTTTCCCACTACCAGCAGATCGCCTGGCTTGATGATGGAAGAGTTGAAAGATTCCGTGGTGCTTACGTTAGGCAACTGAACATCGTCATACTCATCAATAGAGTTAAGAAAACGCTTAGTAAAACCGCTTACCACCTCTATGCGCCCATCGGACAATACGCGTGGTGTAATGATAAAGCTGGTCCCGGTCACGATCTCAGAGGTTTCAACATCAACGTTGACATCCCCATTATCATCCGTTGTACGTGTTCTGCTAGAAACATAAAACTGAGATTGTGTCATATTGACCGGTACAGCCATGTTATTACGGGTAATAAATGAACCGCTTTGAAGCGATTCGCTGCCGGTTAATTTGTAAAGCGCATCCAGGCCCGTATTAATATCAACGCGACTGTTTTTCCAGCCAGCGGAGATTCCACCGGCCAGGTTATTGAAAATGCTACTGCTCAAATTAATTGTGTTATGTGCATCGCTAAAATTGAAATCCATACCGCCGCTTAACTGTTTCTCTTTCTCTTTGTCGAGAATAAAAATACGGTATGTGACAATAAACTGGCGGCTGTTATCCGCTTTGTACTTATCCAGCGCTTTACTTAACGCTTCGTATTCAGAAGGACGTGCGTTGACCATCAGGATAGACGAGTCTTTGAAAAGACTGTAGTTACCAGAGGTGACGTAGTTTTTCGCCATATCCTCAACATCGTCCCAGAACGACGATTCAAACTTTGTCTCCGATTTGCCGGTTAAGCCGCCGCCTGATGTCGCCTCGTTGCCTGAGAGATCGAGCGTGGTTTCAGTTTTATTGTTTTCACCATAGAAATCGAGACGCAATACATAGGTATCAAACACGTTGATTTTCAGCACATTGTTTTCGTCGAGCTGAGTGCTAACGTCGTACAGTGAGCTAATGTATTGCATAAAGCTTTCAAACGTACCGTCAAACTGCACAGAACGTGGAACGTCCCATGAGTTGTCTTCCGTTGCTTTTTTATCGCTTATCGCTGACGCATTAATGCGGAAACTGATACCCGTTTGGGCAGACACCGCATCCATCAACGTCGAAAGAGAGGTAGGCTCGTAAGATGTGATCTTCACATGCTTACTCATCACCTTCTGCTGCTCAACGCTGTACTGAACTTTTTTACCTAAAAAAGCCGTATCATATTTAATATAGGGTTTGGTCTTCGCCTCATCGCTGGTGGTCGCATCAGCGGTGTGTTCGCGTATTTTTTTAGGAACATCATATTTTTTATTGAAATCGCTTACGCATCCTTGCGCAAGGAAAGCCAGCAACAGCACACTAATCTTAAGTTTCATGGGATCCTTCCGCTTACATTTCATCAACAACGATCACGTGGTTTTTCTCGTATTTTTTTACGACTAAACCATAGTTCTCTGAGAAAAAGAGTTCCCCTAACGACTGTAAAATATCATCATCCGTTTTACCGTTCAGGGTAATAGTGCTATAGACCAGGTAATCTTTTTTACTGTTCCAGAACAGTTTGTAATGATTACTTTCGGCCCACTTTTTTATAGCCTGGCTTAATAACACGTTTTCCTGTAGGCAAAGTGAACGCGTTACCGGAGCCAGCGATGAATAAGCGGGCGGCACGTTATTTTCCTCGGCAAACGGGTTACGCGGAGTGGTAGTCGCTGCCGGGGTCGACGTATTTGCCGCAAGCTCAATCTCTGGCGATGTATTCATTGATGCATGAGTGTAACTCATACTACACAGCAATATACTTGCCACTGTCCATTTAGAAGATCTAATAATATTCATATTATTTATATTCCATTACTTTAATTTTCAATCGTATTGCTGTGTGTCGAGAATAACCGATGGCGTATCGTTTTTAGGAACGGAACTGAA